>NZ_JBSFDW010000007.1:0-83058 GCF_053594115.1 Streptomyces sp. NPDC001970 | reverse complement strand
CACACTCCGCCGCCCGGGGGGCGGGCCTCGCGCCGTGGGGGGCCGGCCGCCCCCCCGCCCGACGCCCCCTCGGGGGGGCCCGCGGCCCGCGGCCCCGGGCCCCGCCCCCCTTCGTCACGCGCTCACGACGCGCGGATCGCCTGCGTGATCTCCGCTCCGGTCCGCGCGACGACGACGGACCACTCATCTCTCATGAACGGGGCCAGATGCGCCCGGTCCCCGTCCCGTTGGAGGATGACCGTCCCGCCCGGAAGGACGAGAACGGCATCCAGCCGTTGCAGCAGGGCGGAGACGAGGTCCATGACCCCCGCGCCTCCGAAACGGGTGAAGGTGATGTTGGTCGGGCTGCTGAGGTAGACGTCCGCCTCGCCCCCCTCCCCCATACTCAACTGCAGGGATTCCTGCTGGCCTTCATGCCCCACCGCGTACGGATCGAGGACGTCGTGCGCGACGCTCATGTCCAGCGGGACCGTCTCACCATTCTCGAACCGACACACAAAGATGTCGTAACTCACATGCCACTCCAGGCAAAGGAATGAGGTCGGCGCCCCGGCGAACCGGGGCGCCGACATTTCTGCTACGAGGTGGCCGGGGTGTGGATGACCTTGATCCGAGCGAGTTCAGGGATGTTCTTGAACACCTCCTGAGCCACCTGGAACACATCCTCCTCGGCTATGTGCCATTCAAGAGGGGTATTCGGTGCAGCCGCAACCTGATCCTTTGCCTGCTTCACGAAGTCCTCCTCTACGATCTTCGGCCTGAAGGACATGAGGTTCGAGTATCCAGGCCCCTTGGCCTCCAGCAGAGTACCGCCCTTGTAGCCGTCGAACTTCAGCTCTCCCCTGGGGTTCGGCGTGTTCCTGATCAGGTAGCCGAATCCATCGGGAACTCCCGTGATCTGGAACTCGTAGGCGACTGCGGCCGGCTTCTTACCACCTTCCTTGGAAATGTTCCAGACACCGGGCCCGCCCATCTCGACCCAACACTGCGGATTGCTAGTGGAACTGGCGGAGAAGGCTGCAAAGGCGAAGGTGTTGGGGACGACGCCGTCGACCTTCTCGCAGGCTTCCTGAAGCCGCTGGATCACCTTCGTACCGATGCCGGAGATGACGCCCTCGGCCAGGCCGAGGGACCGCAGCGCCAGCCACGCGTCGGTGAAGCCGATGCCCGTCTTGATGGCGGCGTCCATCGCCGTCACTGCGGCCTTCGCTGACTTGAACAGCGCGCCCGCGACGAACCAGCCCGCCGCCCACGCGCAGTCGCCCCAGCTGCCCGACGCCCCGCCCGGCGTGATCTTCTGGGCACACCCGATGAAGTCGCCGAGAAGGACGTCGATCGGGTCGATGCCCGAGTTGAACTCGGCCATCGTCAGGGTGTAGGTGAACCGCTCGGTCTTGGGGTCCGTCACCTCGGGGCCGAGGTAGACCGTGTCCTCCTTCGGGCACCCGCCCGTGGCGGCGAGCTCGGGCGCCAGACACATGTAGAGGTCGACGTGCGACTTGTACGTGATCGTGGCCGAGATCGTGCAGTCACCGAAGTGGATGATCGGGTTGCAGTTGTCCTTAACGACGTTCTGCGGTTCGCCGATGTACTCGATGTGGTCGAGGACGGCCCACACCCCGCCGAGCCCGGTGTTGATCCCCTCCGTGATCTGCTGGTTGTTGCCCTGCGTCTCCGTACGGTCCGCAGCGGCCTGGGCCTCCTCTGCCGCTTCCCTGGCACCGGCGGCGGCTTCCTCCGCCGCCGTCGCGTCGGACTCTGCCTGGGTGGCTGTGGCGCGGGCGCTGGCGGCGTCCTCCTCGGCCTGAGTGGCCGCTGCACGGGCCGAAGCGGCGTCCTTCTCCGCCTCGGTGGCCGCGTTGTCCGCCGCGATGGCGTCCTGTTCGGCGTCGCTCGCCGCCCACAACGCCGTCATAGCGTCCTCGCCGGCCGACTGGGCGTAGCCCGAGGCCCGGTCCGCCGACGCCTGGGCGAGCTTCGCGTCCGCCGCGGCCTGAGTGGCCGAGGCCTGGGCTCGCTGGTACGCCTTGGCGGCACGGGCCGCGTCGGACGCCGCAGCCGCGGCCGCCTGCGCCGCGAGCTTCATGTCCGCGGCGGCCTGTTCGGCCAGGGCCTTCGCCTCGGCGGAGAACCCTTCCGCCTGGTTCGCGGTGGCGGCTGCTGCCGCCGCCTGCTGCTGCGAGATCGTCAGGGACTGCTGACCCGTCAGAACCGCGAACGCGGCGGAGCTGTCGACCTCCTGGAACGGACCGCCGAGGGCGATCGCCTCGTTCGCGGGCTTGACCACCGCGGCAGCGGAGTCACGTGCCGCGAGCGACGCCTGCACGGCCGCATGTGCCTTGCCGGCGGTGGTCGCCGCCCAGGCAGCGGTTTGCTGTGCTTCGCTGCGGGCGGCGGCAGCCTCCGACTTGGCGGTCTTGGCCGCCGCGGACGCCTTCTCCGACTGCTCCTTGGCGCCCTTGGCGTCGGCCGCCGCCGCCTCCGAGGCGTCGATGGCCTCGGCCGCGGCCGCGTGGGCCGCGGCCGCGGAACCGGCCGCGGCCAGGTAGGAGGCCCAGGTGGCGTCGGCCGCCGCCTTGGCCCGGGCCGCGGAGCCCTGTGCCTTGGTGGCCGCCTCACGGGCGTTGGTGGCCGCGGCCGTGGCCGCGTTCGCCGCCGCGCGGGCGTTGGTGGCGGCCGTGGTCGCCGTGTTGGCGGCGGCACGGGCATCGTTCGCGGCGGCCCGGGCGGCCTCGGCCGCGTCCGTACCGTCCACGGCGGCGGCGTGCGCCTCCAGGGCCTGTGCCTTGGCCTCCAGCGAGTCCCGCCGCTGCTCGGCCTCCAGGGCCTTGTCGCGGGCAGCGACGGCGTCGCGCTCCGCCTGCTCGGCGTCGGCCCTCTTGGTCGAGGCCGTGGCTCCCGCCGCCTCGGCCGAGGCGCGGGCGTCGCTGGCGATCTGCCCCTGGGCGACCGCCTGGGCCTCGTAGGTCTTGGCCCTGTCCCGCTCGCTCTCCGCGGTGGCCCGGTAGGCCGCCGCGTTGGCGCGCTCCAACTCGGCGACGGCCCGGGACGCCTGCGCGTCGGCCGCGGCCTGACGGGCCTGTTCCTCCTCCTCCAGAGCGGTTTCCTTGGCCTTCTTGGCGGTCGCGGCGTTCGCCGCGGCCGAGGCCGCGTAGGCGTCGGCACTGTCCGCCGCGGCCTTCGCCTGGGCGGCGGCCTCCTGGGCGGCGATGCGGCGGAACTCGGTGTTCACCGCGTGCGCCTCGGTCTTCGCCAGGGCGAGCAGCGCCTCGGACGTTGAGACCGTGGCGTTCGCCGCGTTCAGGGCCGTCTCCGTCGCCTTCGCGGCGGCCGTGGCGGCCGCGCCCGAGGCACGGGCGACCTGCACCGACTGCTGCGCGTACATCAGGCCACGACCACGCGGCACCTCACCGGCGTCCGCGATCGTCCAGGCCTGCTGCTGGGCGGTCACCGCACGCTGGGACGCGGCGGCGGCCAGGGCGGCCTGCTCCTTCGCCTTGGTGACCAGCGCCTGGACCTTGCCGCGTGCGTTCGCCAGGTCCGTCTTCGCCTTGTCGAAGAGGGCCTGCTTCGGCTTGAGGATGTGGTCCGGGTCGGCTTCGAGCTTGTCGTGCCAGTACTTCTGCCAGCGCAGGACCTGGTCGGCGCGCCACGCCTGGCCGATGGCCTCGATCATGGTGGCGGTGGCGGTCCGGGTCGCGGCGGCGGCGTCGGCCTCCGCCTGCATGATGATCGCGCGCGGGGCGGCCTGTCCGGCGTACTCCGCCTCCCATTCGGCCGACGCCTGGGAGACGGCGGCGCTCAGGGCGTTGCGCGGGTCCACCGGGTCCTGGTGGTTGCAGGAGGCCCACGCCTGCTTGAGGTTCTCGACCTCGATACGGAAGTCCGCGGTCCCCTCGGCGATGGGCTGGTCGAGGAAACCTCCGTGCCGCAGGTAGGTGGCGATGTCGGCGGCGGTGGTAACGCCGGAGAAACGGGTGTTGGTCAGGCTGGAGTCCCGCAGCATGACGTCTGCCGCAAAGTCGTCCCAGCTGTCCTTGCCCCGGTTCTGCTCGGTGATCTCCCGGGCCTTGGCGATCGCCTCCGGGCTGGCGTTGGTGTGCGCGTCCCAGCCGATGCGGTCGGCCAGCTTCGCCTGCGAGGAGGAGGTGTAGGCGATGACGTCGGCGTCGAACTCCGGTGCGTGCAGCGTGATCTCGTCGCTGAACGAGCTCATCGCGTACGGGCGGTTCGCGTCCTCCAGGAGGGCCTTCTGCGCGGCGAAGGCGTCCAGGTAGGCGTAACCGGCCTCCCGGTCCTCGTCGCTGGCCTGCCCGAGCGGCATGAACCCGATCCAGCCGACGTCGCCGACGACGGCGTGCAGTTGGTCGTTGGTACCGGTCAGGCCCTCGATGGCCTTGGCCTTCGTCTTGGCGCCGCCCGCGTGCAGGGCGACTCCCGCGAGGCAGCGCTCCAGGCGCGGGGTGCTGCGGACGTCGCTGATGACGGCGGTCAGCTCGTTGAGCCGGCGCAGGGCGTTGTCGGCGTCGACGAAGATCTGCCGGATGCCGGTGGAGACCTGCTCGATCGCCTGGGCGAGCGCGGGCACGCGGCCCACGATCACGGCGGACGAGGGAATGTCGATCAGCGACCAGAGGCAGTCCTCGACGTCGTACCGGGCCAGGCATCCCTTGACCTCGGCGGCACCGAGCTGGTCGAAGAGGATCTGGCCGCCGTTGGCAGTGGCCCACTCGACGACGTTCACGGAGACGGCCGCGAGGCCGTTCCGGTAGTCGTCGACGCAGGTCTGGCCGCAGGCGTCGAGGAGTATCTGCTCCTCGCGCTGGCCGAGCGCAGGCCAGTTGGCGGCGCCGCCCTTGATGGGCGTGGTGCCCTCGGCGAGCGCGTCCTTGTGCTGGGTCTCGTTCCGCTCGCGCTGTTCCTGCTCGGCCTGTTTCGCGGCCTCTTCGGCGGCGGTGCTGTTCCCTTCCGCGTCGGACGCCTTCGACTCGGCGTCCTTGGCCTCCTGTTCGGTCTGGGCGGCCTTCTTCGCGGCTTCCTCGGCGGCCTCGGCGGCCCGGCCGGCCTTCTCGTTCGCCTCGGCGGCGTGCCGCTCGGCGTCGGTGGCCTCACGGTCGGCCTCGGCGGCGGCGCCGCTCGCCTCGTTCGCGATGAGACGGGCGCTGACGGCGTCGTTGCCGGCCTGCTGGGCGTGGCCGGAGGCGGCGTCGGCGGCGGACTTCGCACCCTTCTGGGCGTCGGCGGCGTCGGCCGCGGAAGCCTGGGCGCGGGTCACGGCTTCCACAGCGCGGACCGAGTCGGCGGCCGCGCGGGCGGCTGCCTCGGCGGCGATCTTCGCGTCGCCGGTGGCCTGCGCGGCCGTCTGCTGCGCGGACTCGGCGGCCTCGGCGGCCTCGGCGGCCTTGGCCTGGGCGGCGGCGGCCTGCTGTTCGGCGAGCGTCTTGGACGCCTGGCCGACGAGCACGGCGAACGCGGCCGAGCTGTCCCTCTCCTGGTACGGGCTGCCGACGGCGACGGCCTCGCCGGCGGCGGCGACGGCCTCGGCGGCGCTGTCGCGGGCGGCGAGCGCGGCCTGACCCGCGGCGTAGGCGCGGCCGACCACGGTCGCGGCCGACTTCACCGCCTCGGCTGCACTCGTCCCGGCGGCGGCGGCCTCCTGCTCGGCCTTCTTGGCGAGCTCGGTGGCATTCTCCGAGGCCGTGGCCGCGTTGTCCGCGCGGGTCGCGGCGTCCTGGGTGGCGTCCAGGGCGGCAGCGGCGGCGGCGTGCGCGGTGGAGGCCGCGCCGAGGGAGGAGTGGTACGCCGACCAGGCACTGTCGGCGTCGGCCTGGGCGCGCTCGGCGGCGCCCTCCGCCTTGGTGGCGGCGGTGCGCGCGGTCACGGCGGCGGTGGTGGCCTGGTCCGCGGCGGTCTGCGCGGCGGTGGCGACCGTGGCGGCCTGGTTCGCGGCTGTACGGGCGGCGGTGGCGGCAGCCCGGGTCTCAGCGGCGGTCGCGGTGCCCTCGGCGGCGGCGGCCGCGCTCTCCAGGGCGGCGGCGCGGGCCGCGGTGGCCTGCTTCGCCTGGAGGGCGGCGATCGCCTTCTCGCGCGCGGTCTGGGCGGCCTTGGCCTTCTCGTCGGCGAGCTTGCGCTTCGTCGTCGCGTCGGTGGTCGCGGTCCCGGCGGCCGTGTCGGCGTTCCGGGCGGCGGTCTGCTGGGTCGCGGCCCGCTCCTCGGCCTCCTGCGCCTTGGCGCGCTCGGCGGCGGCCGTGGCCCGGGAGGCGACGGCGGTGGCCTGCTCCACCTGGGCCTTGGCGCGCTCGCCGGCGGCGGTGGCGGCGGCGGTCTTGGCCTTGTCGCGCTTCTGCTCGGCCGTCGTACGGGCCGCCTTGGCGGCGGTCGCGCTCTCGGCGGCGGCCGTGGCGTTGGCCTCGGCGCTGTCGGCGGCGGCCTTCGCCTGGGCGGCGGCCTCCTCGGCGGCGACGCGGCGGAACTCGGTGTTGATCGCGTGCGACTCGGTCTGCGCCTTGGCGAGCAGCGCGTCGCTGTCGGCGATCGTGGCGTTGGCGGCGGCGAGCGCGGTCTCGGTCGCCTTCGCGGCGGCCGCGGCGGCGGCGCCGGAGGCGCGGGCGACCTGGACCGACTGCTGGGCGTACATCAAACCGCGGCCGCGCGGCACGTGGCTGGTGTCGGCGACGGCCCAGGCTTCCTGCTGCGCCGTAGCGGTCTTCTCGGCGGCGGTGGCGGCCGCGGTGGCGTGGGCCTTGGCCGAGGTGACCAGGGCCGCCACGTTACTGCGGGCGCGGGTGAGGTCCGCCGTAGCCTGGTCGTACATCGCCTGGTCGGGCTTGTCCAGGATGGTGTCGGGGTCCTGGGCTAGGGTGTCCTGCCAGTACTTGCGCCAGGTCAGGATCTGCTCGGCGAGCCACGCCTGTCCGATGGCCTCGACCATGTCGTCGGTGGCCTCGCGGGTCGCCGCGGCGGCGTCGGCCTCCGCCTGGATAATCTTGGCGCGCTGGGTTGCCTGTCCGGCGTACTCCTGCTCCCATTCGACCATCGCGGTCATCACCGGGTCGTTGAGCATGCGCCGCGGGTCGACCGGGTTCTGGGCGTCGCAGGACGCCCATGCCTGCTTGAGGTCCTCGACCTCGACGCGGTACTCGGCGGAGTCCTTGGCCGGCGTCTCGGTCGCGAAGCCTCCGCGCCGCAGGTAGGACGCGATGTCGCTGGAGGTCGTACCGCGCGAGTAGCGGGTGTTGCCGAGCTCGCTGTCGCGCAGCATGTCGTCGGCGGCGAAGTCGTGCCAGGTGTCCTTGCCGCGGTTCTCCTCGGCGATGGCCCTGGCACGGGCGATGGCCTCGGCGTTGGCGTTGCTGTGGCCGTCCCAACCGAGGCGGTAGGCGAGCTCGGTCTGGGTGACGAGGGTGAAGTGAGTGACGTCCTCGCCGAACTCCGGCGCGTGCCACTCCATGTCGTCGCTGGCCCAAGCCGATTCGACGTAGGGCTTATTGGCGGTGTCGAGGCCGGCGGTACGCGCCTTGGCCGCGTCGCCGTAGGCGCCGCCGGCCTCCTTGTCGGCGTCGGCGGCCAGACCGAGAGGGCCGAAGCCGATCCAGCCGATGTCCCCGACGATCTCGCGGAGCTGCTGCTCGGTGCCGGTCAGGCCCTCGATGGCCTTGGCCTTCATCTGGGCACCACCGAAGTGCAGCGCCACACCACTCAGACAGCGGTCGAGCCGCCGCGACTCACCGATGCTGTTGCGGCTGAACCCGCTGTCCTCATCGGGCACCGTCTCGGCCGCGGCCGGAGCCGCCTGGATCAGGCCCGTCAGTACGGCCGCGGCGGTGACGAGGGCCGTCCCGCTCGTGGCTCTGGCGAGTGTGTCTCGGATACGTCGTCGGCGTCTGCCGACGTCTCTGACCGATGGCATGTGTCTGCCCAACAATCTCTTTGACGTTCGGCAGCATCACTCATGGGCATGGCAGCAGGATCGGCTCGCCGTACAGGCCACGCCCCCTCGGCACGACATGCGCCAGCGCTCGCCCCCCACGAACTGGCGCCGCCGCTTACGCCGCGACAATCTCACGCCTGATCCGGCACGGGAAGATCAAAGAATCTTCACCAAGATCTCACAGGAGTACAGCACCGGACAAAGAGATCTCCTCCTTGACCATCTCTTTGCCGGGAGCATGGGAACCGTGCGCATGTTTCCGCACTATGAAGCGCCGCACTCACCGGCCGCAGGGCCTAGAAACCAGCGGGCTCGGTGTTCACCCCGTCTTAGGCGGCGTCGATGTCCACTCGACCGCTGGCCAGTTGATGTCTGCGCGGGCGAGCTCAGCAGCCAGAGGGCGCCGACCGCGTCACGGCCGACGATGTCGTCGCGGGCGGTGTCGCCCATGCCTCCGGGCGACACCAGCAGGCTATAGAAGCCCCAGCCGCCACCGACGATCTTGGCGTCGAGGCCGTGCCCAGCGGTGCAGTAGAGCGTCGTGCCCATCCGGAAACACAGGTCCGCACCGGCACCGCTGACCGACCTGCACCAGGGCGGATGTCGCCGAAGCCTCCGCCGAGCTTCACGGACGCTTTCAAGCCGCCCATGCCGTTCGACTCTTAATCGCAGAGACAGCTGTTGGACTTGCGGCCGAAGAGGGAGCCTTGCGGGCCGGAGGAAGTGGTGACCGTCGCGGCCGCCCGGCTCGCGGTGGCATCGCCGCACGCGGCCGGCTCGCCGACCCACGGCATTCGGCAGCGCGCAGCCGTCCCGCGGCGAGCGCGGCGGCCGCCAAACGCCCCCCGATGCCCGCGGCTCGGCCTACCGGCCGCAGCCCGAACACGTTACTACTGACGGGTGCGAACTGAGTCAGGGACAACGCAACTGTGGGCCGCACCCCCGTAGCGAGGGTGCGGCCCACAGTCTTTTCCGCGGCTCCCGGAAAATCAGCCGGCGTTGCCACCGGTGAAGTAGTTGTGCAGCCCCGGCACCGTCAGCGTGCCGCCGAACTGGCCGGCCTGCTTGATCTTCACGTCGGTGAAGATCGCGAAGGGGACGTCCAGCGGCGGCGGAGTCTGCGGGCTGAACGTGACCGGGATGAGGCCGAAGAGGTTGCCCTTCAGCTCCTCCGTGTACATGGTCACCGTGCCGTTGCGGATCGTGGACGTGGAGCCCTTCGCCGCCTCGACGTGCGCGGTGGTTCCGTTCGGGCCCACCACGAGTTGGTGCAGGTCCTTGATGTCCACCGAGGTCGCCGTGAACTTCAGCGCCTTCTTGATCTTGCCGCTGCCGGTCTTGACCTCGACGATGCCGTGGTACTTGAGACCGCTCAGCGTGAGCTTGGAGCTCTCCAGCCGCCAGGGGTCGTCCGGCAGCAGCGGGATGCCCGGCTCCAGGTCGGCGGCGGCGAGCGCCTCCGGGTCAGGGGTGGGACACGGGAAGCGCGGCTTGCCGTCGGCGCCCTCCGGGATGTCCTCGTCCTTGACCGGGTCCAGGCCCTTGACCTTGTCGTCGAGCTCCTCGACCTCGGCGCCGGCCTTTTCGGCCGCGTCCTTGATGGCGTCCTTGGTGCTGTCCACCGTGCCGGTGACCGGGTCCTTCGACGACTCCGCCGGCTTGGACGGGGTCTCCTCGGCCGGCTTCGACGGCTCCTCGGTGGGCTTCGCCGTGTCGCTCGGCGTCGGCGTGGCCGTCGCGGTGGCCGTCGGCTCCGCGTCCGGGCCGTCGAGCAGGTCCTTGATCGCGTCGCCGACACCTAGCGGGTCGAGCGGGTTCTTGGTCTCGCTGGGAGTGGGGTCCGCGGACGGTGCCGACTGACCGGCCGGCGTGGCCGCCGGCTCGGACGCCGAGGGGGACGCGCCCGGCTTCGGCTCGTCGCCGGCATCGCCCGACGGGCTCGCGGACGGCTCGTCGGAGGGCTTGTCCGACGGCTCGTCCGTGGAGTCGGACGCGTCGTCCGAGGGCTTCGACGACTCCGAGGCGGACGGCGACTCCTCCGTCTCCTGCGGCTCGTCCGAGCGGGTCACGCACGGTCCGGGGGCGAACGGGATGTCCTTCTCGTCGGCGAGCGCCAGCTTGGGCGTGAGTCCCATGCCGACGAAGACCGCCGTGGGCATCGCCGCGATGGCCATGGCCTTGCCCGCGGGTATCTGCAGCTTGGTGAGCAGCGACTTCCTCGGGGCCGCGTGACGCGGGCCCTTTCTCAGGCGGGGGTCGCCATCGGCCGCGATCAGTGATTCTTCGTCACCCCGCACTGTTGCTCCCGCCGTCGGTGTGGGTGGTCGTCTTCGTGATGCTCACCGTGTCCGAGAACTGCGGACCGGGTACGAGCGGAACGTCGGCATTGTCCGCCGCGGGGGCCGGGGCAGTCGGCTGCGCGGTGTCCTCGGTCGGGTCGGCGGGCTTCCCGGGCGCCCACGAGATGGAGAGCGCACCACCCATCAGGGAGAGCAGGAAGCCGATGAGGAAGCCTCCGATGTTGGAGACCGGCAGCGAGATCAGCGCCAGCAGAATCGCGGCGACACCGGCGAACACCCGCACAATGTGGTGGAACCACATCGTCAGCCCCAGCGTCACCAGCAGTACGCCGATGATCAGCGAACCCGCGCCCGCCGTCGTGGCCATGTTCAGCGTCATATGGCCGAGCTTGAGGCTGGCATACGGGAGGTAGGCAATCGGTACGCCGCCGAGCATCGTGAACAGGCCGGCCCAGAAGGGCCGCTGGCCCCGCCAGTCGCGGAAACGCCGCTTGATGACGCGGAGGTAGTGCTCGTCGTTCTGCCCCGGTGACTCGGCGCTCATGGAAAACAGCTCCCTGGAACCGGTGTTGCTGTGAAAAGGAGTGAGGGTCGGGCGGGCGGGGACACGGAAGCCGCTCCCCACCCGCCCGGGCGGGTGCTTAGTAGCACTCCTTGACGCCCTTGTGCAGCTTCATGCTGAGACCGCTCAGCTTGAAGGTGCCGGCGGTGGTCGCCCACGCCGTCTGCTTGACGTTCTTCAGGTGGGCTTCATCGGCCCGCTGGGCGAAGCCGTACTTGTTCGCCTGGGTGCCCGGCTGGATGCCCGGCTTGTTGTCCTCGTCACCCGCGGCGACGCCGATGTCGATGTTCTTGAACTCGGCGTCTGCCTGGAGCTCCGCGACGTCCAGGTAGAGGTTCGTCGCATCGACGGGCGTGCCCTTGCCACCGGCACGCAGCTCCAGGCTGACGCTGCCGAAGAACGGCACGTCGGGAGTGACGACCGACTGGCACATGTTGGTGATCGTCGCGTGGCTGAACGCCGACACCGCGACCGGGTGGGCGGTCTTGTTGCCCTTGAGGTCGGTGCCCGTCGCGAGGCTTCCGTACTGGAAAAAGTCCTCACCGTCCAGCGCGTCGGCCGTCACCTTGAAGCTCTGGCCCGAAACGCTGAAGGACGCCGCCAGCGCGCCCTGTGCCAGACCGACGCCTATCGCAGCCGTGGCGGCCACGGACGGCACCATGACGACCGCGAACCGCTTCCATCTGGTCCCACCACGAACCTGGGACATATCTGTTCCTCCTTCTCGGACGTACATCTCCGGTACGGACCGAGGAGGTCCGTCCTGGGATGGGAGAAGTGCTACGTCCTCGGGAAGGAGAGCGCCGTGAGAACAGGCGCGAGCCGCGTCCGCATCACCGGCGATCACCCCCGAGCGACAACCACTGGCCACGCCTTCGCGCAACCGCAATGGACAGGCCCTGCCAGGTCGGGCAGGAACCCCCCTGTCCTCGGCCGGCGCCTCTGCCGCCGGCCCACTCGGTGGGGACCCAGGACCGCGGACGCGGCTGGCTGCCGGGCTGGTGCGGTAATGGACCGAGCGTCGCCGATCGTGGTGCATTACGCGCCGGGACACAAGGGGGTTCGTTACTGGCTAGTAACGGACGGATAACCACGGCACGACGGGGTGACGTCACCCGACGACGCAGGGTGCCCCGAGCCAGGTCGAAAAGTCAGCAGATTGCCGCTGAAAAGCGGACAGAACAACGCAGTTGATTTACTCCAAGTAACAGCGGCCGCGTTTACCAAGTTTTGGTAAAGCACGGCCGCCGTTTGTCACTCTGTCGCCAAATCCGCCGCCTGCATCGGCGACGTGAACCCGTCAGAACAGCACGCGCGCCAGCGCCGTACGCGCAGCCGTCACCCGCGGGTCGTCCGGACCGATCACCTCGAAGAGCTCCAGCAGCCGCAGCCGGGCGGCGTTGCGGTCCTCGCCCACCGTGCGCCGCACGGTGTCGACGAGCCGGCCGAAGGCGTCCTCGACGTGCCCGCCGACCAGATCGAGGTCGGCGGCGGCGATCTGCGCCTGGATGTCGTCGGGCCTGTCGGCGGCCTCCTTGCGCACCGCCGACGGGTCCATGTCCTGCACCCGGGCGAGCAGTTCGGCCTGGGCGAGGCCGAGCTTGGCCTCCGTGTTGCCCGGGTCGTCGGAGAGCACGTTCCTGTACGCCTGGACGGCGCCGGCGAGGTCGCCCGCGTCCAGCGCCCGGACGGCCGCTTCGAGCAGCGCGTCGTACGGCCCCGCCGGGACGGGCGCCGGGCCCGCGTCCGCCTCCTCGGCGTCCGCGTCGACGGTGATGCCGGTGAGGCCGAAGCGCTCCTCGGAGACCTGGATCAGCTGGTCGAGGGTCTCCCGGATCTGCTGTTCCGGCGCCAGGCCCTGGAAGAGCGGCAGCGCCTGGCCGGCGACCACCGCGAAGACAGCCGGGATGCCCTGGATCCCGAACTGCTGCATCAGCATCTGGTTGGCTTCGACGTCGATCTTGGCGAGCACGAAACGGCCGTTGTATTCACGGGCGAGCCGCTCCAGCACGGGGCTCAGCTGCTTGCAGGGCTCGCACCACTCGGCCCAGAAGTCGATGACGACCGGCACTTCGGCCGAGCGCTGGAGGATGTCGCGCTCGAAGCCCGCATCGTCGACGTCGATCACCAGGCTGGAGGGGGGTACGGCACCGCCGCCGCCCTGGCGGGCGGCCTCGGCACGCGCCTGTTCCGCCTTGGCCTTGGCCTCGCCGGCCGCCTTCACCGCGGCGAGGTCGACGACGCCGCTCATGGACATGTTCCTAGGCTGCATGAGTACATCCTCCCCCCTCCGCGCGCACGAGTGAAAAACCCGACGGAAGAACGCCGACCGCGGGTGGTGCGTACTGCGATGCGTACTGTGCGCCGGGTCCCCACCTGGCGCCTGTGGTTGTCGCTCAGCTTCACGCTTTCGCTACGAGTCGTAGCGTAACTCGATTGCCACGGGGACGGGAAGGAACACCCCGTGAACTGCCCTCACAGCGCATCACCTACTGACCGGTATGGTCGCCGTCATGTGTAGCCGCACCCGTCCGAAATCGACCCGCACCGGCCGCCCCCGCAGCGCCGAGGCGGACGCCGCCATCCTTGACGCGACCAGGGCGGCCCTGGTCGAGCTGGGCTGGTCCAAGCTCACGATGGGCGACGTGGCGACCCGGGCCGGGGTGGCCAAAACCACGCTCTACCGGCGCTGGGCCGGCAAGAACGAACTCGTCGTGGACGCCGTCGCCGTCCTGTTCGACGAACTGGAGCTTCCCGACCGGGGCTCGCTCGCGGCGGACATCGAGGGTGTGGTGCTGCAGTTCGCGGAGCTGCTGCAGCGGCCCGAGGCCAGGACCGCGCTGATGGCGGTGGTCGCCGAGTCGACGCGCGACGAGCCGCTGCGCGAGCGGATCCGGGTCTCGATCGTGGACCGCCAGAAGCGGCTGGTCCTCGAGGGCCGGGCGCGGGCGCAGGCGCGCGGCGAACTGCCGACGGAGACCGACCCGGAGGCGGCCGCCGCCACCGCCGACCTGATCTTCGACGTGATCGCGGGCGCGGTGGTGCACCGGGCGCTGGTGAGCTGCGAACCCGTCGACGCGGACTGGGTCCGCCGCTTCACCGCGGTGCTGCTGGGAGGGCTGGGCGCGACGGTCGAGGGATGAGCCCGCACCCGGGTCGGCGGCGCAGGCGCGGCGGCCGACTCGCCCTTCGGACGGTCTCCGAGGCGCGGCGGTACCGCCGCGCGGCAGAGGTGCCGGCGTCCGGCACCGCCCGGTGGGCCCGAGCGGCCGTCCGCGAACGCAGGACGGGCTCGCTGCTCAAGCGCCGGACGCCTTCGAGGTCGAGCGGCGGACGGCCTGGAGGTCGAGCGACGGACGGCCTTGACATCGCCTCAGCGGGAGGCGGGTTGATCGGGCTTCGGCTTGCCCGGCCAGGTCACCTTGGGGAGCTTCTCCGCCTCCTCCGGCGGCAGCAGCCCGGCCCCGATGAGCGCGGCACGGGCCGCCATCCGTCCGGCCGTCTTGAAGCCGTACTCCGACGAGTCCACTTCGTGGTGGCGGCCGTCGGTGAGCCTCACGCGGGCGGCCACACCGTCGAGGCCCTCCCGCAGGCCGGCCCGGATCGCCGGAACGTACTCCGCCGCCAGCAGTTCCTCGGGCACCGTGTTCACGAACTCCGGCTCACCGCTCTCCCCGGGTGGCTCGAAGTCCGCGGTGAGGCGCGCGAAGGGCCCGCAGGCGCCGACGGACTGGATGCGGACGCGTACGTCACGCACGGGAACGGGAAGACCGGCCATCCCGCCACCGTAGGGCTGGGAGGCCGGTCCTTCCACCGGGTTTCGGGTGGGACGCCGGGTCAGAAGCCCGGCGGCTCCGTGTAGGTACCCCACTCGTCCCGCAGCACGCCGCAGATCTCACCGAGCGTCGCCTCGGCACGTACCGCGTCGAGCATCGGCTCGATCATGTTCGAACCGTCGCGGGCGGCTGTCAGCATCGCGTCCAGCGAGGCCCGTACGCGCGCGTCGTCGCGCCGCGACTTGCGCTCGCCGAGGATGCGGACCTGCTCCCACTCCACCTCGTGGCTGACGCGGAGGATCTCCAGGTCGCCGGTGACCGAGCCGTGGTGGACGTTGACACCGACGACCCGCTTGTCGCCCTTCTCCAGCGACTGCTGGTAGCGGAACGCCGACTCGGCGATCTCGCCGGTGAACCAGCCGTCCTCGATGCCGCGCAGAATGCCGGACGTCATCGGCCCGATGGGGTGCTGCCCGTCGGGGTGGGCGCGCAGCCCGCGCTCCTTGATCTGGTCGAAGATCTTCTCGGCGTCGGCCTCGATGCGGTCGGTGAGCTGCTCGATGTACCAGGAACCGCCCAACGGGTCGGCCACGTTGGCGACGCCGGTCTCCTCCATGAGCACCTGCTGCGTGCGCAGGGCGATCTCGGCGGCCTGCTCGGACGGCAGGGCGAGGGTCTCGTCCAGGGCGTTGGTGTGCAGCGAGTTGGTGCCGCCGAGCACGGCCGCGAGGGCCTCCACGGCGGTCCGTACGACGTTGTTGTACGGCTGCTGGGCCGTCAGCGAGACCCCGGCGGTCTGGGTGTGGAAGCGCAGCCACTGCGCCTTGTCGGTCTTCGCCCCGTACACGTCCTTCATCCAGCGCGCCCAGATGCGGCGGGCCGCACGGAACTTGGCGATCTCCTCGAAGAAGTCGACGTGCGCGTCGAAGAAGAAGGAGAGACCGGGTGCGAAGACGTCCACGTCCAGGCCCCGGCTCAGGCCGAGTTCGACGTATCCGAAGCCGTCCGCGAGCGTGTACGCCAGCTCCTGCGCGGCCGTCGCGCCCGCCTCGCGGATGTGGTAGCCGGAGACGGAGAGCGGCTTGTACGCGGGGATGGAGCGGGCGCAGTGCTCCATCAGGTCGCCGATCAGGCGCAGATGGGGCTCGGGCTGGAAGAGCCACTCCTTCTGCGCGATGTACTCCTTGAAGATGTCCGTCTGCAGCGTGCCGTTGAGCACACCCGGGTCGACGCCCTGCCGCTCGGCGGCGACGAGGTACATGCAGAAGACCGGGACGGCCGGTCCGCTGATGGTCATGGAGGTGGTGACGTCGCCGAGCGGGATGCCCTTGAAGAGGACGTCCATGTCGGCGGCGGAGTCGATGGCGACACCGCAGTGGCCGACCTCGCCGAGCGAGCGCGGTTCGTCGGAGTCGCGGCCCATCAGTGTGGGCATGTCGAAGGCGACGCTGAGCCCGCCGCCGCCGGCGGCCAGGATCATCTTGTACCGCTCGTTGGTCTGCTCGGCGTTGCCGAAGCCGGCGAACTGGCGGATGGTCCAGGTGCGGCCGCGGTAGCCCGTCGGGTACAGGCCGCGCGTGAACGGATACTCGCCGGGCCAGCCGATCCGCTCGAAGCCCTCGTAGGTGTCGCCGGGCCTGGGCCCGTAGACCGGCTCGACCGGATCACCGGAGAGCGTGGTGAAGTCGGCGTTCCGCTTCTTTGCGGTGTCGTACCGGGCCTGCCAGCGGCGGCGGCCCTCCTCGATGGCGTCAGCGTCCATACCCTCGAATTTACTAGGACGTCCAAGTAAATGTCGATGGCAAACCGCCGTACGTACCCGTACGGCGGTGGGTTCATGCCTTGGCGACCGCCGGAACCTGCCCGCTGACCAGCGGCTCGGCCTCGCGTGTGACCTTGCGCTCCACGAAGAAAGCCGCGAAGGGGATCGTCCCGGAGAGCAGCACCCACAGCAGCTTGCCGAACGACCACTTGGCCTTGGAGCCCAGGTCGAAGGCGAAGATCAGGTAGATGATGTAGAGGATGCCGTGGGCCTGGGAGACCGCGAAGGTGACGTCCTCGCCCATGTCGAAGCCGTACTTGAACACCATGCAGGTGCACAGCACGAGCAGCATCACGGCGGTGACATAGGCCATCACCCGGTAGCGGGTCAGCACGCTCTTCTTCATGCCGACGAGGTTAACCGTCCGGTTTGGGCGATCTTCCGGCGGGTCGGGGGACGTGGGTCACGTCAGCCCGGGCCGCGTCGCACCGGTCACTTCTCCTCGAAGTCGTGCGCGGCGATGCGCAGGGGCCGCAGCAGCGCGAAGATCTCCCCGCACTCCTCGGAGTCGTACGCCCCGAGCCCGAAGTCCATCTCCATCAGATCGCGGGTGGCCGCCTCGACGACCTCGCGGCCCTTCTCGGTGATCGACGCCAGGGTCCCGCGTCCGTCGTTCGGGTTGGGGCGCTTGGCGACCAGGCCGGACCTCACCAACCGGTCCACCGTGTTCGTCACGGACGTCGGATGCACCATCAGGCGCTCGCCGATCTTGGACATCGGCAGCTCACCGGCCTTGGAGAAGGTGAGCAGCACCAGCGCCTCGTACCGCGCGAAGGTCAGTCCGTACGGCTTGACGACGGCGTCGACCTCGGCGAGCAGGATCTGTTGCGCCCGCATGATCGAGGTGATCGCGGACATCGAGGGCACGGGGCCCCAACGCTGCCGCCAGAGCTCGTCGGCTCGGGCGATGGGGTCGAACGGAAGGCTGAGCGGCTTCGGCACGGCACCGACCTTACCGACTGGTCATATGCCGGTCAGCCCCGTCTCGAACTTCGGTCCGATGGGAGACGAGGACCCCGCGGAGGTCAGCGGCGGACCGTGCGCCGCAGCCGGTGCCGCACGGCTCGCTGCGCGACCGGTCCCAGCTCCTTCAGGGCGGCGGCCGGCACGGTGAGGTGCTCCAGGGCATCGAGGGCACGCCCTGCGCCGTCCGGATCCACGCCCTCGTAGAGTTCCAGGCCCACGAAGGAGGCGGCGACCGCGCGGGCGAGGCCCGCGGAGTCGGTGAGCTCGCCGAGCGGAGACCCGGCGAGGACCCCGGGTGAGCACCTTCTCGATCTCCTCGATCCAGAGATCGAGCCCGGCGGCGGTGGCGGGCGCGAGCCGGGGCCGGGTCTGGGCGCCCGCGAGCAGCTGTCCCAGGAACGCGACATGGCCGGCCGCACGCTCCTCCGCGTACATCTCGCGGCCGAACTCGAGCAGCTCCGCAAGGCCGGTGATCTTCCCGGGGCGGTCGCGGTGGCGGGCCACACGCTGCTCCGCGCCATGGCGGCAGGCGGCGGCCGGCAGCTCGTCGACAGAGCCGAAATGGTGGAAGACGAGCGCCTGGTCGACCCCGGCGGCGGCTATGGAGCGGGCCGACGTCTTGGCGATGCCCTGTTCGGCGAGCGTGCGCAGCGGCATTTCGAGCAGTCGCTCGATCAAGGATGACGAAAGAGCCCCCGGCCACACGGGCCAGGGGCTCTCCGGTGCTGCGGCTCAGGCGGACAGGTGGCGCTCCACCGTCTCGACCTTGCTGGTCAGCCCGTCCGTGACACCGGGCCTGATGTCCGCCTTCAGGACGAGGGAGACGCGCGGCGCGCGGGCCTCGACGGCGGCGACTGCGCGCTTGACGACGTCCATGACCTCGTCCCACTCGCCCTCGACGGAGGTGAACATGGCGTCCGTGCGGTTGGGCAGCCCGGACTCGCGGACGACGCGCACGGCGTCGGCGACGTACTCGCCGACGTCCTCGCCGACGCCCAGCGGGGTGACGGAGAAGGCGACGATCACGCGCTCACCGTGCCCTCGCGGCGCGCGCGGGCGGCGATGACCGCGTCCTCGGCGGCGCGCTTGAGCTTGCGCTCGGCGACGAAGCCGCCGAAGGGCAGCACGGACAGGACGAAGTAGAGCGCGGCCGTCCCGAACGTCCACTTCGTACGGTTCCAGGCGTCCAGCCAGAAGATCACGTACAGGACGAAGAGCACGCCGTGGATCGCGCCCATGACCGGGACGGCATTGAACTCCGTCGTGCGCTTGAGCACCGAGCAGACGAGCAGCACGAGGAACGACACGGCCTCCGGCGCGGAGACGAGTCGGAGGCGGTGGAGGGAGGAGGCGGTCTTGATGTCCACGAAAGGCACCTTCGGTGGAGGGGTCGGCGGTCTTGTGAACGCACGCACAAGCGCTGCCATTGTGGCACCGCGCTTCCCCTGGTCTTTACTCCGGGTGGCTTCGGGGTCGGGTCGGGGTCGTGATCGTTCCGAGGGGCCTGTCCCAAAACGTCCCCCGCCCAGTACCGTCACCCCGTGGCAATGTTCCGACTTCAAGGCAGCAAGGTGCTCGCCGTCGACATGACCGGGGACACCGTCAAGGCGAAGAACGGGTCGATGGTCGCGTACGACGGCCAGATGGCGTTCAAGAAACTGTCCGGCGGCGGTGAGGGCATCCGAGGCATGGTGACCCGCCGCCTCACCGGCGAGCAGATGACCATGATGGAGGTGAAGGGCCAGGGCACCTGCTACTTCGCCGACCGCGCGTCCGAGATCAACCTCGTCTCGCTGCACGGCGACAAGCTGTACGTCGAGTCGAGCAATCTCCTCTGCACGGACGGCGGGCTGCGCACCGGCACCAGCTTCACCGGCCTGCGCGGAGGCGCGACCGGCAACGGCCTGTTCACGACGACCCTCGAGGGCACGGGCCAGGCAGCGATCATGTCGGACGGGCCTGCCGTGGTGCTGCGCGTCACCCCCCAGTACCCGCTCTCGGTCGACCCCGGCGCGTACATCGCGCACCAGGGCAACGTCCAGCAGAGCTTCCAGTCCGGTGTGACCTTCCGCACGCTGCTCGGCGAGGGCGGCGGTGAGGCGTTCCAGATCCGGTTCGAGGGCGACGGGCTCGTGTACGTACAGCCGAGCGAGCGCAACACGATCGCAGGGGACGTGTGACATGCCCTTCCGTGAGATCAACTCGAAGGTGGTCGAGGCGACGGTCGTCCCCGGCCAGAAGATGTACAGCCAGCGCGGCGCGATGCTCGCGTACAAGGGCGAGGTGTCCTTCACCCCGAACATGGCGGGCGGCCAGGGCGGCCTGATGTCGATGATCGGCCGGCGCGTGGCCGACGAGGCGACCCCGCTGATGACGGTCGAGGGCAGCGGCACGGTGATGTTCGGCCACGGCGGCCACCACATCCAGGTGATCAATCTGACCGGCGACTCCCTCTACGTCGAGGCCGACCGGCTGCTCGCCTTCGACGGCACGCTGCAGCAGGGCACGATGTTCATGGGCTCGCAGGGCGGAGTCATGGGCATGGTGCGCGGCCAGGTCACCGGCCAGGGCCTGTTCACCACGACGCTGAAGGGGCACGGCGCGGTCGCGGTCATGGCGCACGGCGGGGTGATCGAGCTGCCGATCACTCCGAGCCGGCCGGTCCATGTCGACCCGCAGGCGTACGTCGCGCACCACGGCGACGTGCGGAACAAGCTCTCCACCGCGCTCGGCTGGCGCGACATGGTGGGGCGCGGCTCGGGCGAGGCGTTCCAGCTGGAGCTGAGCGGCAGTGGTGCGGTGTACGTCCAGGCGTCGGAGGAGAAGCTGTGAGCACGCCGGTGATTTTCGACCCGATGACCCTGCCGAGCGACGACAACGTCAACGCCTACACCTTCTGCGTGGAGCTCAAGGGCTCCCAGTGGTTCCTGCAGAAGGGCAAGATGATCGCCTACTACGGGCAGATCGAGTTCAACGGCATCGGGCACGGTCGCCTCGACCGGCTGATGCGTACGAGCTTCCACTCGCCGCTGCACGCGAGCGACTGGGTGGTGGCCGAGGGCAGCGGCAAGATGCTGCTCGCCGACCGGGCGTTCGACGTGAACTCGTACGACCTGGAGGACGGCAATCTGACGATCCGGTCCGGGAATCTGCTGGCCTACCAGCCGTCGCTGGCGCTGAAGCAGTCGATCGTGCCGGGCTTTCTGACGCTGATCGGCACGGGCAAGTTCGTGGCGGCGTCGAACGGTCCGGTGGTCTTCATGGAGCCGCCGATCCGGGTGGACCCGCAGGCGCTGGTCGGCTGGGCGGACTGCCCGTCGCCGTGCCACCACTACGACCACGGCTACATGAGCGGCGTCATGGGCGGCCTGCGACAGCTCGCGGGGATCGGCGGGGCGTCGGGCGAGGAGCACCAGTTCGAGTTCGTGGGCGCGGGGACGGTACTTCTCCAGTCCACGGAGACGCTCATGCCCGAGCAGGCGACGGGCACCGTCCCGCACGCGGACGGAGTGCCGGGCGGGGGCCACGGGGGCCACGCGACACCCGGTCAGCACGGGTCCTCCCCGCGCCTTCCCGGCCAGCTTGGGGACCTCCAGCGTCGCTTCGGGCTGTGAGCGGTAGTCTGCGGAGTGTGACGTCGAACGTCTGCGCCCTTGTGTGGGGGACCATGGAGACCGTGGACACAAGGACGCCGGGCGTCACACCCGATGACTTCGTCCGTCTTTCAACTTCTTAGGGTAGTATCCATATATGGAGACCGAGACGGCCACGCGCTGGCTGAGCGATACGGAGCAGTGCGCCTGGCGCACGTATCTGGATGTCAACAGGTTGTTGACGTACCAGATGGAGAAGGACCTGCAACCGTTCGGCCTGACCATGAACGACTACGAGATCCTCGTGAATCTCTCGGAGTCCGCGGACCGGCGCATGCGCATGAGTGACCTGGCCGCGGCCACACTCCAGTCGAAGAGCCGGCTCTCCCACCAGATCACCCGTATGGAGAACGCGGGCCTGGTCCGCAGGGAGAACTGCGAGTCCGACCGCCGTGGGTTGTACGCCGTCCTGACCGACCACGGCACGGAGACGATGCAGAAGGTCGCGCCGCACCACGTCGAGTCCGTGCGCCAGCACTTCATCGGCCTGCTGTCGCCGGAGGCGCTCGCGGATCTGAGCGAGGCCCTCAAGCCGGTGGCCGACCATTTGCGCGGGCGGCGCGGCAAGGTCTGACGGGGACCCTCCGGCGCCCCCGCGCCCCCGGTTCGGGGCATGGGGGCGCCCCCCTGCCGCCGGCTGGGCCGGGGTGTCCGTCCTCGAACGCCGGACGCGCTGGGTGTGACGGGGTCGCCCACGCCGGATCGGTTGCCGTCCCGGGGCCGCTCCGGGGCTCGTATCCGGGACGGCATGATGTACGGCGCGCACCCAGTACCCCACGGTCGCCGGTAGCGCCGCGCGCCACACATCACGCTTCGGTGTCCCGAACACGACCCCTGCGCGCCCCGGGCATGGTTACCGGTGGGGGCCGACCCCGGTGGGCGGCCACCTGGTTCGTACCCACCCACCGGGCCGCAGCCGGGAGCGAACCTGGGGCGGGCCGTGCAGGGTCGCCCCCGCAGAAACCGCTCCCCCGTACGGGCTCACGCCGTACCCACCGATTTCGAGGAGGCGAGTCCGGAGGGGCCCCGCACCACCACCCACCGGCAGCCGCCGCACCGAGCCCGTCCGGGGGTCCCCCCACGCCGCAGGGTGCAGGGGGAGCCTGAGGACGGACCACACCGGCCCACTCACGGGTACCGCCCACCTCGCCGGCGGGGTGCCCCTCCGGCGGGGCACCCCGCCGGAGGCGTCACGTGGTCGTGAGGCCCGCCACCAGTTCGTCCGCCGCCGCGTACGGGTCGAGTTCGCCCGCCACGATGCGGGCCGCCAGCGCGTCCAGGCGGCGGTCGCCGCGCAGGTCGCCGATGCGCTCGCGCAGGGCGGTGACCGCGATCGTCTCGACCTCGTGCGCGGCCCGCCGGGTGCGCCGCTCCGCGAGGACGCCGTGCTCCTCCATCCACGCCCGGTGCTTCTCCAGGGCCTCGACGACCTCGTCGATGCCCTCGCCCCGCGCCGCGACCGTCTTCACGATCGGCGGCCGCCAGTCACCCGGCGCACGGGACTCGCCCAGCCCGAGCATGTGGTTGAGCTCGCGCGCGGTCGCGTCGGCGCCGTCGCGGTCCGCCTTGTTGACGACGTACACGTCGCCGATCTCCAGGATGCCCGCCTTCGCGGCCTGGATGCCGTCGCCCATGCCGGGCGCGAGCAGCACCACCGACGTGTCGGCCTCGGAGGCGATCTCGACCTCCGACTGGCCCACGCCGACCGTCTCCACCAGCACCACGTCGCAGCCGGCCGCGTCCAGGACGCGGATGGCCTGGGGCGCGGCCCACGCGAGGCCGCCGAGATGGCCGCGGGTGGCCATCGACCGGATGTAGACGCCGGGGTCGGACGCGTGCTCCGACATCCGCACCCGGTCGCCCAGCAGCGCCCCGCCCGAGAAGGGCGAGGACGGGTCGACGGCCAGGACGCCGACCCGCTTCCCGGCCCGCCGGTACGCCGTCACCAGCGCGGACGTGGACGTCGACTTGCCGACACCCGGCGAACCGGTCAGCCCCACCACGTACGCGCCGCCGGTCAGCGGCGCGAGCGCCGCCATGACCTCACGGAGCTGCGGGGACGCCCCCTCGACGAGTGAGATCAGCCGGGCCACGGCCCGCGGCCGGCCCTCTCGCGCCTGGGCGACCAGCTGGGCGACGTCCACCATCGTGCGTGCTCCGTTCTCGACAGGACTTACTTGGCCGGTACGCGGACGATCAGCGCGTCACCCTGACCGCCGCCGCCGCACAGCGCCGCCGCGCCGATCCCGCCTCCGCGCCGCTTCAGCTCCAGCGCCAGGTGCAGGACGACCCGCGCGCCGGACATGCCGATGGGGTGCCCCAGGGCAATCGCACCACCATTGACGTTCACCTTTTCGGGGGATACCCCGAGGTCCTTCATTGACTGCACGGCAACCGCGGCGAACGCCTCGTTGATCTCGATGAGGTCGAGGTCGGAGACCTCCAGGCCCTCCTTCTTGAGGGCGTGCGCGATCGCGTTGGACGGCTGGGACTGGAGCGAGTTGTCCGGGCCCGCCACATTGCCGTGCGCGCCGATCTCTGCGATCCACTCGAGGCCGAGTTCCTCGGCCTTGGCCTTGCTCATCACGACGACCGCGGCAGCACCGTCTGAGATCTGCGACGACGTACCGGCCGTGATCGTGCCGTCCTTCGCGAAGGCCGGGCGCAGCTTGCCGAGCGACTCGACCGTCGTCTCGGCGCGGATGCCCTCGTCCTTGCTGAAGACGACCGGCTCGCCCTTGCGCTGCGGGATCTCGACCGGCGTGATCTCGGCCTCGAAGAGGCCGTTCTTCTGTGCGGCGGCGGCGCGCTGGTGCGACAGAGCGGCGATCTCGTCCTGCTCGGGCCGGGCGATGCCGAGGCGGGTGTTGTGCTTCTCGGTCGACTCGCCCATGGCGATGCCCTCGAAGGCGTCGGTGAGGCCGTCGTACGCCATCGCGTCGAGCATCTCGATCGCGCCGTACTTGAAGCCCTCACGGGACTTCGGCAGCAGGTGCGGCGCGTTCGTCATGGACTCCTGGCCGCCGGCGACGATCACGTCGAACTCACCCGCACGGATGAGCTGGTCCGCCAGGGCGATCGCGTCGAGGCCGGACAGACACACCTTGTTGACGGTCAGCGCGGGCACGCTCATGGGGATGCCGGCCTTGACCGCGGCCTGGCGGGCCGGGATCTGCCCCGCCCCGGCCTGGAGCACCTGGCCCATGATCACGTACTGCACCTGGTCACCGCCGATCCCGGCGCGGTCCAGCGCGGCCTTGATCGCGAAGCCGCCCAGGTCGGCCCCCGAGAAGGACTTCAGCGAGCCGAGCAGCCGCCCCATGGGGGTACGGGCACCGGCAACGATCACGGAGGTGGTGCTGTTCGTTCCAGACATGAGAGGGGATCCCCTTCCAGCACGGCGGCTGAGGAGTGAACGAGGGTTTACTTGAACTGTACTGAGCGGTTCGTGTCCGGGTCATCGGGCAGCCGGTGTGATGGCGCGCACGTTGCGTAACCATCGCCCGGGCGCTGCACTGGAGCCATGCTGACGCGAATCGACCACATCGGGATCGCCTGCTTCGACCTCGACACGACTGTCGAGTTCTACCGGGCCACGTACGGCTTCGAGGTGTTCCACACCGAGGTCAACGAGGAGCAGGGCGTCCGCGAGGCCATGCTCAAGATCAATGAGACCTCGGACGGCGGCGCCTCGTACCTCCAGCTCCTGGAGCCCACCCGCGAGGACTCCGCGGTCGGGAAGTGGCTGGCCAAGAACGGTGAGGGTGTGCACCACATCGCCTTCGGCACGGCCGACGTCGACGGCGACGCGCAGTCCGTCCGCGACAAGGGCGTACGGGTCCTCTACGACGAGCCGCGCATCGGTTCTATGGGCTCGCGGATCACGTTCCTGCACCCCAAGGACTGCCACGGTGTGCTCACGGAACTCGTCACGTCCGCCGACCCGTCCTCGGCGGAGCACTGACCTCCGGATTCCTGGCCCGGTAGAGTGGGCGGCTCCGGGCCGGGGCCGGAACGGGGTCGCGCCACGTCCTCGACTGTGATCTGACACCATTCCCCGGGGGGCCGTTCCCGGCGAACGGTGCTCGACTGTAGAGACTTGCGACCAGGGGACGGATGGGACCGCGCAGTGCGGGGCTACGAACGCCAGGAGAGCCACCGAGCTGACGACGACCACCTCTCGCGGTTCGAAGCCGAGATGGACCGGCTGAAGACCGAGCGGGAGAAGGCCGTCCAGCACGCCGAGGACCTCGGATACCAGGTCGAGGTGTTGCGCGCCAAGCTGCACGAGGCGCGCCGCGCTCTCGCGTCCCGTCCCGCGTACGACAGCGCCGACATCGGCTACCAGGCCGAGCAGATGCTGCGTAACGCCCAGATCCAGGCCGACCAGCTCCGCTCGGACGCCGAGCGGGAGTTGCGCGAGGCCCGGGCGCAGACGCAGCGCATCCTCCAGGAGCACGCCGAGCACCAGGCCCGCCTCCAGGCCGAGCTGCACGCCGAGGCCAACCAGCGCCGCCAGCGACTCGACCAGGAACTCGCCGAGCGCCGCCAGACCGTCGAGGCGCACGTCAACGAGAACGTGGCCTGGGCCGAGCAGCTGCGGGCCCGCACCGAGTCCCAGGCCCGCCGGCTCCTCGACGAGTCGCGCGCCGAGGCCGAGCAGGCGCTGGCCGCCGCACGCGCCGAGGCCACCCGCGTCGCCGAGGAGACCCGGGGGCGGCTCGGCTCCGAGGCCGAGTCGGCCCGCGGCGAAGCCGAAGCGATCCTGCTGCGCGCCCGCAAGGACGCCGAGCGGCTGCTGAACGCCGCGTCGACGCAGGCCCACGAGGCCACCACCCACGCCGAGCAGCTGCGCTCCACGACCAGCGCCGAGTCCGACCAGGCCCGCCAGCAGGCGTCGGAACTCAGCCGCGCCGCCGAGCAGCGGCTCCATGAGGCCGAGGAGAAGCTGCGCGAGGCCCGCGCGGAGGCCGAGAAGGTCGTCACCGAGGCCAAGGACGCCGCGCACAAGACGCTCACGGCCGCCGAGTCTGCCAACGAGCAGCGCACCCGCACCGCCAGGTCGGAGATCGCCCGGCTGGTCGGCGAGGCCACGAAGGAGTCGGAGTCCCTCAAGGCCGAGGCCGAGCAGGCGCTCGCGGACGCCCGCGCCGAGGCGGAGAAGGTCCTCGCGGAAGCCGCCGAGAAGGCCCGCACGATCGCCGCCGAGGACTCCGCGGCGCAGCTCGCGAAGGCCGCCCGCACCGCCGAGGAGGTCCTCAACAAGGCGTCCGAGGAGGCCAAGGCCACCACGCGCAAGGCCACCGAGGAGGCCGAGCGGATCCGCCACGAGGCCGAGACCGAGGCGGACCGGCTGCGCGCCCAGGCCCATGACACGGCCGAGGAGCTCAAGGGCGCTGCGAAGGACGACACCAAGGAGTACCGGGCCAAGACGGTCGAACTGCAGGAGGAGGCGCGCCGGCTGCGCGGCGAGGCCGAGCAGCTGCGCTCCGAGGCCGTCGCCGAGGGCGAGCGGATCCGCAGCGAGGCGCGCCGCGAGGCCGTCCAGCAGATCGAGGAGGCGGCCGGGACCGCCGAGGAGCTGCTGACCAAGGCGAAGGCCGACGCGGACGACGTCCGTTCAGGGGCCACCGCGGACAGCGAGCGGGTCCGTACGGAGGCGATCGAGCGGGCGACGACGCTGCGCCGGCAGGCCGAGGAGACGCTGGAGCGCACGCGCGCCGAGGCGGACCGGCTGCGCGCCGAGGCCGAGGAGCAGGCCGATCACACCCGTGCCGAGGCGGAGTCCGCGGCACGTGAGACGCGCGAGGAAGCGGCGCGCGCCGCCGTCGCCCGCCGCCGGGAGGCCGACGAGGAGCTGACCCGGCTGCACACGGAGGCGGAGACCCGGCTCGTCTCCGCCGAGCAGGCGCTGTCCGAGGCCCGCACGGAGAGCGAGCGGCTCCGGAGGGAGACCGCGGAGGAGACCGAGCGGCTGCGCAGCGAGGCCGCCGAGCGGATCCGTACGCTCCAGGCGCAGGCCGAGCAGGAGGCCCAGCGGCTGCGCGACGAGGCGGCCGCGGACTCTTCGGCCTCGCGCGCCGAGGGCGAAGCCGTCGCCGTACGGCTGGAGACCGAGGCCGCCGCCGAGGCGGAGCGGCTGAGGACCGAGGCGCAGGAGAGCGCGGACCGGGTCCGCGGCGAGGCCGCGGCCGCCGCCGAGCGCGTCGGCCAGGAGGCCACGGAGGCGCTGGCCGCCGCGCAGGAGGAGGCGAACCGGCGTCGCCGCGAGGCCGAGGAGATCCTCACCGCTGCTCGTACGGAGGCGGACCAGGAGCGCGAGCGGGCCCGCGAGCAGAGCGAGGAACTGCTGGCCTCCGCCCGCAAGCGGGTCGAGGAGGCGCAGGCCGAGGCGCAGCGCCTGGTCGAGGAGGCGGACCGGCGGGCCACCGAGATGGTGTCGGCCGCCGAGCAGACCGCCCAGCAGGTGCGCGACTCCGTGTCGGGGCTCCAGGAGCAGGCCGAGCAGGAGATCACCGGGCTGCGCAGCGCCGCCGAGCACGCCGCGGAGCGTACGCGGACCGAGGCGCAGGAGGAGGCGGACCGGGTCCGCGCCGACGCCTACGCGGAGCGGGAGCGCGCCACCGAGGACGCGAACCGGATCCGGGCCCGCGCCGACGAGGAGTCGGAGGCCGCCAAGTCGCTGGCCGAGCGGACCATGAACGAGGCCATCGAGGAGTCCGATCGGCTGCGTTCGGACACCGCGGAGTACGTCCAGCGGATGCGTACGGAGGCGTCGGACGCGGTCGCCTCCGCGGAGCAGGACGCGGCGCGGAGCCGTGCGGAGGCCCGCGAGGACGCCAACCGCATCCGCTCCGAAGCAGCGGCGCAGGCGGACCGGCTCACGACCGAGGCGGCGGAGCTGCTGTCGGAGACCGAGCAGGACGCGGCGCGGCTGCGCACCGAGGCCGAGCAGGTCAAGATGGACGGCGAGGCGGAGGCCGAGGGCCTGCGTGCGGCCGCCCGCTCGGACGCCGAGCAGATGCTGGACGAGGCCCGGCAGGCCGCCGACAAGCGCCGTGCCGACGCGGCCGAGCAGGCCGACCAGCTCATCGCGGAGGGGACCGCCGAGGCCGAGCGGATCCGTGCCGAGGCGGCCGAGACCGTCGGCTCCGCCCAGCAGGCCGCGGAGCGCATCCGGGCCGAGGCGGAGCGGGTGCGCGCCGATGCCGAGAGCGCGGCGGAGCAGATGCGCGCCGAGGCCCGGGACGAGGCGGACCGTACGCTCGACGCGGCCCGTGGGGACGCGGCGAAGCGGCGTGCGGACGCCGCCGAGCAGGCGGACCAGCTCATGGCCAAGGCCCAGGAGGAGGCGCTGCGTGCCACCACCGAGGCCGAGGAGCAGGCCGACACGATGGTGGGCGCAGCCCGCAAGGAGGCCGAGCGGCTGGTCGCCGAGGCGACCGTCGAGGGCAACTCCCTGGTGGAGAAGGCCCGCACGGACGCCGACGAACTGCTGGTGGGGGCGCGCAGCGACGCGACCGCCATCCGGGAGCGCGCGGAGGAGCTGCAGGCCCGTGTCGAGAGCGAGGTCGAGGAGCTGCACGAGCGGGCCCGTCGGGAGTCCGCCGAGCAGATGAAGGCCGCGGGCGAACGCTGCGACCAGCTGATCAAGGCCGCGAACGAGCAGCAGGCCGAGGCCGAGGCGAAGGCGAAGGAGCTCGTCTCCGACGCCAATTCCGAGGCCGGCAAGGTGCGGATCGCCGCGGTGAAGAAGGCCGAGGCGCTCCTCAAGGAGGCCGAGCAGAAGAAGGCCGAGCTGACCCGCGCCGCCGAGCAGGTGAAGGCGGAGGCGGACCGCGAGGCCGACCGCATGATCGCGGACGGCAAGCGGGAACTCGATGTGCTCGTGCGCAGGCGCGAGGACATCCAGGCGGAGATCTCCCGTGTCCAGGACGTGCTGGAGGCGTTGGAGTCGTTCGAGGCGCCGACCGGCAAGGGCGGAGCCGGGGGCGGCTCCGGCGCGGGCGGGGTCAAGGCGGGTGCGGCAGCGGGGGTTACACGTTCGAGTAGCAAGCCTTCCGAGGGCTAGCCACTCAAAAGGCTGGACATTCTCCATATCAAACGGGCATCCGCTCGATGACACGCCGCCTCGGCGCCTAGGATTCCCTCTAACACCTCACCGGTCTCATTCGACAGGAACCCCATGAGCGACACTTCCTCCCCCTTCGGCTTCGAGCTCGTGCGGCGTGGGTACGACCGCGGTCAGGTGGATGACCGCATTACCAAACTCGTCGCCGATCGTGACAGTGCTCTTGCACGGATCAACTCTCTGGAAAAGCGCATCGAGGAGCTCCATCTCGAGACGCAGAATGCCCAGGCCCAGGTCAACGACGCGGAGCCGTCGTACGCCGGACTCGGTGCACGCGTCGAGAAGATCCTCCGCCTCGCCGAGGAGGAGGCGAAGGACCTGCGCGAGGAGGCCCGTCGCGCCGCCGAGCAGCACCGCGAGCTCGCCGAGTCGGCGGCCCAACAGGTGCGCAACGATGCGGAGGCGTTCGCTTCCGAGCGCAAGCAGAAGGCCGAGGACGACGGCGTCCGGATCGTCGAGAAGGCCCAGAGCGAGGCGAACTCCCTGCGCGCCGACGCGCAGAAGGACGCCCAGTCGAAGCGCGAGGAGGCGGACGCGCTCTTCGAGGAGACCCGCGCGAAGGCCGCGCAGGCGGCGGCCGACTTCGAGACGAACCTGGCCAAGCGCCGCGAGCAGTCCGAGCGTGACCTGGCGTCGCGTCAGGCGAAGGCCGAGAAGCGCCTGGCGGAGATCGAGCACCGCGCGGAGCAGCTGCGCCTGGAGGCGGAGAAGCTGCGTACGGACGCGGAGCGCCGCGCGCGCCAGACGGTGGAGACCGCGCAGCGTCAGGCCGAGGACATCGTCGCGGACGCGAACGCGAAGGCGGACCGGATCCGCTCGGAATCCGAGCGCGAGCTGGCGGCGCTGACGAACCGTCGCGACTCGATCAACGCGCAGCTGACCAACGTCCGCGAGATGCTCGCGACGCTGACGGGTGCCGCGGTCGCCGCCGCGGGTACGCCCGCGGACGACGAGCCGATCTCGCGGGGCGTGCCGGCCCAGCAGACCCGCTAGTCGCCTTCCCGCGCAGGCGGTACGCGTCGCCCGTGCCCGGTGCCTTCACGGCGCCGGGCACGGGCGTTTGCGTTCGCGGGTGCCTGCGGCTGCCGTTGCCCGTGCGTGCCCGTCGTACGGACCTGTCGGCACAACCAGCGGTATCCGCCGTCATCAGCACCTGGTAACCAAAAGCGGTGGCGGCGGACACCCCCCGCCCGTAGCGTGAACGCATGATCGAGCTCGAGGGTCTCACCAAGCGCTTCGGCGCCAAGGTCGCGGTCGACCACCTCTCGTTCCAGGTGCGCCCCGGCGTCGTGACCGGCTTTCTCGGGCCCAACGGCGCGGGCAAGTCGACGACCATGCGGATGATGCTTGACCTGGACAATCCCACCAGCGGCACGGTCCGGATCGACGGCAAGCACTACCGGGACCTCGAGGAACCGCTCAAGTACATCGGCGCGCTGCTGGACGCCAAGGCGATGCACGGCGGGCGCAGTGCGTACAACAACCTGCTGTGCCTCGCGCAGGCGAACCGGATTCCGCAGCGGCGGGTCGCCGAGGTCCTCGATCTCGTCGGACTGACGCCGGTCGCGAAGAAGAAGTCCAAGAGTTTCTCGCTCGGCATGGGGCAGCGGCTGGGAATCGCTTCCGCGCTGCTCGGAGATCCTCAGGTGCTGCTCTTCGACGAGCCGGTCAACGGTCTCGACCCCGAGGGAATTCACTGGATCCGCAATCTGATGAAACTGCTCGCGTCCGAGGGGCGGACGATCTTCGTCTCCTCGCATCTGATGAGTGAAATGGCCCTCACCGCCGAGCACTTGATCGTGATCGGCCAGGGCAAGCTCCTCGCGGATACGTCGATGGCCGATTTCATCCACCAGAACTCCCGCAGTTATGTGCGGCTCCGCTCCCCGCAGCAGGAGCGGCTGCGCGATGTCCTCCACAAGGAGGGTCTGACCGCCGTCGAGTCGGGCAACGGCACGCTGGAGATCGACGGCGCCACCACCGAGCAGATCGGTGAGCTGGCCGCCGAGCACCGCGTCGTGCTGCATGAACTGAGCGCCCAGCGAGCCTCGCTGGAGGAGGCCTTCATGCAGATGACGGCGGGCGCGGTCGAATACCACGCGCACTCCACCGACACCGGAACGACCGCCCCGCAGTGGGCCCCGCGCAACAAGGGAGCCTGACCCATGGCATCGGTACCCGCCGTCCTCCAGTCCGAGTGGACCAAGATCCGTACGGTCTCCTCCACCACCTGGACCCTCGTGAGCGCGTTCGTCGTGACGGTCGCCCTGAGCGCGGGGCTCTGCGCACTGATGTCCGCGACCTTCGACGATCTGCCGGAACCGGAGCGGGCCACCTTCGACCCGACGCTGATCAGCTTCTCCGGCATGGTGCTGGGCCAGCTCGCGATGGTCGTCTTCGGCGTGCTCGTGGTCGGCACGGAGTACAGCTCCGGAATGATCCGTACGTCGCTGGCGGCCGTACCGCAGCGCGCCACGTTCCTCTTCAGCAAGATCGCGGTCGCCGGACTGCTGGCGCTGGTGGTGGGGATGGCGACGAGCTTCCTCTCCTTCTTCCTCGGACAGGCGCTGCTCGGCGATTACGGCACGACCATCGGCGAGGAGAACGTCCTGCGCGCCGTGATCGGCGCCGGGCTCTACATGGGCCTGATCGCCATCTTCTCGATGGGCGTCGCGGCGATGCTGCGCAGCTCGATGCTGTCGCTCGGCATCCTGATGCCGTTCTTCTTCCTGGTCTCCCAGATCCTGTCGGCCGTGCCCTACGCGAAGGACGTTGCCCGGTACTTCCCGGACCAGGCCGGCGCGAAGATCATGCAGGTGGTCCCGGACGCCATGAACAGCGACCCGGCGCCGTACGGCCCGTGGGGTGGCCTCGGCATCATGCTGATCTGGGTGGCTGTGGCGCTGCTCGGCGGTTACGCGGTCATCAAGAAGCGGGACGCATGACGCATTCGCACGTCTTGGCCGGAACCGTCAAGGGCTGGATATCCTCCTAACTCTTACGGGGGCGTGCGGTCCTGTTCGGTCCGTGCCCCGACGACCTGACCTGTCGATGGGGCTGGAGAATGATCGAGGCAGTCGGCCTGACGAAGCGCTACGGCGCCAAGACGGCCGTGGACAACCTTTCCTTCCATGTGCGGCCCGGTGCCGTCACCGGCTTCCTCGGACCCAACGGCTCCGGCAAGTCGACGACCATGCGTATGATCCTCGGCCTCGACCAGCCGACTTCCGGACATGTCACGGTCGGCGGTCACCCGTTCCGGCAGCTGCCGAACGCACCCCGGCAGGTGGGCGCGCTGCTGGACGCCAAGGCCGTGCACGGCGGGCGGAGCGCGCGGAACCACCTGCTGTCGCTCGCGCAGCTCTCCGGCATCCCGGCCCGCCGGGTGGACGAGGTGCTCGGTGTCGTGGGGCTGCAGGACGTCGCGAAGCGCCGTTCCAGCGGCTTCTCGCTGGGCATGGGGCAGCGGCTCGGCATCGCCGCCGCGCTGCTCGGTGACCCGAAGGTGCTGCTCTTCGACGAGCCGGTCAACGGTCTCGACCCCGAGGGCATCCTGTGGGTGCGCAATCTGATGAAGTCGCTGGCGGCCGAGGGCCGTACGGTCTTCGTGTCCTCGCATCTGATGAGCGAGATGGCGCTCACCGCGGACCATCTGATCGTGATCGGGCGGGGCCGGCTGCTCGCCGACATGAGCGTCAAGGATTTCATCGCGGCCAACTCGGCCGGCTTCGCCCGGGTGCGTACGCCGCAGCCCGAGCCCCAGCAGCGGGAGAAGCTCACGGCCGTCCTCACCGAGGCGGGCGGGCAGGTCATGCCGGAGCAGGACGGGGCACTGCGGGTGACCGGTCTCGCGCTGCCCCGGATCAGTGATCTGGCGCATGAGGCCGATGTCCGGCTCTGGGAGCTGTCGCCGCACCAGGCCTCGCTCGAGGAGGCGTACATGCGGATGACGCAGGGCGCCGTGGACTACCGCTCGACGGACGACCGGAAGTCCGGGCTGATGCAGGAGCCGCCGGTGGGGTACGCCCCGCCGCTGCAGCCTGTCGTCATCCCCGACGTGCCGCAGCAGGGCTGGTACGCCCCGCCACCGCCCGCGCAGCCCTACTCGGCCGGGCCCGTGGCGCCCACGGTCCGGTCCGCACCCGCAGCGCCCACACCCGCGCCCGCAGACGACCCGAACGAGCCCGAGGACGCCCGATGACCGCCCCCACCTCCTACGAGCAGCCGGACGCCGCCTACGCCTCGCCCATCCCGGTGCGCAGGGCCCACCTCGGTGACGCCCTCGCCTCCGAGTGGACCAAGATCCGTTCCGTGCGCTCCACGATGTGGACGCTCGGCGTCATGATCGTGCTCATGGTCGGTATCGGTTCGGCCATCGCCGCGATCGTCGCGGCCTCCGGTGTCGGCACACAGGGCGAGTCGGCTCTCACCCTCGGCTTCTTCGGTGTGCTCCTCGGATCGATCTGTGTCATCACCCTCGGCGTGCTGACGATCGCTTCCGAGTACGGCACGGGCATGATCCGTACGACGCTGACGGCGTGCCCGAGCCGCGCCAGGGTCCTGACCGCCAAGGCGATCGTCTTCTTCGTGCTGGTCTTCACGATCACCACGGTGACCGCCACGCTCGTCGCCGCCCTCCAGACGGCACTCGTGGACGCCTCTCCCGCGTCGGGCTCGGACTGGCTGCGCGCGACCGTCGGTGTCGGCCTGTTCCTCGCCCTGCTCGGGCTGCTGGCCCTCGCCGTCGGGGCGATGATCCGTCACTCGGCCGGCGCGATCACGATCATGATCGGGCTGATGCTGCTGCCGCTGGTGGCCGCCATGTTCATGTTCTCCGAGTCGCTGGCAGGGCTCCAGGAGGCCCTGCTGGAGTACTCGATCCCGAGCGAGATCATCGCCCTCTACGGCGAATCAGCGACGGGCACGAGCGGCCCTTCGGGCTGGGAGCCGCTGCTGATCATGCTCGGGGTGACGGCGGTCGCGATGGGCGGCGCGTACCTCACGCTCCACCAGCGCGATGTCTGAGCGACGTCCGGCGCTGTCCGAGCGGCGCCTGAGCGACTGATCCGGCTCAGTACCTGGGCGCGTTACGGGACCGCTGCACCCGCGAGGTGCGGCGGTCCTTCGCGCTCCAGCACGCCTTGTGCCAGTGGCGCCGGTCGTCGACGCCGCCGTGCTCCGGCCAGGCCACCACATGCGGCATACCGGACGCGATCTCCTGGTCGCAGCCCGGGCAGCGGTAGCGCTTGCCGACGGAGCTCGCCCCGGCGACATGGCGTACCGCCCAGTCCTCGCCCTGCCAGCTTTCGGTCCGCTGCACGCCTCCGTAGCGGTCGCCCGCCCCCAGAGCTTCGCCTGGGAGGGACCCCCCGCTCGCGCGGTCGGTCGGCTTCTCGCCGCCACGGGGGCGGTTGCGGCGCGGGGACACGTGACACCTCACGGGGCGGCGGACCGGACAGATTCCCCTCAAGCCTACGGGCCTCGGTCGTGGGTAGGCGTCCCGCACCGGGCGGTACTCCGGCACCCATAGGGGCCAGTTACCGGAAAATCGCAACAACTTCATGCGCGGCCGTGCCTTTGGCACGTGTCAGACGTTGTTGCCTGTGTGGGGGAGTGCCGCGTCGGCCGCAAGGAGGCAGAAGACGATGCGCGTTGGAGCTTTTGTACTGGCGGCCCAGTTCCCGGGCCAGGGCCAGGGGGAGGCGCTGCACCGGGCGGTGCGGTCCGCCGAGGCCGCGGAGGCGGCCGGCCTCGACTCGGTCTGGCTGGCCGAGCACCACTTCGTACCGTACGGGGTGTGCCCGTCGGCCGTGACCCTTGCCGCTCTTCTGCTCGGCCGCACCGAGCGGATCCGGGTGGGCACAGCGGTGAGCGTCCTGCCGACCGCCCATCCCGTGGCACTCGGCGAGCAGGCGGCGCTGCTGCACGTCACCTCCGGAGGGAGGTTCTCCCTCGGGGTGGGCCGTGGCGGGCCATGGGTCGATCTGGAGGTCTTCGGCTCCGGGCTCGAGGCGTACGAGAAGGGGTTCCCCGAATCGCTGGACCTGCTGCTGAGGTGGCTGCGCGAACCCCGGGTGTCGGCCGAGGGTGAACGATTCGGATTCCGTGAAGTCGCCGTCGTACCAAGGGCGGGCGAGCTGCTCGACGGAGGTGCCGAGGGCCCGGAGGTCATCGTGGCCTGCACCTCCCCCACGAGCGTCCGGCTCGCCGGCGAGCGTGGGCTGCCGATGCTCCTCGGTATGCACTGCGGCGACGAGGACAAGGCGGAGATGGTCGCGCTGTGGCGCAGGCACGCGCTCGACGCGGGCCACCCGCCGGACCTCGTCGCGGGTGCCGGGCATGTGTCGGCCGGTGTGGCCCAGATCGCCGACGGCCGCGCGGAGGCCGAGGAGACCCTGGTCAAGGCGATGCCGGGGTGGCTGAAGATGGGCCTCGACGCCCATGTCACGGTCGACGGACGCCTGCGCTCGATGCGCGACCCCGTGGCGTACACGGAGCTGCTGTGCGGGCTGCATCCGGTGGGCCCCCCGCGGCTGGCGGCCGACCGGCTCGCGGCGACCTCGGAGCGTACGGGCATCACGCGCTTCGCGCTGCTCGTCGAGGGCTCCGGCGATCTGGCCGCGACGGAGGAGAATGTCCGGCGGCTGGGCGCCGAGGTGCTGCCGCAGCTGTGCTGAGCGTGCGGGCCGCACGTCTCGTACGGCCCGCACTCCCCGCGCCGGCCCGTCGTTCCGGCGAACGCTGCCGCCCCGGCATCCGTGCTCACGTGGATGGTTCCGGTGATGCGGAGCGGCAGCAAAAGACATCAGCAGTCGCGCAGTTCGGGCGACTGATTGAGCAGCTGGGCCCGTACGGAGGTGAAGCGGGCGAGCCGCTCGTCCACCGAGGGGTCCAGCGGGAACACCGCGACGCGGTGGCAGTTCTGGAATGCGAGCCGTACACCGAAGTGCCGCTGCAGGGCCCCCCGGATGGCGTCACTCGCGAGCGCGCGCAACAGCTGACCACGTGCCTGCTCGTCCGGCGGCGGCGTCTGGTTGTCGGCGAAGTCCCCGCCGTCCACCTTCAGCTGAGCCACCAGAGAACTGATCATCTCCCATGCGTAGGGCAGGGAGGTCCGGACGCAGTCGACGAATTCAGCTTCGTCGACCTCGCCTCGCTCGGCCTGTTCCAACAGCGCCGGTGAGACGTCGAGCGACATGGGTTCTCCTCTCGCGACCCCGGGGAGCCGGGGTCTTACGGGCAGGGAAGGAGGACGGCGGCGCATGACTGAGCAGCGTCGATCACGACGACGCAGAGTGCACGGCCGACAACCTCCTGCTTCCACGTTAGGCGTGCTGTCTGGTCGGCACCAGGAGAATGGGAACACAACCGGCCAATAACGATTGCGGACAAGAGGGGCGACCCGAAGAGTCTCGGCCAAGGTCGGTCGCGTACGAAGGCGCGAATCGCGCGGACCCCGGTCCGTCGAGTAGCGTTGCGGACCATGCGTCTCGTCATCGCCCGCTGTTCCGTGGACTACGCGGGCCGGCTCACCGCCCACCTGCCCTCCGCCCCCCGGCTGATCCTCGTCAAGGCCGACGGCAGCGTTTCCATCCACGCCGACGACCGGGCGTACAAACCACTGAACTGGATGTCCCCTCCCTGCACGCTGAAGGAGGGGGACGACAACGTCTGGACCGTGGTGAACAAGGCGGGCGAGAAACTGATCATCACGATGGAGGAAGTCCTCCACGACTCGTCCCACGAACTGGGCGTCGACCCGGGTCTCATCAAGGACGGCGTGGAAGCGCACCTCCAGGAGCTCCTGGCGGACCGGATCGAGACACTCGGCAACGGCTACAGCCTGATCCGCCGCGAATACCCCACGGCGATCGGCCCGGTGGACATCCTGTGCCGCGACGCCGACGGTGCGACGGTGGCGGTCGAGATCAAGCGGCGCGGTGAGATCGACGGTGTCGAGCAGCTCACGCGCTACCTGGAGCTGCTGAACCGGGATCCTCATCTCGCCCCGGTCCGCGGTGTCTTCGCCGCGCAGGAGATCAAGCCTCAGGCCCGGGTGCTGGCGACGGACCGCGGCATCGGCTGCGTGGTCCTGGACTACGAGGCCCTCCGCGGCATCGAGGACGACAAGCTGCGCCTGTTCTGACGGGGTACCCCCGTCGGGCCCGGGGGCGCACTGCCGGACCCGGACCTCGGCGGGCCCTCCGTGACAGGCGGACCGGTGGTCCCGGGGAACCCATCACCCAGTGCGCCTGCGGCTTCCGGCGGGTTCAGCCGGGGGTGCATGCGCTGTCTGCGGGCCGGTGGGTGGCCCTGTCGCCTCCGAGGGTGCGTGCCCGTCCGGGGGCCGATGGGCGGTCTGTGCCCACCCTCTTCCACAGCCCTTCGGGCACGAGAGGTACCCCACCTCCCCAGAACTTCGCCCTGAGGGACTCCTGGAGGTACCTCCCGGACGAAGCTCCGGGGACGGCTGCCGACGAACCAGGGGTCCGGCCCGCGCGGGGCAATGCTCCCGCAGCCCTCACGGGGCTGGGAGCAGCCCTCGTGAACCACTCGTCCGCCCCGGTGGGTACGGGGCGGCGGAGCCCTCATGGCCCCCGCCCCGGCGAGGGCCGAGACCATCAGGCCGCGAACCGCTGCCCGCCCCGGGGGTTCCGGGGCAGAGCCCTCGCACAGCCTCCGGGGCGGCCACGGATGTCAGCCCGGTAGCCGCTCCCCACCCGAGGGGCGGGGCGGGGTCCCCGCTCATCCGCCCCCGGGCCCCCGGTTCGGGGGATGGGGCCGGGTAGCGGACAACCGCCCGTCAGGCCGGCGAGCCGCTCGTGGTCGTGCCGCCCGACGTCGTGCCGCCGCCCGCGCCGTCCGACGTGCCGCCCGTCGTCGTACCGCCGTCGGTGATCGTTCGCCGTCGCTGCCGCGGACGACGTGGTACCGCCTGTCATCGTGGGCTACGCGCTCGTGCCGACGGCCGGGGATGGCCTCCATGCCCCCTTCCTCAGGTCATATGACCGTCGGGGACGAAGAGCTGCTGCCGGAGTCGGACGGGCCCGTGGAGCCAGGAGCACTGCTGCTCAACGGCTCACTCGACGTCGGCGCCGGTCCGCTCGCCGATGTCGAACTCCCGGGCGAGGTCGACGTCGGCGGCGGGGAACTCGGGGGCGTGCTGGGCGGTGTCGAGGGTGGCGTGCTCGGGGGCGTTGTCGACAAGGTGGGACTCGGGCCGGTCGGCGACGGCGACGAACCGGGAGTCGACGGCCTGTCGGGCACAGTCGGGCGTCCGCCCGGCGTCGAGGAGCCGGCCGTCGGCCGACTGCCCGTGGCCGGATCGCCGGGCGGGTCGACCTCGCCGGACTCCGGCTGCTGCGAGCTGCCGGGCGTCCCAGGGCTGACCGGGGTCGCATCGCCGCCCGGGCGACGCGTGGAGTCCTCGGTGGGCTCGTCGGCGTTGAGGCCGTCCCCGCCGTCGTCCTCGTTCGCCGATTGCTCGTTCGTCACCCGGTCCGCGGGGTCTTCGGGGTTGGACGTCGCGCCCAGGGTCACCACCGTGCCCAGGACCGCGGCCAGCAGCGCTCCCGCGCCGGCGGCGACCATGTTGCGGCGTGCACCCGTCAGGATCGTGCGGCGGACGTTCGCGATCAGCGACGCCGGGGTGGTGTCGCGACGGGTGACGAGGGGCTCCTCCTGCGGGACCACCGCCGGGACGCCACCGGGCGGGGACGCCGACTCCTCGTGGCGCGCGGCCGGCACCTCCTCGCCCGCGGGTGAGTGCCCGCCGGCTGCGAGGCCTCCCGCGCGGTCGGAGACGAGCGCAAGGGCCCGCCGCCCGGCGACCGTTCCGCGCTTGTCGGCGAGCGCGCCGCGCAGCGCGATGGAGGCCTCCAGCTCCGCGCGCGCCCGGTCCAGATTCCCCGAACACAGCGCGAGTACGCCGAGCTCGTGGTGGAAGTACGCCTCCTCGGCGACCTCGCCCGCGACGCGGGCCACCTCCTGCCCGCTCCGCAGGACCCGCTCCCAGGCGGCCCAGTGCAGCCCCGCCGCGAACGCGGGCGCCGCGCTGCGTGCGAGCAGCACAGCGGCGCTCGGGTGCCCCGCCTCGCGCCCCGGCGTGATCGCGGCCAGCGAGGCGAGAACGGTATCCGCCTCGGCCGAGGCCCGCTGCGGCGAGACCGAGGGGTGGCCGGCCCACCAGGCGTAGTGCTGGGCGGCGGTGTGGGCGCGGTCGAGCGCGGCCTCGCCGTATCCTGCGGCCTCCAGCTGCGCGGCGACGCCCGCCGCGAGCCGGTAGCGGGAGCCGACGGGCGTGAGCAGCCCACAGCTCGTCAGCTCACCGAGCGCGGCATCGGCATGGGTGTCGCCGACGAGCGCCGGCAGATGGGCCTGGTGCGGCACTTCGCCACCGAGCGCGACGGCGAACCGGAGGGTCTCGCGCGCCGACTCGCTGAGCCGGGACGCGAGGAGCGCCGCAGGCGCCGCCCCCTCCCCCAGCGTCGGCAGCGGGGCGTCGTGGCTGTCGGCGAAGACGTTCTCGCCGTCCTCGTCCTCGTCCCTCTCCGTGTCCGGTACGCGCAGCGCGTCGCGCTGCCGCAGCAGCGCTCCCGCCTGCACGAAGCGCAGCGGCAGTCCCTCCGACTCGAACCAGAGGTCGCCGGCCCAGTTCGCCTCGTCGTCCGTGAGCGGCCGCTCCACGGCCCGCTCCAGCAGTTGGAGCGCGGCGCTGCGGCTCAGCCCCTTGAGGAACACCTCTTCGAGATGGGAGTCCGGCGACGGCGCGCTGGCATCGGGCGCCGCGGCGAGCAGGAAGGCGCATTCGGGCGTCGCGCCGAGCAGCTCGTCGAGCGCGCTGCCGCCGAATTCGAGGTCGTCGACCACGACGACGGCGCCGATCTCACGGACCAGTTCGAGCAGCCGGGCCCGGTCGGGTCGGTGCTGCGGCGCGCTGTGCACGGCGGCGAAGAGCTCGTACAGCAGCTCGGTGGGCGTGCGGTGGTAGCCGGAGAGGCGTACGACGCCGTCGGGTGCGAGGTTCGCACAGTCGGCGGAAACGATGTCAAGAAGGGTGGTACGGCCGGAACCTGCGGGCCCGGTCAGCCGGACCGAGCGGCCACGCCCGAGCAGCCGTACGAGCCGCTCACGCTCCTCGTCGCGCTCCAGGATCGGCAGCGGAGGTGCTGCGGGCCCTGGCGGCACCGGCGGCTGGGCGGCGCGCCGCAGCTCGTCGCGCTCCCTGGCGTTGTGCCGGGCGGGCGCGGTGGGCTGCTGTCCCGGCGGGCAGGGCTCTATCTCGCTGCCGTCGACGGGGTTGACGGTGAGCAGGAGGTCGCCGGAGACGAGACGGGCAGTGCGCGCGAGCGCGGGTGTCTTCTGGGCGAACTCGGGAGTCACCGCGTCGCGCGGCGGGCGCTGCGGGCCGGCGCCGGCGCGGTCGTGCTCCCGTTCGGCGTCGTCGAAGCGGTCGTTGTCGTGGCCGTTTTCTTCCGGCCCCCGGTTCATCGGGTCCATAGGTCAAAGCCCCCCAGATGGCGTCTCGTGCGGAAGCCCCTCCCGGCCGGTCTGCACGCTCCGCTGTCGCTTCTGGTCCGGTGCCCGCCGCAATGGGTACGTGAATCGGCAGGCGACCGCACCCTAGACCGTCGCCGAGTATCCAGGAACAGCCGGGGTGCCGGGCCGCCCAGGACGTCACAATCTCGTGAGGATTGTGCGTCCCTGGCGGAGTGTGGGCCGATCAGACCCGCGGCAGGGACTCTGCGGCGATTCCGCCCTCGATGGCCAGGATCCGGTGCAGTCGGGTGGCCACCAGAAGGCGCTGCATCTGCGGCGGCACGCCGCGCAGGACGAGTCGTCGGCCGCAGCGGCCCGCCCGTCGGTGGGCGCCCATGATGACGCCGAGTCCGGTGGCGTCCCAGGAGTCGAGGTCGGTCAGGTCGAGCACCAGGTCGCCGACTCCGTCGTCGACGGCCGAGTGCAGGACGGTGCGGGCGTCCGCCGCGCTGCGTACGTCGAGGCGGCCCCCGACGACCAGCTCGGCGTGGTCGCCCCTGATGTGCATATGCGCTCCCTGAGAGTGCTTTTGTCCGTCAGGTCTGTCTACAGCTTCCGTCTGCCGTCCGCTGTCCGCGTCAGCCGTCCGCCGTGTTCGTGCGGTCTCTTTGTGCAACAACTGACTGCCGTACGGGCGGAGAAGTTGCCGCCCGTAAGCGAACCGATACCGAATTCACCCTGTGGGGTGATGGTGCGCAGACCCGTGCGGTCGACACGGGTCCACGTGTGGTCAATGGCGCGGTCAGTGCTTGTAGAAGCCCTGCCCGCTCTTGCGCCCGATGTCACCGGCGTCAACCATCCGGCGCATCAGCTCCGGCGGGGCGAACTTCTCGTCCTGCGACTCGGTGTAGATGTTGCTGGTGGCGTGCAGCAGGATGTCGACGCCGGTCAGATCGGCGGTGGCCAGCGGGCCCATGGCGTGGCCGAAGCCGAGCTTGCAGGCGATGTCGATGTCCTCGGCGGTCGCGACGCCCGATTCGTACAGCTTGGCGGCCTCGACGACGAGCGCCGAGATGAGGCGCGTGGTGACGAAGCCGGCGACGTCGCGGTTGACGACGATGCAGGTCTTGCCGACGGACTCGGCGAACTCGCGGGTGAGGGCGAGGGTTTCGTCGCTGGTCTTGTAGCCGCGGACGAGCTCGCAGAGCTGCATCATCGGGACGGGCGAGAAGAAGTGGGCGCCGACGACACGCTCCGGACGCTCCGTCACGGCCGCGATCTTCGTGATCGGGATGGCGGAGGTGTTGGAGGCGAGAACCGCCTCGTCCCGTACGAGCTTGTCGAGCGCCCGGAAGATCTCGTGCTTGACCTCGAGCTTCTCGAAGACGGCCTCGACGACGATGTCCGCGTCGGCGACCGCGTCGAGGTCGGTGGTGGTGGTGATGCGCGCCAACGCCGCCTCGGCGTCGGCGGCTTCGAGCTTGCCCTTGGCGACGAACTTGTCGTACGACGCCTTGATCCCGTCGGTGCCGCGCGTCAGGGCCGCGTCGGTGACATCACGCAGGACGACGTCCCAGCCCGCCTGGGCGGAGACCTGCGCGATGCCGGACCCCATGAGTCCGGCCCCGATGACGGCGAGCTTCCCGGCCACTGCTGCACCCCTTAACACACGTTTACCTATCGGATCTCTGCCGGAGGTTAGCGTCCGTGAGCGGCCGTGTGGCGGTGAAGAGATGCGCGTCACGCCCGGCGATCACCCGACCACCGCCCCTCAACGAGGCTCTTCAGGCCGCAGCGCCCGTCTTCCATGACGGACATCACACCGCCTGCGGGCCGTCAGGTGAGCCGTACCGCGTAGCCGAGTACACGTTCGCTGAGCAGATCCTCCATCTCGTCGATGAGACCGAGGACCTCGCGGGAGACCTCTGCGGGCCGGCGGCCGGCCATCATCTCCCGGCCGATGGCGCCCATGACCGTCTCGTACACCCAGTCGATCTGTCCCGCCATCAGAAACGGCATCGGGTCGTCGGGGGCGGTCCCGGTCTCCTCGCGCAGGGCCTGCGCGAGCTTGGTGACCGTCTCCCGCTGGAAGGTCAGCACCCGGGACTGGAGGGACGGAGCGTTGTGGATGACACGGAGGAATCGGTCGCACCCGTCCATCAGTCCGACCGATGGCGAGACCGCCTCCACCTCGCTGCGCAACTCGCGCAGCACGGCCGCGGCCGCCGACTCGCCCGCGTCCCGCGCGCGAACCCAGCGTGCGAGCGGCTCGACGAGCCCGGGTTCGCGATCGAAGACGAGGTCCTCCTTGGCCGGGAAGTAGTTGTAGACGGTGTTGACGGAGACGTCCGCGGCCTGCGCGATCTCCGCGATCGTCACCGCGTCGAAGCCGCGCTCCATGAACAGGCCCGTGGCCACATCCGAGATGTGCTGCCTGGTCTGGCGTTTCTTCCGCTCCCTGAGTCCCTCGGCCATGCGTTCATCGTAGCCCTCGATGGAGATCCTTGATTTTTGATGTCGTTGCAACATTTCATTCGCTCTGTTTTTCTTGGAGCACGGCAGTCCTCACGACCTCCGGCCTGGCCCGGACGTTCACCACGAAGAGCGGACCCGTCGAAGCGGTCACTCCTGGGCCGGGTGCTGCGCGACGCCGCGGTCCTGCTCCTCCAGCCCGTGCTGCTGGTGCTGGCCGCGCTGGCGATGGGGCTGCGGGCGCCGGCTCGGCGGCATCCTCGTCGGCTTCGCCTTCCTCGCGGTAATAACGGTCGCTCTCGCGTCGCTGTCGTACGCGCTGGCGATGAAGGTCTCCACGCCGCACGAGTTCGGGCCGGTCGTCAATGCCGTGACCCTGCCGTCGATGCTGCTGTCCGCGCTGATGCTGCCTATGGCGCTGGCACCCGGCCGGCTGGACGCCCTGTCGCACGTCATGCCGTTCCGCTATCCGGCGGACGCGGTGCGGGACGCGGTGCGGGACGCGTACGTGGGTGCGTACGTGGGTGCGTACGCGGCGGGGTCCATGCTGTACGGCGTGCTCGTCGCGGTGGGCTTCGCGGCGCTCGGGGTGGCGGTCGGCACACGGGTCCTCCGGACCGCGGGCGCGTGATCGGGCGGCCGCGTAACTAGGCTGGCCGCATGGTCAATCTGACGCGCATCTACACGCGCACCGGCGACAAGGGCACGACGGCACTCGGCGACATGAGCCGCACGGCCAAGACCGATCTGCGCATCTCGGCGTACGCCGACGCCAACGAGGCCAACGCGGTCATCGGCACGGCCGTCGCCCTCGGGCAGCTGCCGGAGGAGGTCGTGAAGGTCCTCGTCCGGGTCCAGAACGACCTCTTCGACGTCGGCGCCGACCTGTCGACGCCGGTCGTGCCGGATCCGAAGTACCCGCCGCTGCGGGTGGAGCAGTCGTACATCGACAAGCTGGAGGCGGACTGCGACCGCTTCCTCGAGGACCTGGACAAGCTCCGCTCCTTCATCCTGCCCGGAGGTACGCCTGGTGCGGCTCTGCTGCACCAGGCGTGCACGGTGGTGAGGCGGGCGGAGCGCTCGACATGGGCGGCGCTGGAGGTGCACGGCGAGACGATGAACCCGCTGACGGCGACGTACCTCAACCGGCTATCCGATCTGCTGTTCATTCTGGCGAGGACGGCGAACAAGGAGGTCGGGGACGTCCTCTGGGTCCCCGGTGGGGAGCGCTGAGACGGTCCCGACCGCGCCCCTGCCGGGGGCCCGGGGGTCGCCCCCGGAAGGTGCGGCATCCTGGCGAGGACGGCGCACCAAGAGGTCGGGGACGTCCTCCGGGTTCCCGGCGGGGAGCGCCGACGGCTCCGGGGAGCCCTTCTTCGGCCAGATCGCGTAGCTGAGCGCGATCAGGCCGTGGATGCCCGCCGCCCGCCAGGCGACGTGCATCCAGCTCTCCAGCGGGCCGGTCCTGGACGCGTCGCCCACGTACCGGATCGCGATCAGGAGAAGCACGGAGGCGACGGCCGCGGCGACCACCGTCCCCAGCCACACCCTGCCCTCGTGCCGGGCGCGGGCCATGCCGTGGCGCGGTGGCTTCACCGGCGGCGGGCCGCCGCCGAAGCGGTGTGCGGCGTGGCCGTCGAGCCACTTGACGGTGCGATGGCCGTGGCCGACGGTGTAGCCGATGTAGAGCGCGGCGAGGCCGTGCTTCCAGCTCGGCTCGCCGCCGTTCTTGAGGTCGAGGGCGGTGACGACCAGCAGCAGGACCTCGAGCAGTGGCTCGCAGAGCAGCAGCGCGAGGCCCGCCCGCGGCATTTTCAGCAGATAGCGCACGGCCAGCCCGGCGGCCAGCAGCACCCAGAAGCCGATCTCACAGATCACGATCAGCGCGACGATCACGGCGACGCTCCCTTCCTTGCTTCCAGGCTCCCGGTCGCACCGCCGGGGATCGTCGTCATCAGTGACGAACCGTGACTGCATCGTTCGATGTAGTTCCGTATCGGTCGGTACGGGGAGGTCTCGCCCCGCCGCACCGTGTTGGATGAGGACGTGAGCCTTCCCCGACCCCACCGCGACGACGTCCTCATCGCAGCCGCCGGGCTCGCCGGCGGCCTGCTCCTGTGGTCGCTCGGGGTGCACACCAAGGACGACGGCCGCCCGCTCTCCGGGTCGTGGCTGACGCTGGTGCCGCTCGTCGTGATGGCCGCGATGGAACTGCTGCGGCGGACCAGGCCGCAGACGGCGCTGGTGGTGGGCACGGCCGCGATCGTGACGGACCAGCTGACGCCCGGCAGCATCGCGACGGTCCTGATGTTCACGGACGTCGTGTACGCCGCCGTCGTGTACGGGACGCCCGCCGCGGCCCGTCGTATCCCGTACACGACCGGGATGGTCACGGTCGCGGCGACGATCGGGTTCCTGGTGTGGATACGGCAGCCCGTCGCGCTGCTGCTCGGGGTGGTCGTCGGGCTGGTGTCGTTCGGCCCCGCCGCGACCGGCGCCCTCGTCCGCAACCACCGCGACGCCGCCGACGCGGCCCGGCTGCGGGCCGAACAGACCGCGCTGCTGGCCGAGATGGACCGCACGCAGGCGGTGACCGCCGAACGCGCCCGGATGGCCAGGGAACTGCACGACATGGTCGCGAACCATCTGTCGGCGATCGCGATCCACTCGACCGCCGCGCTCTCCCTCGACGAGCCGGCGACCACGCGGCAGGCGCTCACGGTCATCCGGGAGAACAGCGTGGCCGGCCTGTCCGAGATGCGCCGGCTGATCGGGCTGCTCCGCGACGGCAGCGGACACGACGAACCGGCCGCCGCGCCCACCCTCGCGGGCCTCGACGCGCTGATCGCGAAGGCCCGCACGAACGGCGAGGCCAGCGGGCTCCGCTTCGTACCGGACGACGCCCCGTACCGGGGCGAGGCGGCCGCCCTGCCCGCGCCGGTCGAGCTCGCGGCGTACCGGATCGTTCAGGAGTCGCTGACGAACGCGCTCAAGCACGCGGATCCCGGCGAGGTCACCGTGCGCCTCTCGGGGGCGGCCGGTGGTGCGCTGACAGTGACGGTGACCAGCCCGTTCGGCAGCCGCCCGGGGCCGCGCGCCCCCGGTTCCGGCGCCGGTCTGGTGGGTATGCGGGAGCGGGTGGCGCTGCTCGGTGGGGAGTTCGAAGCGGGTCCCGTGGAGGGGCCGCCGGGTGGACCGGCGAAGGTGTGGCGGGTGCGGGCGCTCCTGCCCACGGAGAGGGACAGGGAGCCGTCGGCATGAGCAGCGTGATCCGCGTCCTGGTCGCGGAGGACCAGAGCGCCGTACGGGCGGGGCTGGTCCTCATCCTGGGCAGCGCCCCCGACATCGAGGTGGCCGGCGAGGCCGCGGACGGCGAGGAGGCGGTACGCCTGGCCCGGCAGCTGCGCCCGGATCTGGTGCTGATGGACGTGCAGATGCCGCGTCTCGACGGGGTGTCGGCGACACGGCAGGTGGTCGGCGAAGGCCTCGCCGACGTCCTCGTACTGACGACGTTCGATCTCGACGAGTACGTCTTCGGGGCGCTGCGCGCCGGGGCCGCGGGCTTTCTGCTGAAGAACACGGATGCGAGGGATCTGATCGAGGCGGTACGGACGGTGGCGCGCGGTGAGGGAATGATCGCCCCGGCGGTGACGCGGCGGCTGATCGCGGAGTTCGCGGCGCCCACGCCCGTACGCTCCCCGGACGCGCCGGATCCCGCCGTGCTCGACGCGCTGACGCGGCGTGAGCGAGAGGTGCTGGCCTGTCTGGGGCAGGGGTTGTCGAACGCCGAGATCGCGGTGCGGCTGGAGATGGCGGAGGCGACCGTGAAGACGCATGTGAGCCGGCTGCTGGGGAAGCTCGCCCTGCGCAGCAGGGTCCAAGCAGCCGTGCTGGCGCAGGAGTTGGGGATCTGAGCCGGCCAAGCGCCCACCTCCGTTCAACTTTGGTCTGGACCTATTGACGATTGGTCCAGACCTTCCTAGTCTCACCGCACGGCATGCCGCGGTGAGCCCCGCGGAGTGCTGTGCACGGACCGACCCCCCGACTTGTCCGTCCGCAACTCGAGGAGCATCCCTTGAGCACGAGCACCCCCCGCACCAGAGGCGGATTCAGATCCAGAGCGACGGCGGGACTCACCGCCCTGCTGCTCCCCCTCGCCGCGATGGTCGGCCTCGCGACGCCCGCCGAGGCAGCCACCTCCGCCACCGCCACCTACGCCAAGGTCCAGGACTGGGGCACCGGCTTCGAGGGCAAGTGGACGGTGAAGAACACCGGCACCACCTCCCTCACCTCCTGGACCGTCGAGTGGGACTTCCCCTCCGGCACGTCCGTCACCTCCGCCTGGGACGCCGACGTCACCGGCTCCGGCACCCACTGGACCGCCAGGAACAAGAGCTGGAACGGCTCCCTCGCCCCCGGCGCCTCGGTGTCCTTCGGCTTCAACGGCGCGGGCCCCGGCGGCCCGTCCAACTGCAAGGTCAACGGCGGCTCCTGCGACGGCGGCACCATTCCCGGCGACAACCCGCCGTCCGCCCCCGGCACCCCGTCCGCGAGCAACATCACCGACACCTCGGTGACGCTGAGCTGGACCGCGGCCACCGACGACAACGGCATCAAGAACTACGACGTCCTGCGCGACGGTACGAAGGTCGCGACGGTCACCGGTCTCACCTACACCAACACGGGGCTGACCGCCGGCACGGACTACTCCTACACCGTCCAGGCCCGTGACACGGCCGACCAGACCGGCCCCGTCAGCGGCGCCCGCGCCGTGCACACCACCGGCGGCGGTGGCGGCGGAGGCGACAAGATCAAGCTGGGCTACTTCACCAACTGGGGCGTCTACGGGCGCAACTACCACGTGAAGAACCTGGTGACCTCCGGCTCCGCGTCGAAGATCACGCACATCAACTACGCCTTCGGCAACGTCCAGAACGGCCAGTGCACCATCGGTGACGCCTACGCCGACTACGACAAGGCCTATACGGCGGACCAATCCGTCGACGGCGTCGCGGACACCTGGGACCAGCCGCTGCGCGGCAACTTCAACCAGCTGCGCAAGCTCAAGGCCCGGTACCCGCACATCAAGGTGCTGTGGTCCTTCGGCGGGTGGACCTGGTCCGGCGGCTTCCCGCAGGCCGTCCAGAACCCGGCCGCCTTCGCCGACTCCTGCTACCGCCTGGTGGAGGACCCGCGCTGGGCCGACGTCTTCGACGGCATCGACCTCGACTGGGAGTACCCCAACGCCTGCGGTCTGTCCTGCGACACCAGCGGCCCCGCCGCGTTCAAGAACATGATGCAGGCCATGCGCGCCAGGTTCGGTGCGAACAACCTCGTCACGGCCGCCATCACGGCGGACGCCAGCAGCGGCGGCAAGATCGACAAGACCGACTACGCGGGGGCCGCTCAGTACACCGACTGGTACAACGTGATGACGTACGACTTCTTCGGCGCCTTCGACGCGGACGGACCGACCGCCCCGCACTCGCCGCTGACCTCGTACGCCGGCATCCCGCAGGCGGGCTTCAACTCCGCCGAGGCGATCGCCAAGCTCAAGGCACAGGGCGTCCCCTCCGGCGAGCTCCTGCTCGGCATCGGCTTCTACGGCCGCGGCTGGACGGGTGTGACCCAGTCGGCACCGGGCGGCACGGCGACCGGACCGGCGCCCGGCACGTACGAGCAGGGGATCGAGGACTACAAGGTCCTCAAGACCTCCTGCCCGGCGAACGGCACGGTCGCGGGTACGGCGTACGCGCACTGCGGCTCGAACTGGTGGAGCTACGACACCCCGTCGACGATCGGCGGAAAGATGAGCTGGGCGAAGAACCAGAGCCTGGGAGGCGCGTTCTTCTGGGAGTTCTCCGGTGACACGGCGAACGGCGAACTGGTCAGTGCCATCAACAGCGGCCTCGGATAGCGGTCACGCGTCGCGATTCCCGTCAGACCTGTCAGACCCGTACGTCCGTATCCGGGTGCCGTACCACCTCAACGCGGTCGCCGTCCCCCACGACGGCGACCGCCGCCCGGTAGTCGTCACCCTCGTCAAGATCCTCGAGCCGCACCGGAAGGTGCGGCTCGGGGCGTTCCCGCCAGTCGATCAACTGAGCGGGCGCGGCGGGGCCGGTCACCGTGAGTGTCGCCGGGTCGACCATCAGTCCCTCGCCGGTGGCCTTGAGCACGGCTTCCTTACGGGCCCAGTAGCGCGTGAAGGCCCCGGCCCGGTCCACCGACGGCAAGCGCTCCAGTGCGGCGCGCTCGGGCGCGGAGAGCACGTCGAGCGGCAGGTCCGCCTGCCTGGCGACCTCCTCGATGTCCACCCCGACCGGCCCGGCCGTCGTGAGCGCGACCATCACACGGCGACCCGAGTGCGACAGCGAAAGCTCCAGTGGAGTGCCCGGCAGGGTCGGCTTTCCGTGCGGCCTGCCCTGCGGCTCGGTGCAGTGCTTGCAGACGAGTACGAAGGTCACGTCGCGCGGATCGACGGACAGCTGCGCGGCGACAACCCTGCGGGCGAGGACATGGGCGGTCAGATACAGCCCTCGGTGCTCCTCGCGGCGGAACTGCGCACAGCGCTCACGCTCGCCCTCGTCGAGGACATCGAGCAGCTCGGGGACCCAGTGGGCCCGGGCGGCCCACACATGGCACTCCCCCGGCCCGACGACGGCGATGCCGGCGGTGCCGTCGCCGGTCACTCGGGCCCCGTCCAAGGAGACTCGCCCTTGTCAGGCGACATTGACTCGTTGGCCGGGAGGCGCCGCCTCCAGCCAGGCGAGGAAGCCGGTGAGCGCGTCCTCGCTCATGGCCAGTTCCAGGCGGGTGCCGCGGTGCAGACAGCCGAGGATGACCGAGTCGGAGAGGAGCGCGAGCTCCTCCTCGCCCTCCGGGAGGCGCCGCGCGAGCACCTCGATCGCGGCACGCTCCAGCTCGCGGCGGGGACGGATCGCGTACGAGAAGACACGGAACCACTCGATCCGGTCACCGCTGTAGCGGGAGACCCCGTACACCCAGCCCTTACCGGAGTGGTCCCGCTCCTCCGCCACGTTCCAGCGCAGGCTGCAGTCGAAGGTTCCGCCGGAGCGCTGGATCAGCCGTCGGCGCAGACCGAAGACGAAGAGCCCGATCACCACCAGTGCGACGATCAAACCGCTCACGAGCAGAGTGAGGACCATCTCCACCGACCTCCTCGCTTCGTCCCGTAGCGGAATACAACCTGCACCTGCATTGCCTCAGCCGCGACCCGGTCTGGAGAAGTCCAGCCCGAGCCGCGGCTGAGGATGATCCATCGGCGCAGTGCGCGCTCAGCGCACCGCCAGCGCACGCAGCCGGACATCGGCGCGCCGCTCGGCGGCGGCGTCGGACTCCGACTGTGCACGCTCCAGCGCACGCTCGGCGCGCTGCTGGTCGATCTCGTCCGCCAGCTCGGCGATCTCCGCCAGCAGCGACAGCTTGTCGTCCGAGAACGAGATGAAGCCGCCGTGCACAGCGGCCACGATCGTTCCCTCGCTCGTACGGATGGTCACCGGGCCCGACTCCAGCACACCGAGCAGCGGCTGGTGACCGGGCATGACGCCGATGTCGCCGGACGTGGTGCGCGCGACGACCAGGGTGGCCTTGCCGGACCAGACCTGGCGGTCGGCAGCGACCATCTCGACGTGCAGCTCAGCAGCCAAGGGTGGCTCCTCGGGTCACCACCCGGCGGTCATGCCGGGTGTTGGGTCATAAGTCTAATAGGGGTCCGCGCGCCGAAACGCACGGGCCCGCCCCGGGGTCTTGCGACCTGGGGGTCCCCCCGCCGGAGGCAGGGGGAGCGTCCCGGGGCTGCCCCCGGAAAATGCGGCACAGAGGTCCGCGCGCCGAAACACACGGGCCCGCCCCGGCGTTTTTCGGCCGCCGGGAGGGCGTGGAGAAGGGGGCGGGACGGAACCCGCCCCCTTCCACGAGTCACGGGACTCAGGAGACGCCGAGCTCCTTGGCCTTGGCCTTGAGGTCCTCGAGGCCACCGCACATGAAGAACGCCTGCTCGGGGAAGTGGTCGTACTCACCGTCGCAGATCGCGTTGAACGCGGCGATCGACTCCTCCAGCGGCACGTCCGAACCGTCCACGCCGGTGAACTGCTTCGCCGCGTGGGTGTTCTGGGACAGGAACCGCTCGACACGACGCGCGCGGTGGACAACGAGCTTGTCCTCCTCGCTCAGCTCGTCGATACCGAGAATCGCGATGATGTCCTGGAGGTCCTTGTACTTCTGCAGGATTCCCTTGACACGCGTGGCGGCGTCGTAGTGGTCCTGCGCGATGTAACGCGGGTCCAGGATGCGGGACGTGGAGTCCAGCGGGTCCACGGCCGGGTAGATGCCCTTCTCGGAGATCGGACGGGAGAGAACCGTCGTCGCGTCGAGGTGGGCGAACGTGGTGGCCGGGGCCGGGTCGGTCAGGTCGTCCGCGGGGACGTAGATCGCCTGCATCGAGGTGATCGAGTGACCGCGGGTCGAGGTGATGCGCTCCTGCAGGATGCCCATCTCGTCCGCGAGGTTCGGCTGGTAACCCACCGCGGAGGGCATACGGCCCAGCAGCGTGGAGACCTCGGAACCGGCCTGCGTGAAGCGGAAGATGTTGTCGATGAAGAACAGCACGTCCTGCTTCTGCACATCGCGGAAGTACTCCGCCATGGTCAGACCCGCCAGGGCCACCCGCAGACGCGTGCCCGGGGGCTCGTCCATCTGGCCGAAGACCAGCGCGGTCTTGTCCAGAACGCCGGACTCTTCCATTTCGGCGATGAGGTCGTTGCCCTCACGCGTGCGCTCACCGACGCCGGCGAACACGGAAACACCCTCGTGCAGCTTCGCCACACGCATGATCATTTCCTGGATGAGGACGGTCTTGCCGACACCGGCGCCACCGAACAGACCGATCTTTCCACCCTTGACGTACGGGGTGAGAAGGTCGACGACCTTCAGGCCGGTCTCGAACATCTCGGTCTTGGACTCGAGCTGGTCGAACGCCGGGGCCTTGCGGTGGATGGACCAGCGCTCGCCGACCTCGGACTCGGCCTCGGGCTCGTTCAGGATCTGGCCCAGCGTGTTGAACACGCGGCCCTTGGTGACATCGCCGACCGGCACCGTGATGCCGTTGCCGGTGTCCGTCACGACCGCCTGGCGGACCAGACCGTCGGTGGGCTGCATGGAAATGGTGCGCACGACACCCTCGCCGAGGTGCTGGGCAACCTCGAGCGTCAGCGTCTTCTTGGCACCTTCCTCGGCCGGGTCGGCAACCTCGACGTGCAGCGCGTTGTAGATCTCCGGAATCGCGTCGACGGGGAACTCCACGTCGACGACCGGGCCGATGACCCGGGCGACGCGGCCCGTGGCGGCGGCCGTCTCAACAGTGGTCGTCATTACTTGTCACTCCCCGCGGTCGCGTCGGCCAGGGCGCTCGCGCCACCGACGATCTCGCTGATTTCCTGGGTGATTTCGGCCTGGCGGGCCGCGTTGGCAAGTCGGGAGAGCGTGTTGATCAGCTCACCCGCGTTGTCGGTCGCCGACTTCATCGCGCGGCGCGTGGCGGCGTGCTTGGAAGCAGCCGACTGGAGCAGCGCGTTGTAGATACGGCTCTCGACGTAGCGCGGCAGCAGGGCGTCGAGGACGTCCTCCGCCGACGGCTCGAAGTCGTACAGCGGACGCAGCGTGTCCGTGGCGCCCGCCTCCTTCGCCACCTCGTCGAGGCTGAGGGGCAGCAGCCGGGCCTCGACCGCCGTCTGCGTCATCATCGAGACGAACTCGGTGTAGACGATGTGGAGTTCGTCCACGCCGCCTTCCGCCGTGTCCCGCTCGATCGCCTCGATGAGCGGAGCCGCGATCTTCTTGGCGTCCCCGTACTCGGGCTGGTCCGTGAAACCGGTCCACGTGTCGGTCAGCTTGCGCTCACGGAAGTTGTAGTGCGCGATGCCGCGGCGGCCGACGACGTACACGTCGACCTGGCGGCCCTCGCCCTCCAGCTTCGCCGTCAGCTGTTCCGCCGCCTTGATGGCGTTGGAGTTGAAGGCGCCGGCCAGACCGCGGTCGCTCGTGAGGAGCAGAACCGCGGCACGGGTCGGGTTCTCCGCCTCGGTGGTCAGCGGGTGCTTGTCATTGCCACCCGTCGCCACCGCCGTGACCGCGCGCGTGAGCTCGGTCGCGTACGGCGTGGACGCCCGCACCTTGCGCTGCGCCTTGACGACACGCGAGGCGGCGATCATCTCCATCGCCTTGGTGATCTTCTTCGTCGCGGTGACGGATTTGATGCGACGCTTGTAGACCCGGAGCTGCGCTCCCATGAGTCAGGTCCCTTCCGTCGTCACTTCGAGACGTTGACGGCAGCGGGAGCGTCCTCGCCGAGCAACTTGCCGTCAGAGGTCTCGAACTGCTTCTTGAACTCCGCGATGGCGTCACCGACGGCCTGCAGGGTGTCGTCGGACATCTTGCCACCCTCACGGATGGAGCTCAGGAGACCCGAGTTGTTCTGGCGGAGGTGCGCCAGCAGCTCGGACTCGAAGCGGCGGATGTCCTTGACCGGAACGTCGTCCATCTTGCCGGTGGTGCCGGCCCAGATGGAGACGACCTGGTCCTCCGTGGCCATCGGCTGGTACTGAGGCTGCTTGAGCAGCTCGACCATGCGCTGACCGCGCTCCAGCTGCGCCTTGGAGGCCGCGTCCAGGTCGGAACCGAAGGCGGCGAACGCCTCCAGCTCACGGAACTGGGCGAGGTCCACGCGCAGACGGCCGGAGATCTGCTTCATGGCCTTGTGCTGGGCGGAGCCACCGACACGGGAGACCGAGATACCGACGTTCAGGGCCGGACGCTGACCGGCGTTGAACAGGTCGGACTCCAGGAAGCACTGGCCGTCCGTGATGGAGATGACGTTGGTCGGGATGAACGCCGACACGTCGTTGGCCTTGGTCTCGACGATCGGCAGACCGGTCATCGAACCGGCGCCCATGTCGTCCGAGAGCTTCGCGCAGCGCTCCAGCAGACGGGAGTGCAGGTAGAAGACGTCACCCGGGTACGCCTCACGGCCCGGCGGGCGGCGCAGCAGCAGGGAGACGGCGCGGTAGGCGTCGGCCTGCTTCGACAGGTCGTCGAAGATGATGAGGACGTGCTTGCCGTCGTACATCCAGTGCTGGCCGATGGCCGAACCGGTGTACGGCGCCAGGTACTTGAAGCCGGCCGGGTCGGACGCCGGGGCGGCGACGATCGTCGTGTACTCGAGCGCTCCGGCCTCCTCCAGCGCGCCGCGCACGGACGCGATGGTGGAGCCCTTCTGGCCGATGGCGACGTAGATGCAGCGGACCTGCTTGTTCACGTCGCCCGAGCGCCAGTTGTCGCGCTGGTTGATGATCGTGTCGACGGCCAGGGCGGTCTTGCCGGTCTGGCGGTCGCCGATGATCAGCTGACGCTGGCCGCGGCCGACCGGCGTCATGGCGTCGACGGCCTTGTAGCCGGTCTCCATGGGCTCGTGGACCGACTTGCGCTGCATGACGCCGGGGGCCTGCAGCTCGAGGGCGCGGCGGCCCTCGGTCGCGATCTCGCCGAGGCCGTCGATCGGGTTGCCGAGCGGGTCGACAACGCGGCCGAGGTAGCCCTCGCCGACACCGACGGAGAGGACCTCGCCGGTGCGCTGCACCGACTGACCCTCCTCGATACCGCTGAACTCGCCGAGAACGATCGCGCCGATCTCGCGCTCCTCGAGGTTGAGGGCGAGACCGAGGGTGCCGTCCTCGAACTTCAGCAGCTCGTTCGCCATGGCCGAGGGCAGACCCTCGACCTTCGCGATGCCGTCGCCGGCCAGGCTGACCGTACCGACCTCCTCGCGCGAGGCCGCGTCCGGCTTGTACGACTGGACAAAGTTCTCCAGCGCGTCCCGGATCTCGTCCGGCCGGATCGTGAGCTCCGCCATCTGGGTTCCCTGCTCTCCTTGTTGGGCCCGAAGTTTCTTTGGGGGTCTGGGGGCGACCCCCAGGAATCTTCTGCAATCTCTGCACGGCCCAACACGGGCCGTTGGTCATGCGTCTTGTGTTGGTGGCCGGTCAGCCGGCCACTCGCCGAGCCGCCTCGTCGAGGCGCTCCGCGATGGTCCCGTTGATGACCTCGTCGCCGACGCGCACCGAGATCCCGCCGAGGACCTCCGGGTCCACGTCGAGGTTCAGGTGCATCTCGCGGCCGTACAGCTTCGCCAGTACGGCTCCGAGGCGCCGCTTCTGCTGGTCGGTCAACGGCACTGCCGAGGTGACGACGGCAACCATCCGGTTCCGGCGTTCCGCAGCGATCTTGGAGAGGGACTCGAGTCCCGCCTCCAGGCTACGTCCCCGAGGCGCGGTCACGAGACGGACCACGAGACGCTCGCTGATGGGGTTGGCCTTGCCGCCGAGCAGGCTGCGCAGCAGCTCGCCCTTGGCGGAGGCCGCCGCGGAGCGGTCCGACAGCGCGGCCCGCAGCTCGGTGCTGGAGGTGACGATCCGGCCGAACCGGAAGATCTCGTCCTCGACGTCGTCGAGCGCGCCGGCCTGCTGGGCGGCGGTGAGGTCGGCGGTGGCCGCCAGCTCCTCGACCGCGTCCACCAGGTCACGCGACTGCGACCAGCGGGAACGGACCATGCCGGAGACCAGGTCGACGGTCTCGCCGCCCACCTGACCGCTCAGCAGTCGCGCGGCCAGCTCGGCCTTGGCCGAACCACCCTGCGCCGGGTCGGTCAGGACCCGACGCAGCGACACCTCGCGGTCGAGCAGCGCGGTAACGGCGGCCAGCTCCTCGGCGAGCTTCGCCGCGTCGACCGACGTGTTGTCGGTCAGCGCGTCGAGACGCTCACGTGCGGCAGCCAGTGCCTCGCGGCTCGCTCCGTTCATCGGGCGGCCTCGGCCTTCTCCTCGAGCTCGGCGAGGAAGCGGTCGATGGTGCGGCTCTGGCGGGCGTGGTCCTCGAGGGACTCGCCGACCAGCTTGCCGGCCAGGTCGGTGGCGAGCGTGCCGACGTCCTGGCGCAGCGCCTGAGCGGCGGCCTTGCGGTCGGCCTCGATCTGGGCGTGGCCGGCGGCGATGATCTCCTCGCGCTGCCGCTGACCCTCCGCCTTCATCTCCTGGATGATGGCGGTGCCCTGCTCGGTCGCTTCCTGGCGCAGACGCGCGGCCTCGTGGCGGGCCTCGGCGAGCTGGGCCTTGTACTGCTCGAGGACACTCTGGGCCTCGATCTGGGCGGACTCGGCCTTCTCCATGCCGCCTTCGATGGCCTCGCGGCGCTCTTCCAGAACCTTGTTGATGTTCGGGAGGAGCTTCTTGGCGAGGAAGAAGAAGACGATGGCGAAGGCGATCGTGCCGACGAGCAGCTCGGGGCCCGGGGGAACGAGCGGGTTCTGCTCCTCCCCGGCCGCCAGCTGAACGAGGTTGGCGATCACATCAATGCCTTTCGTCGAATGGGCTCTTCGTCTTCAGCACTCAGGAGCCGTAGACGAACGGCATGACGATGCCGATGAGGGCGAGCGCCTCACAGAAGGCGAAGCCGAGGATCTGGTTGGCACGGATCAGACCGGCGGCCTCGGGCTGACGAGCCAGGGCCTCGGTGCCCTTACCGAAGACGATGCCGACACCGACGCCGGGGCCGATGGCCGCGAGACCGTAACCGATGGAGCCGAGGGCCTTGAGGTCACCGGTGACGGCGGCGAGTTCCAGAGTCGCGGACATGCCGTTACTTCCTTCTCTTTCGTGGACCGGTGGGGGTTGGCCACCGGGCGCATAGTGGGTTGCGGGAGGGTACTCAGTGGTGCTCGGCGAGAGCGCCCTGAATGTAGGAGCAGGCCAGCAGGACGAAGACGTACGCCTGAACAGCCTGGACGAAGAGCTCGAAGCCGATCATGCCCATCGTCATCACGAAGGAGACGCCGGCGGCCGGGATCAGCCAGCTGTTCAGCAGGTACCAGGAGGCGACCGTGAACATGACCAGCATCAGGTGGCCGGCGAACATGTTGGCGAAGAGTCGCACCGCGTGCGTGAACGGGCGGACGAGCAGGTTCGAGAAGAACTCGATGAACGACACCAGCCACTTGATGGGGCCGAGCGTGGAGTCGTAGCCGGTGATGTTCTTCCAGCCGCCGACGAAGCCGTGGCGCTTGAAGGTCAGCGATACCCAGAGCACGTAGACGATGAGCGCCAGGACCATCGGGTACGCGATGATCGACGCCACCGGGAACTGGGCCAGCGGGATCACGGACCAGATGTTCATGATCCAGACGAAGAAGAAGATCGAGACCATGAGCGGGACGTACTTCTCGCCCTCACGCTTTCCGATGGTCTCGTAGACGATGCCGCGGCGCACGAAGTCGTAGCCGGCCTCGCCGATCATCTGCAGCTTGCCCGGCACCACCTTCGCGTTGCCGAAGGCCGCCCAGAAGAAGCCGACGACAAGGAGCGAGGTGATCAGCGCGAGCAGCATCACCTTGTTGAACGCGAAGCCGCCGACGGTGAAGAGCGGCGCAAAGAGGAAGGAATGAAGGCCCGGTGCCGGAAAGCCACAGCCGTTCTCGGCCATGATGCGGCAGCTCCAGTCAAAGGCGAGCGTGGTCTGTTCAGCACTCACCGCGGGCTCCTTCGGCGTGACGCATGGGTTCGGCAACCTCGTTGTGTCGGCGCGGCGCGCAGCCGCGAGTCGGCACCGGACTGGTGTTTCGGATGTGGGGGCGGCGGTCAGGCATCGAGGCCTCGCGTTCGAGCAGGCGTCAGCTCAGATGCCCGCGCCCGCAGTGCCGCAGTTGGCACCGGACGATAGCAGGATCTCGAACGGGCATTTATCCCGGCCCTACCCCTCATGCCGTCGACCCCGTCTTCTCGGGCTTTTCGGCCTTCGAGGACTCGGGTTCGACGTAAAGGATCTTGGCCTTCATGTGGGCACGCGCCTGCGCGGCCACCCACACGATGGTCGCGCCGAGCAGGGTGAAGGCCAGAGCCTTCGGGTTGAACAGCGTCGTGTCCTTGAACACGGCCATGAACATGAACAGCAGCAGCAGCTGGGTGGTGTAGAGCATGAGACCCATGGCCTGGAACAGCTGCGGGAACTGCTTGGCGGTGCGCTGGAGCACCACCATCCCGATCCCCATGAAGAGGATGACCACCAGGGTGCCGACGACGGCGCCGATGGCTCCCTTACCGCCTGCGACGATGCCACTGATCACGGCGGCGACGGCGCCGGCGGCGGCAGTGGGCACGACGGCCTGGAGGAGAGTGCGGGCGTCGTTGGACAGCATGGCGGCAGCTCCGCTTACGTGGGTGGGGGCAGTGGTGTCGTCATGGACGAGCGTAGAGCCGGTTCGAGGTGTGTCCCGCGGCCGAAGAGACCGTCGCACTACGGTCTTTCGGCTCTGTCTCCGGCTCTCGTGAACGGTATCACAAACTATTTGAATAGGTCTTTACCCGGGAGTGTGCCAACTCTCACACATGAGAGTGACCCTGCGCGTGTGTGCAGCACGTACGCCCCGCTTAAGCGGTATAGGTCCCGCATCTTCCGGTATGCCAGTTCGCCCGGATAGGAGCAATGACGCGTGGGCCCCACCGCAAAGAGCGGTGGGGCCCACGCAGTACGGCTACGAGAGGCCCGCATCGAGCCCCTGAACCGATTCAGCAGCCGATGTTCTTGATGCCCGAGCCCTTGGTCCAGGCGATCCCGCCGTAGCGGAAGGACTGCTTCTTGTTCGCACCGATCGCGAACTCAGGGTCCCGGCTCGCGGCCACCGTGACGCTGAAGCACGCCTTGCGAGCACAGGTGTTCTTGACCTCGACCATGCGATTGAAGCGCTCGTTGTACCAGCGGACGACCGAGACGCAGCCGGCCGCCCGGGGCGAAACCTGCGTCATGTTCGACGCCCCGTCACGCGGAGCAGCGACCACCTGGGCGCCAAAAGCACCCAGGGAACCCACCAGTGCTGTCGCGGCGGTGGCAATTGCCATGGACTTGCGCATACTTCCCCCTGTTCATCGACATGGGGGAACGACAAAGGCTTGGTCAGAGCCCGTCCCCCCGGTTCGACGATCACGCTAGTGCAGCCCACCGCAGGGTCACCACCCGTATCTTCCTGGCGACGGGACTGTGATCGTCGGTCGACCGAAAACAGCGTTGGTTTTTGCTCGCGCGGTTGATCGCGATCAGGCAAAGAGCCCCGGGCAGGCAGGCTCGAAAGGGATTTCACCCTCGTCGAGCATTGACTCACGAGTAAGTGTGATGATCGCCACGGAGAGATTCCGGCCAGCCAGTGTCAGCTTTTGATCGACTCAGCGCTGCGACGGCCCGTGAAACGCGCACGCGCGCCGATCGCGGTCGCTCCGTTGATGCCGGCAGGCACCGGAATCCGCTCCTCCGGCATCTCGTCGGCCATGCCGTCGTCGTCGTGCGAAAGCACAGGCACCGGCTGCTGCGGAGGCTTGCGCCGGTAGCGCGGCGGCACGAAGGCCTCCGCCCAGCGCGGCGCGCGCGGGGTGAAGCGGGGCAGCAGCAGGAGGACCAGGCCGACGGCGCTCAGCACCACGATCGCGAAGACGATCCACATCGACGCGCTGTGCACCGAGTACAGGACGACGCCGAAGGCGATCAGCGCCGACCAGAAGTACATGATCAGCACGGCGCGGCTGTGCGAGTGCCCGATCTCCAGCAGCCGGTGGTGGAGGTGGCCGCGGTCGGCCGCGAACGGCGACTTGCCCTTCCAGGTACGGCGGACGATCGCCAGCACCAGGTCCGCGAACGGGATCGCGATGATCGTCAGCGGCAGCAGCAACGGGATGAAGACCGGCAGTGCCGCGTGCGTGGCCTCGCGGGTACCGCCCTCGAACAGCTTCAGCGCGTCCGGGTCGACCTGGCCCGTCACCGAGATCGCGGACGCGGCCAGCACCAGGCCGATCAGCATCGAGCCGGAGTCGCCCATGAAGATCCGGGCCGGGTGCATGTTGTGCGGGAGGAAGCCCAGGCACATGCCCATCAGGATCGCGGCGAACAGGGTCGCGGGGGCGGCCGCCTCGATCGTGTAGCCGAACCAGATGCGGTACGCGTACAGGAAGAAGGCCGCGGTGGCGATGCAGACCATGCCGGCGGCAAGTCCGTCCAGGCCGTCGACGAAGTTCACCGCGTTGATGGTGATGACGACCAGGGCGACGGTCAGGAGCGTGCCCTGCCACTGGGTGAGAGCGACCGTTCCGATGCCCGGGATCGGCAGCCACAGGATCGTCAGACCTTGCACCACCATCACGCCCGCGGCGATCATCTGCGCACCCAGCTTGATCAGCGCATCGATCTCGAACTTGTCGTCCAGGACCCCGACCAGCCAGATCAGCGCCGCCCCGGAGAGCAGGGCGCGCGGCTCGTTGGAGAGCTCGAAGACGCTGTTGAGGTTCGACAGATGGTCGGCGACGAGGAGCCCGGCGCACAGGCCGAAGAACATGGCGATGCCACCGAGCCGCGGTGTCGGTTCTCGGTGTACGTCACGCGCGCGGATCTCCGGCATCGCGCCGGTCGCGATGGCGAACTTGCGCACCGGACCGGTCAGCAGATAGGTCACCGCAGCCGTGACACAGAGCGTCAGCAGGTAATCACGCACGGGCTGCCCCACAGGAATCGCTGGCCATCTCAGCCCCACACCCTAGCTTTGTTGGCCATATGCATGAGGACATACGTACGGCGAAGACGGTTGCACGCGGTCCGATTTGCCCTTAATACGGGTGAAATCGCCCGGCCAGTTCCCGCACTTCTTCGCGCACGCGGCGGATGTCCTCGCCCTCCGCACGCAGCGCCGTGCCGAACAGCACAGCGATCCGGGCCATCTCCGCGTCGCCCATGCCCTGCGTGGTGACGGCCGCGGTCCCGAGCCGGATTCCGCGCCCGTCCCCGTACGGCAGGGCGCAGGTGTCCAGGACGAGCCCGGCGGCCGCGAGCCGGCCGCGTGCCGCGCGCCCGTCCACACCCAGTGGGGCGGGGTCCGCGGTGATGAGGTGGGTGTCGGTGCCGCCGGTGGTGATCGCGAAACCCTCCGCTGCCAGCCCCTCGGCGAGGACTCTGGCATTGGCGACGACCCGCTGGGCGTACGTCGTGAAGGCGGGGGTGGCAGCTTCGCCGAAGGCGACGGCCTTCGCGGCGATGGTGTGCATCTGGGCGCCGCCCTGGGTGAAGGGGAACACCGCCCGGTCGATGCGCTCGGCCAGATGGCTGCCGCACAGGATCATTCCGCCGCGGGGACCACGCAGCACCTTGTGGGTCGTCGCGCAGACGACGTCGGCGTACGGGACGGGGCTCGGCGCCGCTCCCCCGGCGATCAGGCCCATCGGATGCGCGGCGTCCGCGATGAGATACGCGCCCACCTCGTCGGCGATCTCGCGGAACGCGGCGTAGTCCATGTGCCGGGGATACGAGATCGAGCCGCAGACGATGGCTTTCGGCCGGTTCTCGCGGGCGAGCCTGCGGACCTGGTCGTAGTCGAGGAGACCGGTCTCCGCGTCCACGCCGTACGGGACGAACTGGAACCAGCGGCCCGAGAAGTTGGCCGGGGAACCGTGCGTGAGGTGCCCGCCGAAGGCGAGCCCCATCGCGAGCACGGTGTCGCCGGGCCGCAGCAGCGCCGCGTACGCCGCGAGCACGGCGGACGAGCCGGAGTGCGGCTGCACATTGGCGTGCTCCGCGCCGAAGAGCGCGGTCGCGCGCTCGACCGCGATGCGCTCGGCCGCGTCGACCAGCTCGCAGCCGCCGTGGTGGCGGGCGCCGGGGTAGCCCTCGGCGTACTTGTTGGCGAGCGGGGAGCCGAGGGCGGCGAGGACGGCGGGCGAGGTGAAGTTCTCGGCGGCGATGAGCTGGAGGCTGTCGGCCTGCCGGGTGATCTCGCCGAGGATCACCTCGGCGATCTCCGGATCCTGCCGGCGCAGAGCCTCGAGCTCCGGCGCGTGGGGGGCGGCTGACGCTGCAGTGCTGACCGGCATCGTGGGCTCCGGGCCTCGCGTGGGACTACGGCCCCTCCAATGTAGGCCTGGCACCGCCGCCGCGCCCGGCATGCGGCGCGGCCGTGTGCGGGTGATCCCGGAAGCACACGTGCGGGCGAGCCCTCGGTGGCTTCTCCGTCCCGCGCGGCCACGCGATGAAGCGCCGGGCCGCCGAACGGGACCGCTGCTCCGGCACCGCGGTGCGCCGCTCCTCAGGTGCCGCGTAACCGCCGTACGCGGCCGCGGCCACCACCTCGTCCGGCGTCCCCAGCCGCCCCAGGATGCGGCGCACCGCGGCCAGGCTGTCCGTGTCGGTGATCCCGGAAGCGCACGTGCGGGCGAGCCCTCGGAGCCCAGGGACGTGGCCGGCACCGTCCAGCGGGCCCGCGCACCCGTCCTCGAGGGCCGTACGGGCCTGATGCGACCGGGCACCGCCGGCTCGACCCGCACACCCGCCCTCGGCCCACCTGCCCGTCCCAGAAGGCCCAACGGGCCTGATGCGACCGGACACCGCCGGCTCGACCCGCACACCCGCCCTCGGCCCACCTGCCCGTCCCAGAAGGCCCAACGGGCCTGATGCGACCGGACACCGCCGGCTCGAACCGCGCGGCCGTCCTCGAAGGTCGAACGGGCTCGATGCGACCGGGCACCGCCCAGTCGGCCCGCGCGCCCTGTCCTCGAACGCCGGACGGGCTCCGCACGGAGGACCGCTGCCGAGGGAGGCAGAGCGCCGCGCAGCGAGCGGGTCAGCCGCGCGTCGGGACGCCCGTCAGGGCCGTGACCACGGGGTCCAGGGCCTGGTTGATCTCGTCGCCGATCGAGCGGAAGAAGGTGATCGGCGCCCCGTAGGGGTCGTAGACCTCGTCCGCCTCCGCGCTCGGCGCCAGCAGCCACCCGCGTAGAGCGGCGGCCGCACGCACCAGCGCCCGGGCTCGTTCGACGACGCCGTCGTCCAGGGGGTGCGGCAGCGTCGCCGGGTCTATCGCACGGACGAGGCGCGTGAACTCCTTCAGGGTGAAGGTGCGCAGGCCCGCCGAGTGGCCCATGGAGATGACCTGCGCACGGTGGTCGCGGGTCGCGGTCAGCACCAGGTCCGCACGGATGACGTGCTCATCGAGCAGCTCACGGCCCACGAAACCGCTCGGGTCGGCGCCGAAGTCGGTGAGGACCGTCGCCGCGTTGGCCTCCATCGGGGCGCCCTCGTGGCCCCAGGTCCCCGCGCTCTCCACGATCAGCCCACCGGTCAGAGCCTCGCCGAGGCGGTGGCTGAGGGCATGCCGGGTCAGCCGCTCGGTGATCGGCGAGCGGCAGACGTTGCCGGTGCTGACGTGGAGGATGCGGAAGGTGTTCTCCGTACCGCCTATGCCACGCCCCTCAGGGGCTGTCAATTGGCCACCTCGAGGTCGGGTACGACCTTCCGGAGCTCCTCCGCGTCCAGCGCGCCCGCGCGCAGCAGGACCGGGACCTTCCCGGTGACGTCGACGATCGAGGACGGCACGATGCCGGGCGTGGGACCGCCGTCGAGGTAGACGGAGACGGAGTCGCCGAGCATGTCCTGCGCGGCGTCGCAGTCCTCGGGCGCCGGGTGGCCGGTGAGGTTGGCGGACGACACGGCCATCGGGCCGACGTCCGTGAGCAGCTCGATGGCGACCGGGTGCAGCGGCATCCGGATCGCGACGGTGCCCCGGGTGTCACCGAGGTCCCACTGCAGCGACGGCTGGTGCCGGGCCACGAGCGTCAGCGCGCCCGGCCAGAAGGCGTCGACGAGCTCCCACGCCTGCTCCGAGAAGTCGGTGACCAGGCCGTGCAGCGTGTTCGGCGTGCCGATGAGGACCGGGGTGGGCATGTTGCGGCCGCGTCCCTTGGCCTCCAGCAGGTCGGCGACGGCCTCCGAGCTGAACGCGTCCGCACCGATGCCGTACACGGTGTCGGTGGGCAGCACGACGAGCTCGCCGCGGCGGACGGCCGATGCGGCTTCCCGCAGGCCGGTGGTGCGGTCCGTCGCGTCGTTGCAGTCGTATCGCCGAGCCATCAGTGGGCCTCCTCGTACCTGGACACGTGCACAGTGCGGTTGATCACGGCATGGCCTTGCGGGCGGTCGCGAAGCGCGGGCGGTTGTTCAGGTCGGGGTGGTCGGCCGCGTCCGCCCAGCCGGCCTCCTCGTTGAAGATCCACGGCACCTGGCCGCCCTGGGTGTCGGCATGCTCGACGACCACGAGACCGCCGGGCCGCAGCAGCCGGTGCGCGGTGCGCTCGATGCCGCGGATGGTGTCGAGGCCGTCCTCACCGGAGAAGAGGGCCATCTGCGGGTCGTGGTCACGCGCCTCGGGGGCCACGTACTCCCACTCGGTGAGCGGGATGTACGGCGGGTTGGAGATGACCAGGTCGACCTGGCCGTCGAACGCGGGGAGGGCGCTCAGGGCGTCGCCGTGGTGGACGGTGACCCTTGACCCCTCGGCGTTCTTGCGCGTCCAGCCGATCGCGTCCTCGGACAGCTCCACGGCGTGCACGCGCGAGCGCGGTACCTCCTGCGCGATGGCCAGGGCGATGGCGCCGGAGCCGGAGCACAGGTCGACGACGAGCGGCTCGACGACGTCCATGGCCCGCACCGCGTCTATGGCCCAGCCGACGACCGACTCGGTCTCGGGCCGGGGCACGAAGACACCGGGGCCGACCTGAAGCTCCAGATAGCGGAAGAAGGCACGTCCGGTGATGTGCTGCAGCGGCTCACGCGCCTCGCGGCGGGCGATGGCCTCCCAGTAGCGCGCGTCGAAGTCCGCGTCCTTGACCAGGTGCAGTTCGCCGCGCTTCACGCCGTGGACGAACGCGGCGAGCTCCTCCGCATCGAAGCGGGGCGAGGGCACGCCGGCGTCGGCCAGCCGCTGGGTGGCCTGGGCCACCTCGGCAAGCAGCAGGGATCGGGGGTACGGGGGGCGTCCCCCGGGGAGCGACGGCACGCTGGTCCTCCGGGCTGGGCGGTTCGTTCGGTGCACGGCTCTCGCCGCCGGTACGGCTCAGGCAGCGGCGAGCTTCGCCGCGGAGTCGGCGTCGACGCAGGCCTGGATCACGGCGTCCAGTTCCCCGTCGAGCACCTGGTCCAAGTTGTACGCCTTGAACCCGACGCGGTGGTCCGAGATCCGGTTCTCCGGGAAGTTGTACGTACGGATCTTCTCGGAGCGGTCGACCGTGCGGACCTGGCTGCGGCGGGCGTCCGCGGCTTCCTGCTCGGCCGCTTCCTGGGCCGCGGCGAGCAGCCTGGAGCGCAGGATACGCAAGGCCTGCTCCTTGTTCTGGAGCTGGCTCTTCTCGTTCTGGCAGGAGGCGACGACTCCGGTCGGCAGGTGCGTGATGCGCACCGCGGAATCGGTCGTGTTGACGGACTGGCCGCCGGGTCCGGACGAGCGGTAGACGTCGATGCGCAGATCGTTGGGGTTGATCTCGACGTCCACCTCCTCGGCCTCGGGCGTGACGAGCACACCGGCCGCGGAGGTGTGGATACGGCCCTGCGACTCGGTGGCCGGCACGCGCTGCACACGGTGCACGCCGCCCTCGTACTTGAGCCGCGCCCAGACACCCTGACCGGGCTCGGTCGCGCCGTTGCCGCCCTTGGTCTTCACGGCGACCTGGACGTCCTTGTAGCCGCCCAGCTCGGACTCGGTGGCGTCGATGATCTCGGTCTTCCAGCCGACGCGCTCCGCGTAGCGCAGGTACATCCGCAGCAGGTCGCCGGCGAACAGCGCCGACTCGTCGCCGCCCGCGCCGGCCTTGATCTCCAGGATGACGTCCTTGTCGTCGCTGGGGTCGCGCGGGACGAGCAGCAGCCGGAGCTTGTCGGTGAGCTCCTCGCGCTGCTTCTCCAGCTCCTTGACCTCGGCGGCGAAGTCGGGATCGTCGTGGGCGAGCTCCCGGGCCGTCTCGATGTCGTCCCCGGTCTGCTTCCAGGCGCGGTACGTGGTGACGATCGGGGTCAGCTCGGCGTACCGCTTGTTGAGCTTGCGCGCGTTCGCCTGGTCCGCGTGGACCGAAGGGTCGGCGAGCTTCTTCTCGAGATCGGCGTGCTCGCCGATCAGTTCCTCGACCGCCTCGAACATCGGGGGCTCCTGGTTTCTTGCATGAAGTGGCTGCTGGGAAGACGGCAAAGCGCCGGTCCCGGCCGCCCCGCACAGGGGCAGCCGAAGACCGGCGCAGTGGCTCGCTACTTCTTGGCGGAGCCGGCAGCCTTGCCGAAGCGGGCCTCGAAGCGGGCCACACGGCCACCGGTGTCGAGGATCTTCTGCTTGCCCGTGTAGAACGGGTGGCACTCGGAGCAGACCTCGGCGCGGATGGTGCCGGCCTGGATCGTGCTGCGGGTGGTGAACGACGCGCCACAGGTGCAGCTCACCTGGGTCTCGACGTACTCGGGGTGGATGTCGCGCTTCAAGGGTGTCTCCTAGTTTCGGGAGGGCACCGGGTCGCACACGCGGGATGCGCGTACGTGAACCGGGGCCGACGTACCAGTCTGCCAGGACCGGCCGTATCTCCCAAAACCGGGGTCGGTCCGCAGGTATTCCTGGGGCACGCCCGCGGCGGTACGCCCGAGGTACGCCCGAGGTGATCCCGGCTACTGCACGATGTCCTTGGCCAGGCCGTCCGCGGTGCCCTTGGTGGCGGACGCGGGGATCGGGAGGTCGTTCTTGAGGGCGGTCCACACCTGAGTGCCCTGCTTCTTCAGCGGCACGACCCGGTTGGGGTCGATCGTGTCGTAATCGACGGGCATCGTGATCATCGTGACGTCCTCGGCGCCCAGGCCCTTCAGTCCGTTCGCGAAGCCGACGAGTTCCTGGACCGAGTCGAGCTCGGAGTCGGTCGTGATCGCCCTGGTGGCGCTGTCGGCCAGGTCGTACAGCTTCTTCGGGCTGCTGAACACCCCGACGTCCCTGACCTGCTGGATCAGTGCCTTGATGAAGGCCTGCTGGAGCTGGATCCGGCCCAGGTCGCTGCCGTTGCCGACGGCCTTGCGGGTGCGGACGAGTCCGAGGGCCTGCTCGCCGTCGAGGGTGTGGGTGCCGGGCTCGAGGTCGAGGTGGCTCTTGGAGTCGTTGATCGCCTCGGTGGTGGTGATGTCGACGCCGCCGAGCTCGTCGATGATCTTCTTGAAGCCGGTGAAGTCGACCTCTATGTAGTGGTCCATGCGGATGCCGGAGATCTTCTCGACGGTCTTGACCGCGCAGGCGGGGCCACCGACCTCGTAGGCGGTGTTGAACATGGCGCGGCTCTCGCCGTCGATCGTCTTGCCGTCGCTGTCGGCGCACTGCGGCCGGTCTACGAGGGTGTCGCGGGGCACGGAGACGACCGAGGCCTTCTTGTGGCCCTCGTAGACGTGCACGATCATCGCGGTGTCGGAGCGGGCGCCGCCTTCGTCGGCCCCGTATTTGCCGTTGGCCCCGGAGCGCGAGTCGGAGCCGAGGACAAGGATGTCCATGGAGCCGTTGTCGACGTTGTCGGGGCGGTTCTTGCCGAGCTGGGCGTTGATGTCGACGCTCTGGATGTTGCCGTTGAGCTTGAAGTAGACGTAGCCGGCTCCGGACCCGCCGATGAGCACGAGGCCGGCCGCTGACCAGGCGGCGAGGGTCGCGGCACGGTGTCCCGCGGTGCGCTGCTTGCGGCGCCTGCCCGTGGCTCGTATTCGACTGCCCTTGGTCTGGTCGGCCATATCTCCTCGAGCCCTCGTAGGTTCTGTTGCCCCCCGGCCGTCGCGTTCAGGCACGGTTTGTCCACCCTGTCAAGCTTTGTTACGCCACTGGTGAGACGGCGGAGTGCGCAGAAGGGTTGCACAGGGTCCTGAGAAGCGGGTGAGAAAAGGGCCGTGCCCACCGTGGTGGACACGGTGGGCACGAACCCTGTTTCACCTGCTGTTTCGTCTCGGTCACCGCCCCGACCCAGCGGGCCGGGGGTGTGACCGGGATCTCTTGTCGCTCTCCTGCTGCGGCCGGCTCAGCCGAAGAGGTTGTAGCCGGAGAAGCCGGTGCCGGCCTGGACCGGCGCACGCAGCGTTCCCGTGGTGGTGCCGTTGCCCCGGTGGAGCTGGAGCGCGCCGTTGGAGGAGCGGGTCACCACGTCGGGCTTGCCGTCGCCGGAGACGTCACCGGGCGTGACGATGAGGTTGTACGTGCCCCACGACGAGGCCTGCAGGACCGGCGTCCCGAACGGGGCCGCGGCGTTGCCGGTGCCCGGGATCAGGTAGAGCGCGGTGCTGCTGCTGTTGCGGACGAACAGGTCGGTGAGGCTGTCGCCGTTGAAGTCACCGTGGCCGCGGACCGCGTTGTACTTCTGGTAGCCGGAGCCGATGACCTTGAGGGTGCCGACGCCGCCGGCGCCGTTGCCCGGCAGGACCACGAGCGCACCGGACGAGGAGACGCCGACCACGTCGGGGAGGGCGTCGCCGGTCACGTCACCAGGGGCGAGGATCGCGCGGTAGGTGCCGAACCCGGTGGCGATGCGGCCGGAGACGTAGGTCGACGAGGTGGGGCTGCGACGAACCCAGCGGAGCTCGCCGTTGGAGGTCTGGCGGACCACGAAGTCCTGGTAGCCGTCCCGGTTGAGGTCGGTCTGCGCCACGATGTTGTAGCCCGAGTACGTGCCCGAGAACGCGGTCTTGGTGGTGAAGCCGACGCCGTTGGACGCGAAGCTGTAGTCCGCACCGGCGGACGTACGGGCGAACAGGTCGGCGCGGCCGTCACGGGTGAGGTCCGCGTCGTCGATCCGCGGCTGGACCGCCGGCTTCAGGTTGGCGACGTGGGCGAACGCCTCGTAGGCACCGACCACGTTGCACAGCTGCTGGCCGTCCGCGGAGTTGATGCCCCAGGAGACGACGCCGACGACCTTGCCCTTGACCAGGACCGGACCGCCGGAGTCACCCGGGCAGGGCGTCTTGCCGGTGGCGTCGCTGCCCGTGCCGGCCTGGCCGGCGCAGAACATGGTGCCGTTGTCCTGGAAGAACGGGTTGAGGTTCTCCACGCACTCCTGGTTCGAGTGCAGCGGCAGCACGACCTGCTGGAGCGTCGACGCGAGCGTGGCGGTGTCGGCGTCCGACGAGGTCAGGCCCCAGCCGAGCGTGATGCTGTTGGTGCCCGCGTTGTACGACGCGAGGTCGCCGGGGCCGGCGAGCGGCAGCGGCTTGTACGGCAGCGGCTTGGAGAGCGTCAGGACGGCGATGTCGTTGCTGAACGTCTCGGTGCTGTAGCCGGGGTGGACCCACTGGCGGCTGACGTTGACAGCGGTGCCCTCGGAGTTCGTGGGGCCGCCGACGAGCTTCGAGGTGCCGGCCAGGATCAGGCCGTCACGCGCGAAGTTGAGCGGGCTGCCGAACTCGTCGGTGACACAGTGCGCGGCGGTGAGGACCTTGTTGGGGGCCACCAGCGTGCCACCGCAGTTGAAGTACAGGTAGCCGTCGTCGTAGAAGTCGTACAGCAGCTGCACCATGTACGGCGCGCTGCTGAACGAGGTGGTCGTGCCGCCGATGATGCGCGGCGACGGCGTCCCGGACTTCGACGGGGCGTCCGCGACCTTGTAGCCCTTCGGGGCCCGGAACCGGGGCTCGGTCTCGTCCGCCTGGGCGCTGAACGCGAAGGCGCCGGCGGCGAGGGAAAGTGCGGCCACACCGGCCGCTATGAGTCTGCGGACCCGGTGAACGGGTCTGCCATGGCGCGATGCGCGCACGCGTGTCTCCATGAGTATGGGTGAAACGACAAAGGAGGCCGCGTGGGGGAACGGCGGGTGAAGTGGAGGTGGCCGTTAGTGGGGAACGGCTGACCGATACTACAAACAGAGGGCCCGCTCCGTCACTCGCGTAACGGAACGGGCCCTCAATTGTGCAGAGTTGTCCAGAATCAGTCGTTGCCGTTGCCCGCCGTCGGCGTCGTCTTCTGGATCTGGAGCAGGAACTCGGCGTTCGACTTCGTCTGCTTCATCTTGTCGAGCAGCAGCTCGATCGCCTGCTGCTGGTCGAGCGCGTGCAGCACCCGGCGCAGCTTCCAGACGATGGAGAGCTCATCGGCACCGAGCAGGATCTCTTCCTTGCGAGTGCTGGACGCGTCGACGTCCACCGCCGGGAAGATGCGCTTGTCGGAGAGCTTCCGGTCGAGCTTGAGCTCCATGTTGCCGGTGCCCTTGAACTCCTCGAAGATCACCTCGTCCATGCGCGAGCCGGTCTCGACCAGCGCGGTGGCCAGGATGGTCAGCGAGCCGCCGTCCTCGATGTTGCGCGCGGCACCGAAGAAGCGCTTCGGCGGGTAGAGCGCGGTCGAGTCGACACCACCGGACAGGATGCGTCCGGAGGCCGGGGCCGCCAGGTTGTAGGCGCGGCCCAGACGGGTGATCGAGTCCAGCAGGACGACCACGTCGTGACCCAGCTCGACGAGACGCTTCGCGCGCTCGATGGCCAGCTCGGCGACCGTGGTGTGGTCCTCGGCGGGGCGGTCGAAGGTCGAGGAGATGACCTCGCCCTTCACCGACCGCTGCATGTCGGTGACCTCTTCCGGACGCTCGTCGACGAGGACGACCATCAGGTGGCACTCGGGGCTGTTGACCGTGATCGCGTTGGCGATCGCCTGCAGAATCATGGTCTTGCCGGTCTTCGGCGGGGCCACGATCAGGCCTCGCTGGCCCTTACCGATCGGCGACACGAGGTCGATGATGCGGGTGGTCAGCACACCCGGGTCGGTCTCCAGACGGAGCCGGTCCTGCGGGTAGAGCGGGGTCAGCTTGTTGAACTCCGGGCGGCCACGGCCGGATTCGGGCGCCATGCCGTTGACGGAGTCCAGGCGGACCAGCGCGTTGAACTTCTCGCGGCGCTCGCCCTCCTTGGGCTGGCGGACCGCGCCGGTGACGTGGTCACCCTTGCGCAGACCGCTCTTGCGGACCTGGGCCAGCGACACGTACACGTCGTTCGGACCGGGCAGGTAGCCGGAGGTCCGGATGAAGGCGTAGTTGTCGAGGATGTCCAGGATGCCCGCGACGGGGATCAGAACGTCGTCCTCCGAGACCTGCGGCTCGCCCGTCGCGAAGTCGTCGCGGCCACGCCGGCCACGGCGGTCGCGGTAGCGGCCACGGCGTCCGCGCCGACCGCTCTCGTCGTCGAAGTCGTCCTGCGGCCCGCCGCCCTGGCGCTGCTGCTGGCCGCCGCCCTGCTGGCGCTGGCCGCCCTGCTGGTCGTCGCCCTTGCCGCCGCGCCGGTCGCGGTCGCGGTCGCGCCGGCCGTCGCGCTGACGGTCGCCGCGCTCGCCGCGGTCACGCTGACGGTCGCCCCGGCGGCCCTCCGCCGTGTCCGTGGCGGCCTCGGCCCTGGCCTCCGGCTGTGCCTCGGTCCTGGCCTCGGCCCGGGCCTCGGTCTTGACGTCGCCCTTCGGCTCGGCCTCGGCGGCCTCGCCCTCGGGGCTGCCGGCGGGTGCGGTGGCACGGCGACGACGGCGTTCGCCGGCCGGGGCGTCCTCGCTGGCGGGCTGACCGGGGATGTCGATCTGCTGCTGGGCGACGGCCTTCTCGGCCTTCGGCTCGGCTGCCGCGGTGCTCTCCTCGCCCGCACGGGCCCTGGAGGTGGCACGCCGCTTCGGCTTGGCCTCGGCCTCGCCCGCATCGGCGCTCTTCGCCGGGGCTGAGCCTCCGGCCTGCGCCTCCTTGATGACCTCGATCAGCTGGCTCTTGCGCATGCGCGCGGTGCCCCTGATGCCGAGGCCGGACGCGACCTGCTGCAGCTCGGCCAGGACCATGCCCTCGAGGCCGGTGCCGGAGCGGCGGCGCCGTGAGGTGGTGCCAGTGGCAGCACCTGCGGCGGGCGCGGTGGTGTCGACGTTGGTGTCGGCAGTCACGCCCATCAGATCGGTGGTGTCGCTCACGAAGGGTCCTTCCCTGGAGCGGACGTCGGCCTTCTGGCTCGGCGACCGGTTGTGCTGTCCGACGGCGGTCTGTGATCTTGCGGATCGCGGACCGATGCCGGGGCGGTGGTCCCGCCGGGTACGGCGGAAGAGATGTACGTGCAAGGCCCGGCCCGAGTTCCCCCTGCTCGGCCCTCTCCTGGGAAAAGCGAGGGGGTGTCGTGCCGGTTCCGGAGCGTGCTCGAAACTGCTCAGGCAGGCTGCTCAGGCAGTTGGGGAGGCTCCCGGAAGAATGGGTGGTCCCGGATGGGGACACGAAGCACCGCACCACAAGAATGTGGGCTGCGTACTTGAGGTTAACACTACCGGCTCCAACAAACATTCCCCCTCTCCATCACCGGCAATCCCGTGTCGCTACGAAGCGAGCGGCAGGACACTCGCTCCCGCAGCGTCGAGGGCCAGCCGGTTCGCCGCCCAGCCCTCGCCCGCCAGTCGTGCGACCTTGTCGGCCGCACCGCCCTCGGTCAGCGCGAGCACCGTGGGGCCAGCGCCGGAGATGACTGCTGGGACGCCGTCCGCGCGCAGTCGGTTGACAAGTTCCACGCTCTGCGGCATCGCGGGAGTCCGGTACTCCTGGTGGAGTCGGTCCTCGGTGGCGGGCAGCAGCAGCTCGGGGCGCCTGGTCAGGGCCTCGACGAGCAGTGCGGCACGGCCCGCGTTGGCCGCGGCGTCGACGTGCGGGACCGTACGCGGCAGCAGGCCGCGCGCGGTCTCGGTGAGCACCGGCTTCGACGGCACGAAAACCACCGGAACGATGGAATCGGACGGATCCATCCTGATGGCGCGTGCCGCGCCGGCGTCGGTCCAGGCAAGAGTGAAGCCGCCGAGAAGACAGGCGGCGACATTGTCCGGGTGCCCCTCGATCTCGGTGGCGAGCTCCAGCAGTGCCGCGTCGTCGAGCCGGGCGTCGCCGCCTATGGTCACCGCGCGCGCGGCGACGATGCCGGCGCAGATGGCCGCGGACGAGGAGCCCAGGCCGCGGCCGTGCGGGATGCGGTTGGCGCAGACGACCTCGAGGCCGCGCGGCTGCCCGCCGAGGAGGTCGAAGGCCGTGCGCAGCGAGCGTACGAGCAGATGGCCCTCGTCGCGGGGCAGCGTCTCGGCACCCTCGCCGGCGATGTCGATGTGCAGACCGGAGTCCGCGACGCGGACGACGACGTCGTCGTACAGCCCCAGCGACAGGCCGAAGGCATCGAAGCCCGGCCCGAGATTGGCGCTGGTGGCGGGGACGCGCACCCGGACGGCGGCGGCGCGGAACGCAGGACCGGCCATCGCTCGACGACACTCCTTGGTTCTGATCGGCGGGATGACGAGGTTTTGACGAATGTACGAGGACCCGTGGGCCGCGAAACGGCAACTCCGCGGCATATGCGCGGGCGGGTCGGTACAGCCTATCGAAGGAAGGTTGAGCAGCGACATAGGGCGCATGGGAGGCGCACGATGCGTGTCGCAAGCCTCCCATGCTCCTTCTGTGCGCGGTGGGTCCTGTACGAGGTGGGTCGCAGTTCCGCATACGCGTACAGCGCGCACGCGGACAGGTGCGCGACCGGGGCCCTACGCGAGCCCGAGCCGCTCGGCGGCAGCCGCCGCGTCCACCGGCACCGTGACGGGCTGGGGCGCTCCGGCGACAGCCCAGTCCGGGTCCTTGAGGCCGTTCCCGGTGACCGTGCAGACGATCTTCTGCCCGCGGTCGACCTTGCCCTCCTCGGCGGCCTTCAGCAGACCGGCCACGGACGCGGCCGACGCCGGCTCCACGAAGACGCCCTCGCGCGTGGCCAGCAGCTTGTAGGCGCGCAGGATCTGACGGTCGGTCACCTCGTCGATGAAGCCGCCCGACTCGTCCCGGGCCGCCAGCGCGAACTCCCAGGACGCCGGGTTGCCGATCCGGATCGCGGTGGCGATGGTCGACGGGTCCTTGACGACCTCGCCGCGCACGATCGGCGCGGAGCCGGAGGCCTGGAAGCCCCACATGCGGGGGGTGTGCGCGGCCAGTTCGTCCGCCGCGTACTCCTTGTAACCCCTCCAGTACGCCGTGATGTTGCCGGCGTTGCCGACGGGCAGCACATGGATGTCGGGGGCGTCGCCGAGCGCGTCGACGATCTCGAAGGCCGCGGTCTTCTGGCCCTCGATACGGACCGGGTTGACCGAATTGACCAGCGCCACCGGGTAGTTCTCGGAGAGGCCACGGGCGAGCACCAGGCAGTCGTCGAAATTGCCGTCGACCTGGAGGATCTTCGCGCCGTGGACCAGCGCCTGGCCCAGCTTGCCCATCGCGATCTTGCCCTGCGGGATCAGCACGGCGGAGACCATTCCGGCGCGGCCGGCGTACGCGGCGGCGGAGGCGGAGGTGTTGCCGGTGGAGGCGCAGATGACGGCCTTCGCACCCTCCTCCTTGGCCGTGGTGATCGCCATGGTCATACCGCGGTCCTTGAAGGACCCGGTCGGGTTCGCACCCTCGACCTTGAGATACACCTCACAGCCGGTGGCCTCGGAGAGCGTCTGGGCGTGTACGAGCGGCGTGCCGCCCTCGCCGAGCGTGACGATCGGCGTCGTGTCCGTGACCGGGAGCCGGTCCCGGTACTCCTCGATGATGCCGCGCCACTGGTGAGTGCGAGTGCTCATGGGTGCTTACTCTCCTTCAACCCGCATGATGCTGGCGACACCACGCACGGTGTCGAGATTGCGCAGCGCCTCGACGGTCCCCGAGAGGGCGGCGTCGGGCGCGCGGTGGGTGACGACGACGAGCGATGCCTCGCCGTCCTTGCCCGTCTGGCGCACCGTGTCGATGGATACGCCGTGCTCGGCGAAGACCGTCGCGACCTGGGCGAGGACGCCCGGCTTGTCGGCCACGTCGAGGCTGATGTGGTACCGCGTCACGACGTCGCCCATGGGGCTCACGGGCAGCTGCGTGTACACGGACTCGCCGGGCCCGGTGGCCTCGGCGAGCTTGTTGCGGCAGACCGCGACCAGGTCGCCGAGGACCGCGGAGGCGGTCGGGGCGCCGCCGGCGCCGGGCCCGTAGAACATGAGCCGCCCGGCGGCCTCGGCCTCGACGAAGACCGCGTTGTACGCCTCGCGGACGGAGGCCAGCGGGTGGCTGAGCGGGATCATCGCGGGGTGGACACGAGCCGTCACGGACTTCCCGTCCGCCGCACGCTCGCAGATCGCCAGCAGCTTGATGGTGCAGCCCATCTGCTTGGCGGAGGCGAAGTCGGCGGCGGTGACCTCGGTCATGCCCTCGCGGTAGACGTCGTCGAGGCGTACGCGGGTGTGGAAGGAGATCCCGGCGAGGATCGCGGCCTTGGCCGCGGCGTCGAAGCCCTCGACGTCGGCGGTCGGGTCGGCCTCGGCGTATCCGAGGGCGGTTGCCTCGTCGAGCGCCTCGGAGTAGCCGGCGCCGGAGGTGTCCATCTTGTCGAGGATGAAGTTCGTGGTGCCGTTGACGATGCCCAGGACACGGTTGACCTTGTCGCCGGCGAGCGACTCGCGCAGCGGCCTGATCAGCGGGATCGCGCCGGCGACCGCGGCCTCGAAGTAGAGGTCCTGGCCGTGTTTCTCGGCGGCGGCGTACAGCGTGGCGCCGTCCTCGGCGAGCAGCGCCTTGTTGGCGGAGACGACGGAGGCGCCGTGCTCGAAGGCGCGGGTGATGAGGGAACGGGCGGGCTCGATGCCACCGATGACCTCCACCACGACGTCGATGTCGTCGCGCTCGACCAGGCCCGTGGCATCGGTCGTCACAAGGTCCCGGTCGATGCCCTCACGGACCTTGGAGGGACGGCGGACGGCGATCCCGGCGAGTTCCACCGGGGCGCCGATGCGCGCGGCCAGGTCGTCGGCGTGCGTCGTCATGATGCGCGCCACCTCTGAGCCGACCACTCCACAGCCCAGCAGCGCCACCTTCAGCGGTCGCGTACGCGTCATTCGACCTACGCCTTTCATCGAGCACAGCCGTTCCATCGGCAGAGTGCGAACCAGTCTCACTCACCGGACGGGGCTTCCTGTTCCCCGTCCGGATCCTGAGACATTTATTTCATTACCCGACATCGAGACGCAGAAGATCTTCCTCCGTCTCACGCCGGACGATCACGCGCGCCTCTCCGTCCCTGACCGCGACGACGGGCGGGCGGAGTGCGTGGTTGTAGTTGCTGGCCATGGAGCGGCAGTACGCGCCGGTCGCGGGCACCGCGATCAGGTCGCCTGGCGCCAGATCGGCGGGCAGAAACGCGTCCCGGACGACGATGTCGCCGCTCTCGCAGTGCTTGCCGACGACGCGGACGAGCATCGGCTCGGCGGTCGACGTACGCGAGACGAGCGCGACGCTGTAGTCGGCGTCGTACAGCGCCGTGCGGATGTTGTCGGACATGCCGCCGTCGACGCTGACGTACGTACGCAGTCCCTCGAGCCGCTTGATCGTGCCGACCTCGTACAGCGTGAACGCGGTCGGTCCGACGATGGCGCGGCCGGGCTCGACCGAGATGCGGGGCGTGCGCAGCCCGGCCGCCTCGCACTCGCGGGTGACGATCTCGCCGAGCGCCTTGGCGATCTCATGGGGTTCGCGCGGGTCGTCGTCCGAGGTGTACGCGATGCCGAGGCCGCCGCCGAGGTCGATCTCGGGCAGCTCGACGCCGTGCTCGTCCCGGACGGCCGCGAGCAGTTGGACGACGCGGCGGGCGGAGACCTCGAAGCCGGCCATGTCGAAGATCTGCGAGCCGATGTGGGAGTGGATGCCGATGAGTTCGAGCCCCTCGAGCTGGAGCGCCCGGCGCACGGCCTCCGCCGCCTCGCCGCCCGCGAGCGCGATCCCGAACTTCTGGTCCTCGTGGGCGGTGGCGATGAACTCGTGGGTGTGCGCCTCGACGCCGACGGTGACGCGGATCTGGACGCGCTGACGCTTGCCGAGGGACTGGGCGATGTGCGCGACGCGGACGATCTCCTGGAAGGAGTCGAGGACGATGCGCCCGACGCCTGCCTGCACGGCCCTCTCGATCTCGTCCGCGGACTTGTTGTTCCCGTGGAAGGCGATGCGCTCGGCGGGCATTCCGGCGCCGAGTGCGGTGGTGAGCTCACCGCCGGAGCAGACGTCCAGGTTGAGCCCCTCCTCCTTCAGCCAGCGCACGACGGCGCGGCTGAGGAAGGCCTTGCCGGCGTAGAACACGTCGGCGTCCTTGCCGAACGCGTCGGCCCAGGCGCGGCAGCGGGCGCGGAAGTCGGTCTCGTCGAGGAAGTAGGCAGGAGTGCCGAACTCCTCGGCGAGCCTTGCGACATCGATCCCGCCGACCGTGACGACGCCGTCGTCGTCGCGGCGGACGGTGCGCGCCCAGACCTTCTCGTCGAGGGCGTTGAGGTCGGTGGGCGGCGGGGTGTAGTGCCCCTCGGGCAGGACATCTCCGTGACGGGGCCCGGCCGGGTGCGCTGAACGGCTCATGCTGTCTCTCTCACATCCACTACAAGTATTCGGGTGCGCTGATGCCGAGCAGGGCCAGGCCGCCGGCCAGCACCGTCCCGGCGGCTTCGGCGAGTGCGAGCCGGGACCGGTGGGCGGCCGAGGGTTTCTCGTCGCCGCGGGGCAGCACGGTGTGCTGGAAGCCGAGGAGTGCGTCGGCGGTGGTCTCGAGGTGCCGCGCGAGCCGGTCGGGCGCGCGAAGGCGGGCCGCGGAGGCGAGGACCGCGGGGTGATCGCCTATGGCGGCGAGGAGAGCGGGGGCGTCGACGTCGTCCTCGTACCGGCCGGTCGTGCCGAGCCGGGTGGCGCCGCGGGTGAGGGCCCGGCTGCGGGAGTACGCGTAGCGCACCCGGAAGAGCGGGTTGCCCTCGCTCTGCACGAGAAGGTCGTCGTCGAGCTTCGGGTGATCGTGACCGGCGGCGCGGAGCAGCGCCCAGCGGGCGGCGTCGGGGCCGAGCCGCGCGAACAGCCCGTCTTCGTGGTCGTCGCGGACGGGAACGGCCGTGACCCGTTCCTCGCCGCCCGGCTCGATGCGGGCGTCGGCGCCCTGGGCGCGCAGCAGCCGTACGACCGTGTCGGTGACGACGTCGGCGCGGAGCTCGCCGACGGGCGCGAGGGAGAGGCGGGTCCCGGCAAGGCCGTCGCCGTAGCCGTACCGCGGTCCCTGCTCGCGTACGGCACGGACCGTCGCGCCGGCGGAACCCTGCGCCAGGGTGAAGTTCAGGAACCCGGGTCCGGTGATCTCGACCTGCGCGATGCCGGGGGCGCCGTCGATGCGCGCCCGCAGAATCTCGGCGACCTCACGGGGCTGCCGCCCGGCGGGCCCGGCCAGCCGGAGCGCGACATTGGTGGCGTAGTCCCCGCGCCCACCGGGCCGGGGCCGCTCGACCTTGACCCGGTCGGGCACCGCCCCGCGCACCCCCAGGGCACCCTCCTCGACCGCACGGCGCACGGCGCCCAGCACGGTATGGGAGAGCTCTGCGGGGGTCACGGGACAAGCGTATGGGAGGAAGGGGGTGTGATCGCGAACCGGTTTCGCCATCCGGGCAGCCCGCCCGTCACCCTCCCGGGCTCATCCCTGAGGGCCGACGGCTACAGGTCTGCGGGCCTGCGGGGGTCTGCGGGTCCAGTGGCCCACGGATCTACCGGCCTACGCAGCCACGGGCCGACGGATTCAGCCCCGGGTGCTCCCCGCCCGCCCGGCACCATGCCTGCCGTCGACTGACGGCGGGCCCTCCCGATGCGTCAACCGCCGCACGAGCCGCACCAGCTCGGCCGGCTCGAACGGCTTCGCGAGAAAGGCGTCCACCCCGGCGGCGAGCCCGGTCTCCACCTCGTACTGCGTACACGCGCTGATGATCGCCACCGGCACACTCCTGGTCCGCGGATCGGCCCGCAGCCGAGCGGCGGTCCGCAGCCCGTCGAGCCGCGGCATCACCACATCGAGCGTGATCACATCCGGCCCCACCTCGTGCACGACGTCCAGGCACTCGGCACCATCGGCCGCGGTCACGACCTCGAAGCCCTCCAGCTCGAGATTGACCCTGATCAGCTGCCGAATGACCCTGTTGTCATCAACAACGAGCACCCGGCCGGAAGCGCCTGACACAACTCGACAGTAGGTCCCGCAGCGGGGCCGCGTCCGGGTTTTCCCCACTTCCGACCCGTGCGGGGGACCCGGGAGGCGGCGGGGTGCCGGCGTGGGGGCGCGGGGCGGCGGGCGCGCGGGGCGCACATCGGGGCCGACGGCCCGGGGCGGTGGGCGCGTGAGGGCCCGCATGGGGCCTGCATGGGGCCTGCATGGGCTGCGGAACCCCCGCGGTGACCTGCGCGGAAACGGCACTCGTGACAGCCCGGAAATACCTGTTCACGGCCACCCCGCAGGAGCTGGTAGGGTTCTACCCGTCGCCGCCGAGAGCGGTGAACGCCCCCGTAGCTCAGGGGATAGAGCAACGGCCTCCGGAGCCGTGTGCGCAGGTTCGAATCCTGCCGGGGGCACTCGCCTGAGATCAGCAGAAATCAAGCTCTGACCTGGCCGGATGCCTACAGAAGAGGGCGGGAGTCAGTCTCACTGACTCCCGCCCTCTCTCGTTGTCTCTCATCGTCCGCGACACACCTCCGACACACCGTGCGGACCAAGCGTTCCCCAACGTCCTAACCTCGCGCTTTCACGAAGCGGTCTGTCCGGCACGTGATCAGGGACGTGGGAAGTGCCTCTGAACAGCGAGGATGGAGATTGCTGAGGTTCTGGTTCCCGTACGAGGCGGAGACACTTTCCAGGTGAAGCGGTGCACCTGCGGTGGGTGTGGGATTTGAACCCACGGTGACGTCGCCGCCACGACGGTTTTCAAGACCGTTCGTAGCTTGACTCGGCCATCAAGACTCCACCGACCGCGTGGACATGCAGCCACCAGCTACGCGGGAGGCGCGAAAGGGTTCCCGCCGGACGTAGAGCGACCGTCCCGCCGCGCCAACTGTGGCGAGACAGGAGACCAATCCGGTCCGCGGTGAGCCAGCCACCATTGTCCGATGGCGTGGAATTTCTCCTCGAATCTGCGATCCCAACAGAGGACTCCCGTAACGGGCGCCCGCAGGCGGGTGCGGCGACCAGAAGCCTCGTAGATCACGACGGTCCGCTGCCCCAGAGAAGACTCGGTGTGGACGCCTTGCACGTCGGACCACCGGATGGTCCGCCGGCGCAGATTGTGCACGACGGCCGCCGACGCCGTGAGGGTGATCCCATGGCGCGGAAACACGATCATCGCCAACAACGGCATGGCGATCCACACCCAAAACGGGTTGGCAGCCCCAGCACTGAACGCGTCGCCTCGAATCCAGTCCACGACCTCGACGACCTCGATGACGACACAGAAGACAGCAAGCGGCAGAAAGGGCAGCGCGCGCTGGAAGGGGGTCAGCCCATAGCGGATGCGCTCCGGCGGCAAGGCCTCGGCCTGTGCTCGCATCACCAATCCCCACCCCACTGCACCGTGCAGCCACCGCTGCGCATGATCGCCGATGCAGCATGTCGAAGCAGAGCCGCGCTGTCCAGATACCCCGCGCACCGTGCCCCCTGCGTGCCCGTTCAGTCGGAGACGAGCGGGGACCCTCGGGGAATGGCGGCGGCTCAGCAGCTCCCCCGCAGGTCGCGCATGCCCCAGGTCAGGCCGCATCCGCATACGGGGACTTCCAAACTGGTGCTCATGACGCGTAGTGCCGGCGCTTGACTGGCGCCTTGAGACTCCACCGACCTATTGCGGGACCCTGCCCAGACCCTCACGGCTGGCACCGCGTCTCCTTGTAGAGGCTGATTGCCCGACGTGTCATCACGATCGCAAGCCCGGCGTATCCGGCCATGAGAATCGAGCGACCCACAACGCCCCACCATCCGAATGTTGCGCTCGTCACTTCTTCCGCGATCCGGCCCAGGCTGACGAGAGTGCCTCCGCAGAGCGCTATGCCTACCAGTGCAGTGGTCCACCACCGCTTCGGCCAATTGAGCACGTGCCCCCTCCTTGGAATCACCACCGTCGCCCGGTGCCAGTTTGCCGCCCATCCGTGCCTGATCGCACGGGGGGGCGACGGTCGCCGTCGGGCACCGAGCAACAGCGCGGCCCCAAACCGGGCAGGACACCGGCCAAACCCGCTGCGCCGACCTCAGGAGCACGGCCCTCAAACGGTGTGATCGTCCTTGTGGAGGGCGGCCGGAGTGGCCTTGCCGGGTCGTCAGTCCGCCGTCGGCTCCGTGCCGATCAGGGAGAACGCGAGGATCGAGACTCGCGTGATCAGTCCCGCAAGCAGGATCGTGCCGAAGCCCTCGACCTCCAGCTCGGCGAACTTCCCGCCGAGCCAGGAGAGCAGCCACCAGATGAGCGAGTCCTGTACGAACCCGGCAAGGCCGAAGGCCAGCAGCGCCGGGGCCGGGACACGGGCGGACGGGCCGACGTAGACGAGCTGGGTGAGGAGCATGACCACGAGGGCGGCGACCATGAGTGAGAGCGGCACGTCCACATCTTCCGCACCCAGGGTGATGCCGGGCAGCAGGGCCCCGGCGATGCAAACGCCAGCGAGGGCACCGAGCTTGCGTCGTCTGCCTATGTCAGTCATGGGTGGACTCTCGCACGCGGGATGTGGGCCCGTGAAGATCCCGTAGACGCCGATGATCGGATCGAAACCGACGTCACCCGACTTGCAAGCGGGTCCCTGAACCACTCGGGCGCACGGCCGTGTTGTGCACGAGTACGACCGTGGGGCGGGCAAGCGGGACGTCGTGCTGTACAGCAGCGAAGTGCAGCAACTGTCCCCGTCCGATTGCGTTCCTCCAGGGCCGTGCAGCGACCGGTATGGCCGTCGCTGACCGGTCTGGCTAGAGCTACGGATCAGAAGATGGCCCGTCACGTGACGGCAGTCTGACGGCAACGGCCGACACAGATAGGCACCGTAAGGTTCCGCTTATGGTGACTGCGACTGTCCGCGAGTGGCGCGACGAGGAAGGCTGGGGCGTACTCGACTCCCCGGAGACTCCCGGCGGCTGCTGGGGCCACTACTCCAACATCCAGATGGCCGGGTTTCGCACGCTGACACCTGGCCAACAAGTCGACCTCACATGGGAAGCCCCGGGCTTCAAGCAGGACGGCTACGTCTACCGTGCGGTGAATATCGTGCCGAGGTCCGCCTGACATCCACGGGTGACATCAACGAAGACGTACAGCGACAGCCGGACATGGCTCGCCGTGGCTTCGGGCGCTGCACCACAGACGGCAACGGAGGCTCGTTGATCGAACTCCTAAAGCGGTGGTCAGCGGCTGTGCTGTACAGCAGCGGTGTACAGCAACCACAGAGCCCACAGCCGACCTTCAGCACCCCCGAGCAGCCGCCTGGCCGTCCCGCCCGTAGTTGCACCGAGGGGCGCAGCTCAGGTGAGCATGGTGCCGTAACTGCAGGGCATCTCGCTCGTCTCATGCCCGACCCTCACGAGCAGGTAGGTCCGCTTCTGGATCATGTGGCCGGATCGCTCCCTTGTGGGTGATTCGCGAGCGTGTCACACAGTTGAAAGCGGGTGACCAGGGGAGGGAGACGCTGCGTGCACGCGTTTGGTGACGGTCGGGTCGCACCCTCGGCATGGGCGGTGAAGCGGTCGGGCAGGCTCACTGCTGCGGTTCCAGTGCAGCTGGCTCGGGCTCACGCACAGGCACACGCCACACACCCGTGTGCGCAGGTTCGAATCCTGCCGGGGGCACCCTTGATGAGGTGCCCAAAGACCCCGCCACCAGCGAGAACGCTGAGGACGGGGTCTTCGCGTATGCGCAGCCGTATGCGGCCCTGAGCGACCCTGGGACGCCGTCCGTGGACTGTTCGTGCACAGGATCTTGGAGCGTTTACCCAGGTCAACCCATCTAAGCGCGCGTAACTGTCGGGGAGCCAAGGGCTGGTCCAGGTGTTGTCGAAGAGCATCACCGGGCCGGCACCGGACCGCCGCAACCCCCGGACCGGCCCCTGGCTCCCGGCCGGCTACCGGCAGAACCTCCGGAAAGCCGCTCAGGCAGCTCTCAGACGCCATCCGCTTATCGATTACGGGGCTGGCCTGGTCGAACAAGGTTCCTGATCGGGTGATCGCGTGAGGGCCGACGCATGGCAGCAGGGCCT
>NZ_JBSFDW010000006.1:273225-286989 GCF_053594115.1 Streptomyces sp. NPDC001970 | reverse complement strand
CACCGCCACCGACAACGACTGACGAACCACCGAGGCCGCACAATGGCTCACGATTGAACCGTTCGAACTGGTCCCAAATTCAGCCGTTGCCGACACAAAGCCGCGAGGGAGGGCCGCCATTGGCGGCCCTCCCTCGCGGTGGGGTGATGTGGGTGGTGTTCTTATGCGGCGTCGTCGGCGGCCATGCGCGCGGTCGTCCAGGCGCGTACGGCGGCGGGGTCGTAGCGCAGGTGTTTGCCGACGCGGAATCCGGGCGGGCCGGCGCGCTTCTTGCGCCAGGCGTAGACGGTTTCCAGGGGCACCCCGAACAGGTCGGCGATGTCCTCAGGGGTGAGGTAGCGGTCCGGCAGGCCCGCACGCAGGGTGGCGCGGGAGTCGGCCGGGTCTGGCGAATGCGAGAGCATCGTGCTCCTTCACAGCTCGGGCCGTCTGACCCCTTCGCAGCGCTTCGAGCTGCGCAGAGGCGTGTCTTCGTGGAAGCGGCGCGTCCCGCGTCTGTCCGAGGTTCGGATTTCTGCGTCACCGCGTCACGTGCGTCATTCGCGCGTCTGACCTGCGGCTTCCGGTGACGGAGAGGGGATGGGCGTGCGTCACCGGCAACAGGTCGGTGTCGTGCTTGGCCATCAGCTCCTGATAGGCGCGCTTGCGGTGCAGACCGACCGCGATCGCCGCGTCCAGCAGCTTCAGCGCCTCCTCATGCGTGCCGGCGAGCCAGTCCACGCCGGGCCGCACCGGATTCCCGTCCGCCTGCTTCAACTCCCCTCCGAGGGCGGGCGCACCCAGGGCAGGCCGGCCGATCCGGCGTTCAGGTCGATCACCCACGTCAGGACGTCTTCGGCGCGGGCGAGTCCGGCCAGGATCGTGTGGAGCATGTTGGTCTTGCCCGATCCGGTCGGCCCGACGACCAGCGCGCACTGTTCGCGCAGGTAGGCGAGCACGTCGTCGCCGTTGGTGCGGAAACCCCAGGGGACAGATCGTCGGCGCCACGGCCGTGGCAGCCTTCCCGCTGCACTGGGTTCGGGTGCTCCTGTGGTGCCCTCTGGCCACCACTGAGTCACGCTCCATCGACCGCGAAGACAAGGACGTCGATGCCCGCGTGAAGGTCTGGCATGAGACCCAGGAAGACCTCTTGGCACACGAAACCGAGCCGTGGACGCTCACGCTCCGGACCGACGTACTCAGCCCGACCGAGTCTGCCCACGCCATCGTCGAAGCACTCTCGCAGGGTGCGCCGGCCGAACCGCGGAACATCCGGGAGCTTGTCGGGTGACGGTCCTCGGCATCTTGCATCCGGGCAGCATGGGCGCCGCCGTCGCCGCTCAGGCGCGGCGATCCGGCGCAGAGGTCCTTTGGTGCTCTGCCGGACGCAGCCCGGAAACCACGCACCGAGCTGAGCAGTACGGGTTGTCGGCCGTCGGCGGACTCTCGGAGATGACCGACCGAGCCGACGTCATCCTGAGCCTGTGCCCGCCCGCAGCCGCGGAAGACGTTGCGCTGGCCGTCGCCGCACACTCGTACTCCGGGACCTATGTCGACGGGAACGCCGTCTCCCCCGCCACGATGGCGAGGATCAGCAGCATCATGCAGCCGTCCGGGGCGGCAGTCGTTGACGGCTCTGTGATCGGTTCGCCGCCGTCGGCGTCGAAGAGCCCTCGCCTGTATCTCTCGGGGCCGGGCGAGGCTCTGCCAGCGGTGGCCGAGCTCTTCGCCGGGAGCGCTGTCCAGGTGCGGCCCCTGGATGGCGACGTTGGGCAGGCGTCCGCACTGAAGCTGTCGTACAGCAGCTACCAGAAGGCAAGCCGTGCCCTTGCCGCCGTCGCCTACGCGCTCGCCAGTGACCACGGGGTGGAGGCTGAGCTACTCGACATCGCCCAGGGGCGTACGACCAGCTACCTGGCCGACACGGCCTACATCCCCAAGGTTGCGGCTCGGTCCTGGCGTTGGGGACCTGAGATGAGGGAGGCAGCGCTCGCGCTCGCAGAGGTCGGTTTGCCTCCGGAACTGGCCAACGCTGCCGCTGCGGTCATGGAGCGCTGGGCGGGCTTCAAAGACACCTCCCCCTCACTCACTCAGGTACTCGAAGAGCTGCACACAGCCCCGCCCGGCGAGCCGGTCTAGCGGGTCAACCCCCGCAGAGCCCCGATGGCTTCCGACGCGCTGCACACGATGATGTCGGGCTCACGGGGACCATCGGCCCATTCGCGGCCGCCGGCCACCCACGCGGTCCGCAGTCCGGCCGCCTTTGCCCCCGCTACGTCGGTCGCGGGATTGTCGCCCACCATCCACCCTCCGGTGCTCAGCGGGACGCCACAGGCTGCTGCAGCGGCCTCAAAGAGGTCACGCTCGGGCTTCCGCGCTCCAACGTCTTCCGAGATGGCGACCCCATCGAAGAGCGCGGCGAGCCCCGTCGAGTCGAGTTTGGCCCGCTGGATATCGACCGCCCCATTTGTCGCAATCCCCAGCTTCCATCCATCGCTCCGGAGCGCTTGGAGACCTTCCAGGACTCCGGGAAAGCAATGCACCGACTGAGCCACTCCATCCACGTACTCACACCACAGGTCCTCGGCGCCGTCGGTAAGCCGTAGGACGTCTCGCAGGTAGACGAAGTCCTCTGGGTACGCTCGGTCTCGCAGCCTGGCAGTCACGAGCACAGCGGCCTGATCCGGCAGTCCACGGGAGCGAGCGAAGGCACCCGCCCACGCATCCAAGCCGCCCTGCCGGTCGATCAGGGTGTTGTCTAGGTCGAAGAGTGCCAGCACACGACGGACGCTACGCGACGACTGCTGAGCCAGATCAGGAAAAGCCATGCGCGGGGATCACCGGTCAGCTGTCATGGAACGGACCGAACCCGTTTGGAGGGAAGCGTGCCTCAGAGTCACGAGGGAATCCTCGTTCCAGTGCAGCGGAACGTAGGAACGTGGAGCATGCAGTGGCAGCTCAATTGCCCTGCGTGCGGGATCGCGGAAGTGGAGCAGGGGCAGGTCGGCGCCGACCACGAGGCGGTCACAGTGCATCCTGACCGTGACAGCGGCGGGAGTCCGCTCGGCACCAGAGGCGGATACGTCAGTGTGGAACTGACCTGCGCGGCAGGTCACGGCTTCGACTTCATCGTGAGCAACCACATAGGGGCCGAGTTCGTTGGGGTAGTCGCTCGCACCTGATCTCGTTGTCCTGATCGTTGGCCAGTTCGCTGACGAACGCCACTGTCCACTGTCGTACGCGCACCCACTCTGACCCGCCGCGCAAATGATCCGAAGTGGGTCGAGTGGGGGGTGGGCACGCGCATGAGTGGAACGCGGCCTAACCCGGCAGGGCAGGTGTCGCGGTGTCCGGTGCCCCAAAGCCTTCGACGGCGTCCGTGGTCGTTGTGGTCGGGTAGCGCGCTTTAGTTGGCCCGTTCGGCCAGGTAGGCGCTCAATCGGAGGCGACGCGGGGCCGCCTCCTAGCGGCCGACCGTGCTCCAGTCGGCGGGGGCGGGCGGCACCGAGCGGCCGGCAACGTGATCGTGGAGGCGCCGGGTCAGTTCTGGCAGGTCAGAGGCCGGAAAGCTCACCTGGAGCAGCCGGAGGTCGAACCGCGACGGGAGATCCTCCTTGAATATCGCTGCGTCCATCGGCTTGATCTTCACGTCCCACGCGCCGGGGGCTGCCCAGTGCGTCATCCGCACGTAGAACGCGTCCCGCGGGCCGACATTCGCAACGGCCGAGAGGAAGGCGAGTCCGCTGTCGACTGGGAAGTCGATGAGCATCCAGCCGCGGCGAGACTCGACCCAGTCCACCACCATATGCGGCAGCTTCTCCGGCCAGTCCGCGTTGCTCTCTGCGAGGTCCTGGCAGCAGGTGAAGGTGTCGAACCCGCACTCCCAGATCGCCTGGATCGTGGGTGCGAGCTGCTCGTCGATCTGTGCGTGCTGGTCGCCCACCCGGATCGCGTTCACGATCTCCCGCATCCCGTAGGCTCCCTGGTGACCGCTGACCGAGCGGTGCCGGTCCTTCCACGCCGTGATCACCGGCGCGATCAACGACCACTGCTCGTCCGACAAGTCGCTCGGATATGGCGTGCGTTCACTCACCTCATCACAATCAGATCAGCGACCGCAGACCGGCAGATTCCGCCCGCACTCACACCATCAGGCGACGACAGAACCACTCAAAGACTCACGGACCGCCCTCTCAAAACTGCGCAAGGAGCGGTAGATGCTCCTGATCACGCTTCGGCGGCCCCGCCGTCCATGTTGTCTGTCAAGTTCAGCATGTCGAGCTGGCCACGCTGCGCTGGTGCCGCTGCCGGTGCTGCCAGGGCCGCCGAGGTCGTAACCCTCCTGGTGGCGCTGCCCGTGCCGAGGGCCGTCTCCCCGCGCCGCAGCGCCAGATACCTCCGCAGGCCCCCGTTGACGTCCCGTCGCACCCGGCGCAACACCGGGACCTGGGTGGCCCGGTGCAGCTGGTAGCGCCACGGCGGCTGGACCCCCTGCCGTACCGACATCGCGTAGGCGAACGCCACCAGGTCCTGCTCAAGGTGGCGGTCGAGGTGCTCGAACCAGGCCATGCTCGTGCGGGCCGCGGCCTGCACCGGATGGAGCGCGGCTCGGCGGCGCCCCTCGTAGGCATGCAAAGCGGCGGGCAGCTCTGCCTGCGTATACAGGCTGTGCGCGAGCTCGATCGCATCCAGCAGCGCCAGCCGGGTACCGGAGCCCAGGGTGTAGTGGGTCGTGTGGGCGGCGTCCCCCAGCAGCACCACGTTGTCGTGGCACCAGGTGGCGTTGCGTACCTCGGTGAAGTGCTGCCAGCGCGCCGGTTCCCCCCGGGACTGGCCAAGCAGCGCGTGGCCGTCCAGGGCGGAGGCGAAGATCTGCTCCAACAACCGCACGCCGTCGGCGCTGTCGAGCGCATCGAGCCCCAGCCCCCGCCAGGTCTCTGGGGCGCACTCGACGACGCAGGTGCTGATCCCCGCGCTCGAGGGGTAGGCATAAAACCAGACCCACCCGGCCGGGGTCGGTTCGAAGGCGAAGGTGAAGCGGGGGAACACCTTGTCGGTGCCCAGCCACATGTAGGGGTTGCGGCCGACTTGCAGGCGGGTGCTGAAGTGGTCGCCGTGCAACTGGCGCACCCGGCTGTTGGCCCCGTCGCAGGCGACGATCAGGTCGGCGTCGGCGAGCTCGGCCAGGTCTTCGACCTTGCGGCGGTGCTGGACATCCACCCCCAGCTCGGTTGCGCGTCGGGTGAGGATGTCGAGCAGGGTGGCGCGGGCGATGCTGAAGCCGTACCGGCCCAGATACGCGGTCTCTTCCCCGAGGCGGACCTCCTGGTCTTGCCACAGGGCCGAGGCCGCACGCACCGCCTGGGCGCTGTCGGGGTCGTTGCAGTAGAGGTGGTCGAGCAGGTCGTCCCCATACCCCACGCCCCAGCCGTAGGTGGCCCCCGGCGGGTCGCGTTCGATGACGGTGATGTCAAGGCCGGCATCGCGGCGCTTGGCCGCAATCGCGAAGTACAAGCCGGCCGGTCCGCCGCCGACGCACACGATTTTCTTGGCGTGTCCCGTTCTGGCTGCGCGGCCGGGCGGTCGCACCGCGGCTGCGGCACCCTGGTGCGCGGCCGGTGTCGGGTTGGGGCCGCCCAGCGACGGGGGGGTGGTCCCGGCCGGCGTCTCCTGCCGGTGGGGTCGTTGGAGTGGTGTTCGCATGGGTTCCTCTTACCTGGGTTGGGTCTTGGCGCCTGTGGGTCGGTGCGCGTCTGGGGGCACAGCAGGCCGCTGGGGGCTGGGCGTGTGCCCGGCACCGGCGCGCGGGTGCGGCGATCTCCCGCCTCAGGAGTGTCTGCCGCACCCGCGCCCGGTCCTTGGCGCTGACCGGGGGTTCCTCGTGGCCGGTCAAGCGCCGCCTGGGGTGCTGCAGGGGGTCAGGGCCGCGTCGGTGCCGCCTGCCCCGGGTCAGCTACCAGCCCCAGCTACTGGAGCTGCCCCAGCTACTGGAGTCGCCCCAGCTGCTCGAGCTGCCCCAGCCGCCGTCGTCGCCCCAGCTGCTCGAGCCGCCCCAGCTGCTCGAGCTGCCCCAGCTGCTCGAGCTGCCCCAGCCGTCGTCATCGCCCCAGCCACCCCAGCTGCTGGCGCTTGCCACGGTGGTGTGCGTCGGGCTGGCAGGGGCGGCCTGAGCCGCGGTGCCGCCGCCCAGGAGCGCCCCTGCGGCGGTTGCGGTGATGACGGCGGCCTTAGCGATCTTCTTACTCGTGGTTCGAAACATGACCTGTCCTCCTGTCTGTGGGTGAGCCTCACGCCGGGTCGGTGAGGTTCTGTATTGAGTAAGCCGGAGCGGGTCCTACGTCGTCACGTCACTGAATGACGTGACTTGACACCCGCAAACGATCTTGATAGAAACCCGCGTCCCGGCCCGGCGCCCCGCCCCGTGACAGCCCCGCCGGCCCTGGGACAGCCCCCTTGAGACGCCAGCGCCGTAGACCAGCCTGGCGGTCACCGCGACCCCGCCCTCCGCGCCGGCCCCGCCGTCTTCGCGGTTTACCTGTACGCGGCCGGCCCGAAGCTCGTGAAGAGGATCGTGAACCTGGTGCTCGCGCGGCGTGGTCCTGGCGGTCTCCAGCTTCTGGTGGGCGGCGGCCGTGTCGCTGGTGCCGGCCTCCGAGCGGCCGTACATCGGCGGCTCCACGGACGGCACCGCCTGGGACCTGATCATGGGCTACAACGGCCTCGGCCGGGTCTTCGGCGGCGAGGGCAACGGCGGAAGCGGCTTCCCCGGCGGCCAGCAGGGGAACGGCGAGACGGGCGGTACGCCCCCGACCGAGCCCCGCGAGGGCGACGAAGCCGCCTGGAACGAACTGACCCGCCGGGCCGGGTCGTACGTCCAAGCCGACGTCGACGCCTGGCTCGCGCACGCCCTGGCCGTGCACCGCGGGCACTACGCGGACCCGGCCGCCCACGAGGCCGCCGTCGGCCTCCTGCCACCGACCGTCCTCGCGCACGCCGACACTGGCGCCGGACCGGCGTCACCATCGCCGACGGCCTCAACCTGAACGACGCCCTCCCGGACCACCACACGCCCGACGGCCTGGCGCTGCACCACCAGCTCGGCGACGAGCGCCTCCGCACCGTCCTGCGGGGCCTCGCCCCGACGAGGCCGGGCGCCGGCCCGAGGCGGCCGGCGGTCGGGAAGGTGCTGCCGTCGCCGACCTTGATCAGGATGCGGGCTCCGGTCCTGACGCCGACTCCCGGCATAGACGTCAGGACGTTGGAAAGAAGGTGGGACTCCAGGAGTTCCTCGATCCGTCCGGTTGGCGGCTTGCGGTGGTCGAGCACGGCCGTCAGCGAAGCGGCCAGGCTCGGGACGATCAGTGCGGCCGCCTCGGTCCCCGGAACCGGCATGCGGGCCTGTCCGCCTCGATCCGGTCCGACGGGCGGGCCTGCTGCGCAAACGAAGAAGGCCCGTCCGCCGGCGCGTTCCGGCGGATGGGTCGGCCATGCCGTTGGGCCCGCCCTTGTCGAAGGAGATGCACCCCGCCAGGTCGTTCACGTCGTCTCGCCCTCCCGGGCACCCAGAACGGAGGACCGTCCGTTGTGACTAGCCTCGCGCTTTCATGAAGCGGGCTGTCCGACAGGCGGTCACACAAGCAGAAAGTGCCTCTGACCAGCGAGAATGAGGATTGTCTAGGTCCTTGTTCCCGCTGAATCCAGAGGCACTTTCCAGGTGAAGAAGCCTATCGGGTCCTACCCTCATGTCCGCGTCCAGGGGGACGGCCGGGCCGTGGTCTCGCAGGCCGGTTCGGTCCTGCTGATCGAAACTGTCCGCAAGAGCGGCCTTGACCAGGCCATATCCGCAGCCCTGACGCCGTGGCGGAGGCCGCGGGCCGTCCACGACCCCGGCAAGATACTCGTGGACCTCGCGCTGGCGGTCGCGCTCACGGGGACTGCCTCGCCGACGTCGCCCTGCTGCGGTCCGAGCCGGCCGTGTTCGGGCCGGTCGCCTCCGCCCCGACGGTCTCCCGCCTGGTTGACACCCTCGCCGCCTCCGACGGGAAAGCCCTGACCGCGATCCGGGCCACACGTTCCGAAGTCCGCCAACGTGTCTGGGAATTGGCCGGGGACCGGGCTCCGGACGCCGGCGGTCAGGTGACCGTGGACCTGGACGGGGTCCTGGTCGTCGTGCACTCGGACAAGCAGGACGCGGCCCCGACCTGGAAGAAGACCTACGGACACCACCCGCTCATGGGGTTCGTCGACCACGGTCCGGGAGGAACCGGCGAACCCTTCGCAACCCTCCTCCGCACCGGAAATGCGGGATCGATATTCCGCGGGCGGCACCCACGAGTTCGTGGCCTGGCTCGCCCAGCGCGGGCGTTGGCTGTCCTACTCGGTCGGCATGGTGATCACCGAGGCCATCCACGAGAGCCTCCGGGGGCCATATTTCGCGTTCCGGTGAGGACACCCGGGCCAGCACCCAGAGGAACTCGCGGCGCCACTGGCCGTCGGCTCCGACACCCCACCGCAGCCGGCGCTGCGCTATCACGGCCATCCGACGGCTTGGGTTTGTTCTCCTGCCCCTCCAGCGCGCGCTTTCCCGCTCCTGATCCCGACACCGCGGCCCGGAACATGCGCGGAGCACACCCGTTCTGGGTGACTTGCTGATCTTCGGGCAATGTGCGATACGTGGAGAGGGCCCCTTCAGCGCTCGCCGAGGAACCCTGCTGGCTGTCCTGGAAGAGGAGTGCCATGAGAGGAGCGCAAGAGGCCGCCGGGCGAGTGATCACCGGACGCTACCGGCTTCTGCGCCGGCTCGGCACCGGCGGCATGGGACGTGTGTGGCTGGCGTACGACCAGGAACTGGCGTGCGAGGTCGCGCTCAAGGAGATCATCCTGCCGCCGGACGTCCCCGAATGCGAGGTCGGCTCCCGGATCGCGAGGGCCCGCGGCGAGGCCCGGCACGCCGCCCGGCTGCGCAACCATCCGCATGTCGTCACCGTGCTCGACATCGTGGAGGAGGACGGCCTGCCGTGGATCGTCATGGAGTTCGTCCCCGGTGCCATGGATCTGGAAGCGGTGGTGTGCGAGCGGGGGCCGCTGCCGCCCGGCGACGTCGCCCGGATCGGGCTGGCGGTCCTCGACGCCCTGCAGGAGGGCCACCGGCTCGGCATCCTGCACCGGGACGTCAAACCGGCCAACATCCTCCTGACCCATCCGGGACCCCAGCCCTCCTACCCCACGGAGGGCGGCGACCGGGTGATGCTCACCGACTACGGCATCTCGCTGGAGCCGAGCTCCGGGGAGGACCGCCTGACCGCCACGCTGGAGATCCTCGGGACCCCGCGCTTCATGGCCCCGGAGCGGGCCACCAGCCAGCCGCCCACCCCGGCCGCCGACCTGTTCTCACTCGGCGCCACCCTGTACTACGCCCTTGAGGGGACCGGCCCCTTCGACCGCGACACTGCCCTCACCACGCTGAGCGCACTGCTGTTCGAGCCCCTGAGCCCGCCGCACGGGGAGACGGAGCTGACCCCGGTTCTCGTCGGGCTTCTGACCAAGGACCCCGCGGACCGGATGGAGGCTGAGGAGGCCGCCCGGCGGCTCGCCTCCATCGTCGCCCGGCCGCACCCGTCCGCCGCGGAGCAGCCGGTTTCCGCGCCGGAGGTGCCGCCGGAGGTGCCGCCGCCCGAGCCCCCCGCCTCGAAGCCCCCGCGCCCCCAGGAATCGGCCCCGTCGACCGAGATCGTTTCGCCAGTCGCGCCGGAGGAACCGACCGGCCCGCCCCTGGAACCGCTGCCGCGCAAAGGGGACGAGACCCGGCTGCGGCCCCGCCTGCCGCGGCCCAGAAACCGACGGGCCAGGCTCATTGCGGGGGTGGCGCTGGTGGCGCTTGCCGCGGCGGGCGGCGGCATCTACCTGGCACAGTCCCGTTTCTCGGGTCCTGAACCCACCGCACCGTCCGTGTCCTCGATCCAGGTCGGCAACTCTCCGGGCGGGGTGGCGGTGTCGCCGGATGGGCGCCGGGTCTACGCGACCAACTACTCCGACCCGGCTTCGGTGTCGGTGATCGACACCGCCACCAACCGCACCGTGGGCAAACCCATTCCCGTCGGCGACAAGCCGCAGGGGGTGGTGGTGTCCCCGGACGGGCGCCGGGTCTACACGGCCAATGCCGGCTCGGCCTCGGTGTCGGTGATCGACACCGCCACCGACCGCACCGAGGGCAACCCCATCGATGTCGGCAAGAACCCAATCGGGGTGGCGGTCTCCCGGGACGGGCGCCGGGTCTACACGGCCAATGCCGGCTCGGATTCGGTGTCGGTGATCGACACCGCCACCAACCGCACCGTGGGCAAACCCATTCCCGTCGGCGACAACCCGCAGGGGGTGGTGGTGTCCCCGGACGGACGCCGGGTCTACACGGCCAATGCCGACTCGGCCTCGGTGTCGGTGATCGACACCGCCACCGACCGCACCGTGGGCAATCCCATCGATGTCGGCAAGAACCCAATCGGGGTGGCGGTCTCCTGGGACGGACGCCGGGTCTACACGGCCAATGCCGGCTCGGATTCGGTGTCGGTGATCGACACCGCCACCAACCGCACCGTGGGCAAACCCATCGATGTCGACGGGGACCCAGTCGGAGTGGCGGTGTCCCCGGAAGGGCGCCGGGTCTACACGGCCAACTCCGCCCCCGCCTCGGTGTCGGTGATCGACACCGCCACCAACCGCGCCGTGGGCAAACCCATCGATGTCGACGGGTACCCGGTGTCGGTCGCGGTCTCCCAGGACGGACGCCGGGCCTACCTGGCCAACTCCGGCTTGGCCTCGGTGTCGGTGATCAAGTTCTAGCCTCCCGTTTTCGCTTGGGGCGGCGGAGCCGAGTTGGTCGCGGTGAGCCGGTGGTGTTCGGCTGTTGGTCGCCGGGCAGGCAGGGCTGCGGCCGACGCTGGGGTCGGGTTCTACAGGGATCCTCGGGCCGTAGGGAAGGGCAGGGGTACACGATCGTGGGACGGCCCCGCAAAGACGGCCCCGCTACCGCCCTTGCCCCACTGCACTCCCCCCAGGTCGTTGACCAGGAAAAATAGGTTGGTCCGCTTGTAGCGCCAAGCTGTGGCACTAAACTGATAAAAAGGGGAGCAATCCACCCAAACCAAAGGAGATCATTATGGCGAAAAGCGTCCGGGCGTGCATCCGATACCTCGTCGGTGCGTTTTGCGCCGCTGGGCTGCTCGCCGGAACGGTGGGCGTGGCGAGTGCTGAGGCAATGCCGCAGACAACGAAGGCCACGGCCGAATCGTCGAGCGCGGTATCAAGCGCGCCCTGCACGGGCCCCCAGAATCCGCCAGGCTGCATCCCTTAGTGAGGTAACCGCCACTGAGCTTGAAACCCGGTTCCTGGACCCCGACGCCGCCTTGGCCGCGACGGCCGACGGGCTGTTGTTCGTGGAGTCCCGGCCGCTGGGTGGCACGTGTGTGCGGACCGGCTTTGGCAGCGGCTGGAGATCGGGAACGCGATGAAACGGCTGCTCAAAGGGCGTCGCCTCGGCCTCAGCGCGGAGCGGGTGCTGTTCGTTCTGATCGCCGACCGCGTCCGGCGCCGTCGTCGCCGTGTGGGCGAGCGCGACTGCGGTGTAGGCCCCGTGCGGCAGGTGCCGCCAGATCCTTCTCGACTACTTCCCGGCCATCAACGTCATCGTCGGCACAAGCGACCGCCTCCGAGCCGTCTCCATCGTCGGCCTGCTTCCCGAAAGCTACTTCTGGGCCGATCACCAGCTCGACACCGAGCAAGCTGCACCACGCCTGATGCGGCACAAGCCAGCCGGCCTGCCCCCGGCAGGCCGCGCCATCGGATCAAGGGCCCTCACGGTGCGGGAGATCGGTGCGGCCGTAGGGCTGAGCAGCAGCAGCTCCGTGCTCTACCAGCTCCGCCGGTTGGAGCAGACCGGGGCCCTTGCCCGAGACCGCTACCGCCCAACATCAGTCCGCATGTCCTGACCGGCCAGTTCCTGACTTCAATGTCCATGCACGTCGGCGCCACCTACGGAACGACAGCAAGCCGGGCCGTCTGTGGGCCGTCTCAGGGCCGCCAGGGGTGACCGGCGACGACCAACGTTCACCATCCCGCGGCACGTCAGGAGCAGGCAGCGCCATAAGGCCCCAGGCAACGCAAAATGCTCGACAGTCCGGCATGATCTGACTTCTGATCCGAAGCAGAGATGAGGGAGTCAGCGATGAGCGACCCCGGCAAAAGCCCGGCGTACGCCACCGGTGCCGTCGAAGCCGCAGGCGACACGGTCGGACCGGTCCGGCTGGCCGGACCCGATCGGAGCATCGGCCAGCTGGTCGCGTCGGCGACCGCGGAGATGTCCGCCCTGGTGCACGACGAGATTGCGCTGGCCAAGGCCGAGATCCGGCAGGACGTCAAGCGCGGTGTGACGGGCGGCGTGGCCGGCGGGCTCGCGGGTGTCCTCGCGCTGTTCTCGCTGCCGGTGCTGAGCTTCGCCGCGGCGTACGGGATCCACAACCTGGGGCTCGGGCTCGCTTGGTCGTTCCTGATCGTCGGCGTGGCGTTCCTGCTGCTGGCGGGGCTCGCGGCGCTGCTCTCCGCCTCCAAGTTCAAGAAGGTCAAGCCGCCGGAGAAGTCCATCGCCTCGGCGAGGCAGACCGCGGCCGTGCTGCAGAACGTCAAGCCGCATCCCCGTCAGGGCCAGGACTCGTCCACAGCTGTGGCACGCTCGACTGCATGACGGCCCCTGATACGAGCCCCGGCGCCAGCGGAAACGGCCATGGCATCGGCGCCGGCAACGGCAGCCCCGTACGCATTGACGGTCCCTGGACCCACCGCGACGTGGCGGCCAATGGTGCGCGCTTCCATATCGCAGAGCTCGGCGACGGGCCGCTGGTGTTGCTGCTGCATGGCTTTCCGCAGTTCTGGTGGACGTGGCGGCATCAGCTGACCGCGCTGGCCGACGCGGGGTTCCGGGCTGTGGCGATGGATCTGCGGGGTGTGGGCGGCAGCGACCGTACGCCGCGGGGTTACGACCCCGCGAACCTCGCGCTCGACATCACCGGCGTCGTCCGGTCCCTGGGCGAGCCGGACGCGGCGCTCGTCGGCCATGATCTGGGCGGGTACCTCGCGTGGACGGCGGCCGTGATGCGGCCCAAGCTGGTGCGCCGGCTCGCCGTCTCCTCGATGCCGCATCCGCGCCGCTGGCGCTCGTCGATGCTCAGTGACTACGCGCAGAGCCGCGCCGGTTCGTACATCTGGGGCTTCCAGCGGCCGTGGCTGCCGGAGCGTCAGCTCGTCGCGGACGACGCGGCGCTGGTGGGCAGGCTCATCCGGGACTGGTCCGGTCCGCGGCCGCCCGAGGACGACGCGGTCGAGGTGTATCGGCGCGCGATGTGCATTCCGTCGACCGCGCACTGCTCGATCGAGCCGTACCGGTGGATGGTGCGGTCGATGGCCCGTCCGGACGGCATCCAGTTCAACCGCCGCATGAAGCGCCCGGTGCGGGTGCCGACGCTGCATCTGCACGGCTCGCTCGACCCGGCGATGCGCACGCGCAGCGCGGCGGGCTCGGGCGAATACGTCGAAGCGCCGTACCGCTGGCGCCTCTTCGACGGACTCGGCCACTTCCCCCATGAGGAGGATCCGGTGGCGTTCTCCACGGAACTCATCAACTGGCTCAAGGACCCCGAACCCGACCGCTGACCCCGGTCCGCCCGGCAGACCCCACGACCACCCGAGCCCCGAACCAACTGCCGGGGGTCCGGGGGTCGCCCCCGGAAAACACAG
>NZ_JBSFDW010000006.1:23386-273128 GCF_053594115.1 Streptomyces sp. NPDC001970 | reverse complement strand
CAGCCCCCATGAGGAAGATCCGGTGGCGTTCTCCACGGAACTCATCAACTGGCTCAAGGACCCCGAACCCGACCGCTGACCCCGGCGGCGCTCGGCAGACCCCACGACCACCCGAGCCCCGAACCAACTGCCGGGGGTCCGGGGGTCGCCCCCGGAAAACACAGCCCCCATGAGGAAGATCCGGTGGCGTTCTCCACGGAACTCATCAACTGGCTCAAGGACCCCGAACCCGACCGCTGACCCCGGCGGCGCTCGGCCTGCCGGGGCCGGGGGCGTTACCCCGGGAAGGCGCAGAACGTCCGTTCTGCGAACGGGCATTGCCCGGCGCATAGGCCAATTGGCGGGCCCCGATACGGTTACCGACCTTGGGGCACGGGCACACGTCGGGGTATGGGCTGGACGCACGACTACGGTGACACAGCACGCAACTCCCGCTCGGCCTCCGCGCCGATCAGCCACGAGAGGGGCGGCCCGCAGGCACAGGGCCACGATCCCCGGCTCGGCATTCCCCGTATCCTCCGCCGCAGGGCGCGTTGGGTCTCGGCCCGGCTGCGCCATACGCGCGGCTGACGGGCCTCGACGGAGGCGGCACACCCGCCGCCTCACGCCGTACCTACCGCCTCACAGCGCGCAGCCCTGGCTGTCGACCTGCTGGTTGGCGGTGGCGCCGAGCGTGATGTCGTCGCGGATCTCATCGGCCGTCAGCGCATAGCCGGTGTTGGCGTCGTCGAGCGAACGGGCGAAGATCACTCCGTACACATCGCCGTCAGGGGTGAGCAGCGGTCCGCCCGAGTTGCCCTGGCGGACCGTCGCGAACAGCGAGTAGACATCGCGGCGCACCTCGCCGCGGCGGTAGATGTCGGGGCCGTTGGCGTCGATACGGCCGCGGACGCGTGCGGAGCGTACGTCGTACGAGCCGTTCTCCGGGAAGCCCGCGACGATCGCGCTGTCGCCCGTGCGGGCGTCGCCGTCGGTGAACCGCAGTGGCGGCGCGTCGAGGTCCGGGACGTCCAGGACGGCGATGTCGCGCTGCCAGTCGTAGAGGACGACCGTCGCGTCGTAGCGCCGGCCCTCACCGCCTATCTGGACGGTCGGCTCATCGACTCCGCCGACGACGTGCGCGTTGGTCATGACGCGGCGCTCGGCGAAGACGAAGCCGGTGCCTTCGAGGACCTTGTTGCAGTTCGGCGCCGTGCCGACGACCTTGACGATGGATCGCTGGGCGCGGGCCGTGACCGGGCTGTTGACGAGCGCCGGGTCGGGAGCGCGGACCTCGGTGATGGGCTCGTTGGCGAACGGGCTGAAGACCTGCGGCAGGCCGTTCTGCGCGAGGGCCGCGGAAAAGTCGGTGAACCAGCTGGACGCCTGCGTGGGCATCACCCGGGAGACGCCGAGGAGGACCTTGGAGTTACGGACCTCCTTGCCGAGCGTCGGCAGGGAGGTGCCCGCGAGGGCGGAGCCGATCAGCCAGGCGACGAGCAGCATCGCGACGACGTTCACGAGCGCGCCGCCCGTGGCGTCGAGGGCGCGGGCGGGTGACCACGTGATGTGACGGCGGAGCTTGTTCCCCAGGTGCGTGGTGAAGGCCTGGCCGACGGAGGCGAAGACGATCACGATCACGACGGCCACGATCGCGGCGGTCGTGGAGACCTCTGCCTCGTCGGTCAGCTGGTCCCACAGGAGTGGGAGCAGATAAACGGCGACGAGTCCGCCGCCGAGGAACCCGATCACCGACAGGATGCCCACGACGAAGCCCTGGCGGTATCCGATGATCGCGAACCATACGGCCGCGACCAGCAACAGGATGTCCAGCACATTCACCGTCAGCAGCCTCGCAGTTTCGTCGTCCGGCACTCCGTCCGGCGGGGGTCGTGTCCCCGGGGTGGGGGGTGGGGGGGCGGTGGTCCGGGGGGCTACGCGGCAGAGCCGCGAGTGTCGCAGTCCCCGGAGTGACACGCGGTCAACCGTCTCATGACCGCCAGTCGAGCGGGACCTGCTTCGCGCGGTCCCACGGCCGCTCCCAGCCGGCGAAGTGGAGGATGCGGTCGATCACACCGGCGGTAAACCCCCAGACCAGGGCAGATGCGACCAGGAAGGCGGGGCCGCAGTGACCGCTCGGGTGGATGGCCATCGCACGGTTGGCCGGGTCCGTGAGATCCGCCACGGGCACGCTGAAGACCCGGGCGGTCTCGGCCGGGTCGACCGCGGCGACCGGGGTGCGGTCACGCCACCAGCCGAGGACGGGGGTCACGACGAAGCCGCTCACCGGGATGTAGAGGCGGGGCAGCACGCCGAAGATCTGGACGCCTGACGGGTCCAGGCCGGTCTCCTCCTGGGCCTCGCGGAGGGCGGCGCGGAGCGGACCGGTGGTGGCCGGATCGCCGTCCTCGGGGTCGAGGGCGCCGCCCGGGAAGGCCGGCTGACCGGCGTGCGAGCGGAGGCTGCTCGCACGCTCCATGAGCAGCAGATCCGGGCCGTGGGGGCCGTCCCCGAAGAGGATGAGCACGGCCGACTGCCGACCGCAGCCGCTCTCGGGCGGCAGGAACCGGCTGAGCTGCTCCGGCGCGACGGTCCTTGCGGCACGCTCGACCGGCCCCAGCCAGTCGGGCAGACCGTCGCTCGTCACGGCCAGCTCGCCGTCGTACATCTCATCCGTGCGTGTCATGGGCACCCCCGTCGTGTGCAACGCGTTCGGTGACCGGGATCGTTCCATCCCATCGGGTCACACGCGGGGCCGAAGCCCCCGGGACACGCCGTCATGAGGTTCCCAGGGGCGGCGCCGGCTTGCCCGGGTAGTCCGGCGGGGGGTTCAGACGCTGGCCGGGATAGCCGCCCATCTCGTACTTGAGGAGCTTCTTCGCCTTCTCCGGGTCGGTCTCGCCCTCGCCGTAGGAGGGACACAGGTGGGCGATCGGGCAGGCTCCACAGGCGGGTTTACGGGCGTGGCAGATGCGGCGGCCGTGGAAGATCACCCGGTGGGAGAGCATCGTCCACTCGCTCTTGGGGAAGATCGCGGCGATCTCCGCCTCGATCTTGACCGGGTCGTCCTGCTCGGTCCATTTCCAGCGGCGGGCGAGCCGCATGAAGTGGGTGTCCACCGTGATCCCGGGGACCCCGAACGCGTTCCCCAGCACCACGAACGCCGTCTTGCGGCCCACGCCCGGGAGCGTGACGAGGCCCTGCAGGCGGCCCGGGACCTCGCCGCCGAAGTTGTCGCGGAGGGCCGTGGAGAGACCGATCAGGGACTTCGCCTTGGCACGGAAGAAGCCGGTGGGCCGGATGACCTCCTCCAGCTCCTCGGGGACGGCCGCGGCCATGTCCTCGGGGGTCGGGTACTTCGCGAAGAGTGCGGGCGTCGTCTGATTGACCCGCAGATCGGTCGTCTGGGCGGAGAGAACCGTCGCCACGAGCAGCTGGAAGGGGTTCCGGAAGTCGAGCTCGGGGTGGGCATAAGGAAAGACCTCGGCCAGCTCGCGGTTGATCCGGCGTGCGCGGCGCACCATCGCCAGACGCGATTCCGGCTTCGCCACGGACTTCACCGAAGTCTTCGCCGGAGTCTTCGGTGATGCCTTGGAAGACTTGGAAGACCTCGAGGTCTTGGAAGGCGCCGAAGACTTCAAACGTGCACCTTTTGACTCTTTTGCTACCTTTGTCGGTGTGGAGGAACTCTGTTCGCCCACAGCGGAATTCTGTTCCCCTGACACTCTTCCGGCCCCCTTGGCCTGCACGCTCACCGGCGAATTGGACACCCGGCCAGCCTAAGGGCCACCACTGACATCCGCCCCGGGCCCGGCCGATCACCACCCGATTCGGCCCCTGCCGCACAACCGGACACGCCGGTGCGTCAAACTTGTGTTGGACCCTTGTGATCGATCGCACTGTTTTCCTGTGCGGCATCATGGGGACCACCGTCCCCTGAGCAGGTCGACAAGGAGAGAACTCGTGGACGACGTTCTGCGGCGCGCCCCGCTCTTCGCGGCGCTCGATGACGAGCAAGCCGCGGAGCTCCGCGCCTCGATGAGTGAAGTGACGCTCGCCCGCGGCGACGCGCTCTTCCACGAGGGCGACCCCGGCGACCGCCTTTACGTGGTCACCGAAGGCAAGGTCAAGCTCCACCGCACCTCCCCCGACGGCCGCGAGAACATGCTGGCGGTGCTCGGTCCCGGTGAGCTGATCGGCGAGCTGTCGCTGTTCGACCCGGGCCCGCGCACGGCCACCGCGACCGCACTCACCGAGGTCAAGCTCCTCGGCCTCGGCCACGGCGACCTCCAGCCCTGGCTGAACGTGCGACCCGAGGTGGCAACGGCCCTGCTGCGCGCCGTCGCCCGCCGGCTCCGCAAGACCAACGACCAGATGTCCGACCTGGTCTTCTCCGACGTGCCGGGCCGTGTCGCCCGTGCGCTCCTCGACCTTTCGCGCCGCTTCGGCGTGCAGTCGGAGGAGGGCATCCACGTCGTGCACGACCTCACCCAGGAGGAGCTGGCCCAGCTCGTCGGCGCCTCCCGCGAGACCGTCAACAAGGCTCTGGCCGACTTCGCCCAGCGCGGCTGGCTGCGCCTGGAGGCGCGGGCCGTGATCCTGCTGGACGTGGAGCGCCTCGCGAAGCGTTCCCGCTAGACAAGCAAGGAAGGGGCCGCCCGGCGAACTGCCGGGCGGCCCCTTCGTGTCCGTACGGGTGGCGGCCTCGCGTCCTACGGGCGCTCTTTCGCGCCCGTACGATCAGCGCTTGCTGCCGTCCACGATCAGCGGGTTCCCGCTGCCGGCGCCGCACGGCACGGCGTACACCGGGTTCTTCGCCGACGCCTCCTTGTAGGCGTCGATGCACTGGTTCATGAGCACCTTGTCGGTCAGCGAGTCATTGAGGATCTTGTTCGCCCTCGCGATGCCCTCCGCCTCGATACGGCGCCGCTCGGCCTCGGCCGTCGCCGTGCGCGCCGCCTCCGTGGCCCGCTCCGTCGCCTGCTGCTGCTGGATCTTGCGGTCGATCTGGTCCTGCAGCCGGTCGGACGGCTTCACATTGCGCAGGTTGACGGTGGTCACGTCGATACCGCGCGGGGCCAGCCGCTCCTTGATGAGCCCGCCGATCTCGGTGTTGATCTTCTCTCGGGCCGAGGCGTAGCCCTGCTCGCTCGTGTAGCGGGCGAAGACATTGCGGATGATCTCGCGACTGTCCGGGTAGACCAGCCGCTGCTGAATGGCGTCCTCACTGCCGGCGAGCTTGTAGAGCTCCACCGCCTTCGACGGGGTCACCGCCCACTTGACCGTGACCTCCGCGTACATGACGCCGCCCTGGCTGGAACGCACCTCGACCACGTCCTTGTCGGAGAGGTTGAGGTCGACCGGCCGGGTCGAGAACGTCGTGACGTTCGTGAAGGGCGACTTGACGTGCATGCCGGAGGTCATCGGCGAGCCGACCTTGCCGAAGGCCACCGGCACGCCGACCTCGTAGGCGCTGACGACGTAGACGGTGCTGCTGATGCCCGCGAAGAGGCCGACGATCAGCGCCGCGACGGCGCCGATCTTGAGGCCTCGCCTCTCGCCGCCCCGGGCGACGAGGAACATCACCACGGCGGCGATGACGAGCAGAATGGACACGACGAACACGGTTTCCCCCACATGCGAAACGCTGAAAGTAAGCGGAGCGTAAAGCACTCAGGGCGAGCCCCCCAGGGCGGGGGGTGGAGCGCGCGGGGCACGCGCGGAGCACGCGAAGGCCACGCGGCGCGCCCGGCATCCGGAACGTCCTCGGCCGACGCCGACACCCCGAGCGGACGCTGGTCCTAGATCAGGCCGTGCTCGCGCAGATACTCCAGCTGTGCGCGTACGGAGAGCTCCGCGGCGGGCCACAGCGACCTGTCCACGTCCGCGTACACATGCGCCACGACCTCGGTCGGCGTGCCGTGGCCGTTCTCGACGGCGGTCTCGACCTGGGCGAGGCGGGTGGCGCGGTGGGCGAGGTAGTACTCGACGGCGCCCTGGGCGTCCTCCAGGACCGGGCCGTGGCCCGGGAGCACCGTGTGGACGCCGTCGTCGACGGTGAGCGAGCGCAGCCGGCGCAGCGAGTCGAGGTAGTCGCCGAGGCGGCCGTCGGGATGGGCGACGACCGTCGTGCCGCGGCCGAGGACGGTGTCACCGGTCAGTACGGCGCGGTCGGCCGGCAGATGGAAGGAGAGCGAGTCGGCGGTGTGACCAGGGGTGGGGACGACCCTCAGCTCCAGACCGCCCACCCGGATCACGTCGCCCGCCGCGAGGCCCTCGTCGCCGAGGCGCAGGGCAGGGTCCAGGGCGCGGACCTTCGTGCCGGTCAGTTCCGCGAAGCGGCCCGCGCCCTCCGCGTGGTCCGGGTGCCCGTGCGTGAGCAGGGTCAGGGCGATCCGCTTCCCCGCCTTCTCGGCGGTCGCGACGACATTGCGGAGATGTATGTCGTCGAGGGGGCCCGGGTCGACGACGACGGCGAGCTCGGAGTCCGGCTCGGAGACGATCCAGGTGTTGGTGCCGTCCAGGGTCATCGCGGACGGGTTGGGTGCCAGGACGTTGACCGCCCGCGCCGTCGCGGGCCCGGACACGACGGCCCCGCGCGGCTGCCCCGGGAGGGCTGAGGCGTAGCTCATCGAGGGCCTCCCTCCGGTCCCGTCGGGATGTGCTTGGTGAACTCGTCGTGGCCGGGCCAGCTGAGCACCAGCTCGCCCTCCTCCAAGCGTGCCTGGGCGAGGACCGGGGTGAGATCCTGCTCCCGTGCCGCGACGAGGGCGTCCGCGGCGGCCTCGTACCGCCCGAGCGCCCGCAGGGTGGCGATCGTCGGCGGCATCATCAGCAGCTCGCCCTTGTCGTACCCGGCGGCCGCGTCCGCAGGCCTGATCCACACCGTGCGGTCGGCCTCCGTCGACGCGTTCCTCGTCCGCTGTCCCTTGGGGAGCGCGGCGACGAAGAACCAGGTGTCGAAGCGGCGCGGCTCGAACTCCGGGGTGATCCAGCGGGCCCACGCGCCCAGCAGGTCCGAGCGCAGCACCAGACCACGGCGGTCCAGGAACTCGGCGAACGAGAGGTCCCGGTCGACCAGGGCCGCCCGGTCCGCCTCCCAGTCGTCGCCCGTCGTGTCCCCGACCACCGAGTCCGCGGTCTCGCCGGCGAGCAGGACACCCGCCTCCTCGTACGTCTCCCGCACCGCCGCACACACGATGGCCTGCGCGGACGCCTCGTCCTCGATCCCGAGCCGTTCGGTCCACTCGGCCAGCGACGGGCCCGACCACCGGACCGGCCGGGAGTCCCGCTCGTCCACGCCACCGCCGGGATAGACGTACGCGCCTCCGGCGAAGGCCATGGAGGCGCGGCGGCGCAGCATGTGCACCGCGGGGCCTTCGGGAGTGTCCTTGAGCAGCATCACGGTCGCCGCCCGCCTGGGGGTGACGGCGGTGAGCTCGCCGGCGGCGAGCGCCCGGATCCGGTCGGGCCATTCCGGTGGGTACCACTGACCATTGGACATGGGCGGATGCTATGCGTTCCCGCCTGGATGTTCGAGGGGTGGCCGGTTCCCGCTCAGGGCACCGGCCACCCCTCGACCGGTCACCTGGCCGCGTCGCAGTTGCCGCGCGGCTTCGCCTTCGCCGTGCTCGCGTTCTCGACCGCAGTCTCGGTCCCGTCCGGGGGCGTAGCGGTCGTACCGCCCGAGTGGACGATGTCGATGCGCAGGATCCGGTCGTTGCCGGCGGTGCCGTCCTTGTCGGTCGACGTGGTCAGCCAGATGTCGCCGTCGTGGTCGACCTCGACCGTGCGCAGCCGGTCGTACGTCCCCTGGAAGTACGTCTTCTCCTCGACCAGGTTCGAGGACGGGTCGATCCGCATCCGGTAGACCCGCTCGCCGCGCGTCGTGGCCACGAAGACGTGATCGTTGATGATCGTCAGGCCGCTGGGTGAGGCCGAGGAGGTCGGCCAGGTCTTCTTGGGGGCGAGGTAGCCGGAGCAGCTGCCGCTCGTGCCCTCGCAGTGGGGCCAGCCGTAGTTGCCGCCCTTCTGGACGAGATTGACCTCGTCCATGACGCTGTTGCCGAACTCCGCCTGCCACAGGCGGCCCTCGGAGTCGAAGTCGAGGCCCTGCGGGTTGCGGTGGCCGAGCGACCAGACGGCGTTGCCGAAGGGGTTGTCGGCCGGGATCGAGCCGTCGGGGTTGATGCGCAGGATCTTGCCGTTGAGCGAGTTCCTGTCCTGCGCCCGGGACTCGGTCTGGGCGTCTCCCATGGAGGCGTACAGCTTGCCGTCGGGGCCGAAGCGCAGCCGGCCGCCGTTGTGGAACCTGCTCTTCTCCATGCCCTGGAGCAGAACCTCGTAGCCGCTCAGGGTGTTGCCGTCGAGGGTCATCCGGGCGATGCGATTGCCCTCGCTCGACGTGTGGAGGAAGTACAGGTAGTGGTCGGTGGCGAAGGTCGGGCTGATCTCGATGCCCATCAGGCCGCCCTCGCCGCCCGTGGTCTGGGAGTTGGGCACCTTGCCGACCAGCGTCTTCGAGCCGGATTTGGTCAGCTTGTGGACGTTGAAGGTGTTGCGCTCGGTGTAGATGCCGGTGCCGTCGGGGAGGAAGCCGAGGCCCCAGGCCACGTCCACGCCGCTCGCGAGCGTGGAGACCGCGCCCGGGTCGGGGGTGCCGCCCGGCAGGCTGCCGGACGTCGTCACCGTGGTCTCGGGGCTGAAGGCGGACTTGTTGCCCTTGGCGTCGTACGCCCTCACCTTGAACCGGTACGCCGTGCTGGGGCTCAGCCCCGCGACGCTGGTCGTGGTCGTGTCGGAGGTGCCGGACAGGACACCGTCGCGATGGATCTCGTAGCCGGTGACCTTCACGTTGTCGCTCGACTCTTCCCATGCGAGGTCGATGGTGGTCGCGGTCCTCGCCGGCGAGCGCAGATTCGCGGGAACGGTCGGCGCCTGGTCGTCCGGCGGGGCGGGCAGGGTGGCGATGGTGACGGCGTTGCTCGCGACCGAGGCGTTGCCGGCCGCGTCACGGGCGAAGACGGTCCAGTCGTACGACGTCCCGGGGTCGAGGTTCTCGACGGTCGTCGCCGACGACGAGCCGCCGACCTTCTTCATCAACTGGCCGTGCTGGTAGACGTCGTAGCCGGTGACGCCGACGTTGTCGGTGGCCGCGTCCCAGGCGAGCGAGACGGTGGTGGCCGTCGGCTCCTCGTCCTTGCGCAGATTCGGCGGGGCGGTGGGGCGTTCGGTGTCGGCGGGCCCGGTGGCGGTGACGGACAGCTTGTCGAGGTTCGGTCCGTCGATGCCCGAGGTGGTCGCGCGGATCTTGTTGGTGCCCGCCTTCAGCGCGGCGTCGACGGAGACGGTCCGCCAGGTCGTCCATGCGCCGGTGGCCGGGAAGGACCGGTCGTCTGCGACGGTGGCGCCGTTGACGGCGATGTCCAGCGGGCGGTCGGCGGTGGCGCTCGCGTAGCGGAAGTCGAGCTTCGCGTCGGCGGCCTGCGCCGAGTCGACGGTGAACTCGACGTACGCGCCACTGACGGCCGCGAAGTTGACGAAGCCGGTGCCGGAGTGGCCTGCGTGGTTCGACTCGACGGCGCCCTGCGAGACCGTTGCGGATTCGGCCTCGTGGTCGGTGGCGACGGCTGTGGCGCTGACTGTCGACGCCGGCAGCGCCATGGTCAACGCCGCGGTGGCGACGGCCACAAGGGCACCGACCGCTCGGCGCGGCCTGTGGGGGGTTGGTGCCACGGGGATCCCTCCCGATTCAGAAGAATAGGAAACGTTCCTAACTGTGAACAGAGCACACCCATGGGCATGATCACGTCAAGAGACGTCAGGAGATCCGGCGAGGACGGCCGAGGGATGCCCGAACACGCATGTACGGCCCTGAACCCACCGCAAAAGAGCGGGCTCAGGGCCGTACATGTACTGACCGGCGATTCAGCCGGCAAAGGCTGCTCGGTCCTGGGCGAGGCTCGGCCCCGGGGGAAGCACGGTCCCGGGCAGGGCCAGGTCCGGAACGAGACCCCGGTTCTGAACGAGATTCAGTCCTGAACGAGCTCCACCTGGATCTCGATCTCGACCGGCGCGTCCAGCGGCAGCACCGCGACGCCCACCGCGCTGCGCGCGTGCACACCCTTGTCGCCGAGCACGGCACCGAGCAGCTCGCTCGCACCGTTGATGACGCCCGGCTGGCCGGTGAAGTCGGACGCCGACGCGACGAATCCGACAACCTTCACCACACGCGCGATACGGTCCAGATCACCGGCGACCGACTTCACGGCGGCCAACGCGTTCAGCGCGCAGGTGGCGGCCAGGTCCTTGGCCTCCTCCGCGGTCACCTCGCCGCCCACCTTGCCGATGACCGGAAGCTTGCCCTCCACCATCGGGAGCTGTCCCGCGGTGTAGACGTACGGGCCGGACTGCACGGCCGGCTGGTAGGCCGCAAGCGGCGGCACGACCTCCGGCAGCGTCAGGCCGAGCTCGGCGAGCTTCGCCTCTACGGCGCCACTCACGACTTCTCCCGCTTCAGGTACGCCACGAGCTGCTCGGGGTTGTTCGGCCCGGGGACGACCTGGACGAGCTCCCAGCCGTCCTCGCCCCAGGTGTCCAGAATCTGCTTGGTCGCGTGCACGAGAAGGGGCACGGTCGCGTATTCCCACTTGGTCATGGAGGCGACTGTAGCCGCACCGACCGGCCGCCTCACGCGTAGCCCGCGGGCAGCCTCCTGCGCAGCCCGCGGGCAGCCTCGTGCGTAGTCCGCAGGACGACTGGTTAGGCTCGAAGACGTGAGCAGGCTTCAGGTCGTCAGCGGCAAGGGCGGTACCGGTAAGACGACGGTTGCCGCGGCCCTCGCGCTCGCCCTCGCGACCGAGGGGAAGCGCACTCTCCTCGTCGAGGTCGAGGGCAGGCAAGGAATCGCACAGCTCTTCGAGACGGAGGCGCTGCCGTACGAGGAACGCAAGATCGCCGTCGCCCCGGGCGGCGGCGAGGTCTTCGCGCTGGCCATCGATGCGGAGCGGGCCCTTCTCGACTACCTCCAGATGTTCTACAAGCTGGGCTCGGCGGGCCGGGCGCTCAAGAAGCTCGGCGCGATCGACTTCGCGACGACCATCGCCCCCGGCGTACGGGACGTGCTGCTGACCGGCAAGGCCTGCGAGGCCGTGCGCCGCCGGGACAAGAAGGGGCAGTACGCCTACGACCACGTCGTCATGGACGCCCCGCCCACCGGCCGGATCACCCGCTTCCTGAACGTCAACGACGAGGTGGCGGGCCTGGCGAAGATCGGCCCGATACACAATCAGGCCCAGGCCGTGATGCGGGTCCTCAAGTCTCCGGAGACCGCCGTCCACCTGGTGACGCTGCTGGAGGAGATGCCGGTCCAGGAGACCGCGGACGGCGTCGCCGAGCTGCGCGAGGCGGACCTCCCCACCGGCAAGGTGATCGTGAACATGGTGCGGCCGCACCTCCTCGACGAGGACGCGGTACGAACCGCGGCGACGGCCGCCCGCCGTAAGGACATCGCCAAGTCGCTGACGGCGGCGGGCGTGAGCGGCGCGGCCCGGCTGGTCGGCCCGCTGCTGGCGCAGGCCGCCGAGCACGCGCAGCGGGTGGAGCTGGAGCGCGAGCAGCGCGCCGTGCTCGCAGGCCTGGGGCTGCCGACGTACGAACTCCCCCTGCTGAGCGAGGGGATCGATCTGGCCGGCCTGTACCAGCTGGCGACCGAACTGCGGAAGCTCGGTGTGAACGGGGAGAACGGATAACGCATGACGCCGTCCATGACGCCTGGCATCGCGGGCATCGCACTGCAGGACACACCGCTGCTGGACATCGATCCGCTGCTCGACGACCCGGGCACCCGCATCATCGTGTGCTGCGGCGCGGGCGGCGTCGGCAAGACGACGACGGCGGCGGCCCTCGGCGTACGAGCGGCGGAGCGCGGCCGCAAGGCGGTCGTCCTGACCATCGACCCGGCGCGCAGACTGGCCCAGTCGATGGGCATCGATCTGCTCGACAACACCCCGCGCCGGGTGGACGGCATCAAGGGCGAGGGCGAGTTGCACGCCATGATGCTCGACATGAAGCGCACGTTCGACGAGATCGTCGAGACGCATGCGGATCCGGCGCGGGCCCGCGCGATTCTGGAGAACCCCTTCTACCAGTCCCTGTCGGCCGGCTTCGCCGGCACGCAGGAGTACATGGCGATGGAGAAGCTGGGGCAGCTGAGGGCGCGCGACGAGTGGGACCTGATCGTGGTGGACACTCCGCCGTCACGGTCGGCCCTGGACTTCCTGGACGCACCGAAGCGGCTCGGGTCCTTCCTGGACGGCAAGTTCATCAGGCTGCTGATGGCCCCGGCGAAGATGGGCGGACGGGCCGGGATGAAGTTCCTGAATGTCGGTATGTCGATGATGACGGGCACGCTCGGAAAGCTGCTGGGTGGTCAGCTGCTGCGTGACGTACAGACCTTTGTGGCCGCGATGGACACGATGTTCGGCGGGTTCCGCACGCGCGCGGACGCCACGTACCGGCTGCTGCAGGCGCCCGGCACCGCGTTCCTCGTGGTCGCCGCACCCGAGCGGGACGCGCTGCGCGAGGCGGCGTACTTCGTGGAGCGGCTGGCGGCGGAGGAGATGCCGCTGGCCGGGCTGGTGCTCAACCGGGTCCATGGCAGCGGCGCCGCCCGGCTGTCGGCCGAGCGGGCGCTCGCCGCCGCAGAAAATCTTGAGGAGGGCCGCATTGTGGATCAGGCGACCGGGAAGGCTGGTCTTCGTGACTCCACGGGCGCCTCTCCCGACTCTCCCGCCGTGGAGCCTGCGCCCGACGCCACCGACGTCCCCGACGCCCTCGACACCACCGACGCCTCGATGGCGCACCCCACATCACAGTTGACCGCGGGTCTGCTCCGCCTGCACGCCGAACGGATGCAGGTGCTCGCGCGCGAGCAGCGCACACGCGACCGCTTCACCGCTCTCCACCCTGAGGTGGCGGTGGCCGAAGTGGCCGCCCTGCCGGGCGATGTGCACGACCTCGCAGGACTCCGGGCCATCGGTGATCGGCTCGCGACCGGCGGTTCCCCGGTCGGAGCTGCGTAACGGCGCCCGCGGGACGTACGGCAGACGCGGAACGTACAGGCCGTGCGAGGCGCACGGGCGGGTGGTGCTTCCGCGTACCGCCGCCGACCGCTAGCCCGCTGCCGCGTACGTCTCGTACGTCTCGTCGTCCTCCAGGCCTACGGGCAGGATGCCCGCGCTCCGCTCGTACTCGGTACGTGCGGTCTCGAGCAGCCGGCGCCAGGAGGTGACGGTGGGCCGCCTGCGCAGCAATGCGCGCCGCTCCCGCTCGGTCATGCCACCCCAAACGCCGAACTCGACGCGATTGTCGAGCGCGTCGGCCAGGCACTCGGTCCGCACCGGACATCCGGTGCACACCGCCTTGGCCCTGTTCTGCGCCGCTCCTTGTACGAACAGTTCATCCGGATCGGTAGTGCGGCAGGCTGCCTGCGCACTCCAGTCGGTTACCCAGCCCATGCCGGCGCCGTCCTCTCCCGAATCGAGGCTCCCCCACGGCGGTAGCGGCATATTCACCGCTGCCAGTTGAGGACGTTACGGAAGGTGGGCACAGCGCAACACCCCCTTCGGGCCCAATCTTGAATGGCCCGAACGGACTATGCGTACGCGGCAGATCACCCAGGGGAGTGAGGTGAGGGCATACGTGATGAATCCGACAAATGGGGGCAGTTGAATCCGGGCGACGGGAGAGGCCGTCGCCTCGGTTTGTCTCAGGACTGTCTCAGGGTGCCGCGGGGATACGGCGGGGTATTGATACGCAACTGCACTGCTGTGACAGTTGGGAACAGCTTAGGCCAAGGCATATACGCGTGTCCGGCGAATGAGAACGTAGACACCTCACGTTGCTATGCCGTCAAGTTCTCGGGATGAGTCCTCCGAACACGGCGCGGTCGTGGAGCTGCTCGACGAGGCACGATGAGCACCATGGATTCCGATCTGCCGATGGTGACCGTGCCGCTTTGGCATGCCGATGCTGTCGTCCTGTTCGACTGGTTGATGACTACCGATCTCAACACGGTCCCCATCACGCACCCCGCGCAGAAGCAGGCCCTGATGGACCTGCTCACTCGGCTGGAGAGCGACGTCGCTGCTGACATCGCCGGTTCGACCGAGGAGGAGATCGCCGCCGCGCAGGAGGCTGTGGCCCGAGACATGGGTTGGTAGGAGCTCGCCTGGCCCTGGGTCAGGCAGCTGCTGCTTCCAAGGACGTGGACAGTGTGGGGAACGCGGACTGCTCGTCGAAGAGCTCACGCTTCTGGAGGCAGTGGTAGAGCTGTCCGATCACGCGGTTGAAGAGGTTGCGCTGGGCGGCCGCGTGCCAGTCACCTTGTTCACGTCGACGTCGGTAGTGGGCGTTGGCACCGGTAGATGCCCGCAGAGAGGCGAAGGCCCAGAGGTAGCCGGCGTGGTTGAGCCGGTCGTTCTTCACCCAGCGTCTGGTGATGGCGGACTTCTTGCCGGAGGCGCGGGTGATGGGTGAGGAGCCGGCGTAGGCCTTCAGGCCGCGGGCGTCGGCGAAGCGGGTGCGGTCGTCGCCGATCTCGGCCAGGACGCGGGCGGCGAGCTGGATACCGAGGCCGGGGAAGCTCAGCAGGATCTCGGCGTCCGGGTGCTGGGGGAAAGCATCTTCGACCGCTTCGGCGAGGTTGTCGGCGGCGGTGCAGGCGGCGTCCAGCTGGATGAGGAGGGCGAGCATCTGCTTGCCGAGCGCGTCCTCGACCAGCGGCGGCTGGTGGGCCCACTCGGCCCGGAAGACTTCGCGGAGGCGGTCGGCCTCGGCTTCGATGCCACGCTGGCGGCCGGCTCGCTTGAGCGCGGCCTGGATCTGGGTGCGAGTCAGCCGTGCCGCCCGGGCCGGGGTCGGGGCCGTCTTGAGGAGTTCGCGGGCCTCGGGGCGGCACAGGCCGTTGGTCCAGTTGGCGAAGGCGGCCAGGGCGGCGGGGTAGTACTCGCGCAGCAGAGACCGGAGCTGGTTGGCGAGCTGCTGCCGGTTCCACAGAGAGTCCTGCTGGGCACGGGCCAGGACGGTGATCGCGCGGCCGAGGTCACTGTCGTCTGGCAGAGGCCGGTGGGCGTGCATGTCCGTGCGGAGGATGTTCGCCAAAACCAGGGCGTCGCCTGGATCGGACTTCTTGCGCGAAACGGAGTGCCGGTCGCGATAGCGGGCGGCGGCCATCGGGTTGATCGCGAACACCTTGCGTGTGCCGGTCCGCAGGACGGCCACCAGCAGGCCGCGGGAGGTCTCGATCGCGACCGGGATCGGGTCCTCCTCGGTGTCGCCGTACTCGGCGAGCAGCTCCAGCAGGAGCTTGTAGCCGGCCGCGTCGTCGGTGATGTGCCGCTTGGCGAGCAGCTGGCCGGTGTCGTCGACCAGGGCGACGTCATGAGTGCGTTCCGCCCAGTCGATTCCGCAGTAGATCAAGATTCCCCTCCCAGAGTTCGGTGTTTGCGCTGGTCACGAGCGCATGCGGGCCACGCAGCGACCTAATCCCAGGCCTCGACCGCATCGCGGTCGGGCCGCCACCTCACTAGCCGTTCGTGGCACCAGCGCACCCCACGGGCCTCGGTCTCAGCAGGAGCTCAGAACGCTCGGGCATAGCAAGAGGTCGCCGCGCGGCGGGCTCGCACCACAAACACCAACGGGTGCTCGAAGCAGGTGGTAGCGGCCGGGCAGACGCTGAAGGGCGCCGATCTTGGCCGAGGTCTCCAGGACCTGGTCCTTCGAAGACATTCCCTTCAGCGCCCGCCTGGCCGCCACCACCATGACCAGACCGCGCACCGATCTACGTTGAGGCCTCCACGGCCCGGCTGCACCTGGATGTCACGGTCTGGTACTCGAACGCTCCGAGAAGCACCCGCTCCTGCAGAACGCTCATAACTACGGATTAGGCTGCCCTCATGGCAAACAAGCGCTCGGGTGGGGGTCTGACCGGGACCCAGCAGGCCGCCAAGTTCCTCGGTGTCAGTGTGCTCGCAGGAGCGGTGCTGGCAGGCATTGCCCTGCCCGCCGCCGGTGCACTGGGGCTCGCGGCCAAGGGGACGGTCGAGGGGTTCGACGAGATCCCGGCCAACCTCAAGACACCCCCGCTCAGTCAGCGCACGACCATCCTGGACTCCGAGGGCGGTCAGATCGCGACCGTCTACTCCCGTGACCGTACGGTCGTCCCGCTGAAGGACATCTCGCCGTACATGCAGAAGGCGATCGTCGCCATCGAGGACGCGCGCTTCTACGAGCACGGCGCGGTCGACCTCAAGGGCGTGCTGCGTGCGCTGAACCGGAACGCGCAGGAGGGCGGTGTCGCCCAGGGCGCGTCGACCCTCACCCAGCAGTACGTCAAGAACGTCTTCGTGGAGGAGGCCGGCGACGACCCCGACAAGGTCGCCCAGGCCACGCAGCAGACGCTCGGCCGCAAGGTCCGCGAGCTCAAGTACGCGATCCAGGTCGAGGAGGAGCTCGGGAAGAAGAAGATCCTCGAGAACTACCTCAACATCACCTTCTTCGGTCAGCAGGCGTACGGCATCGAGGCGGCGTCCAAGCGCTACTTCACCAAGTCCGCCAAGGACCTGAAGCTGGAGGAGGCGGCGCTGCTGGCCGGCATCGTCCAGTCGCCCAGCCGCTACGACCCGGTCAACGACAAGGAAGAGGCCACCAAGCGGCGCAACACCGTGCTGCAGCGGATGGCCGGCATCGGTGACATCTCGCAGGCGGCCGCCGACGAGGCCGAGGCGAAGCCGATCAAGCTGAACGTCAGCCGGCCGAAGAACGGCTGCATCACGGCGGTCGACGGCGCCGGCTTCTTCTGCGACTACGTGCGCAAGACCGTCCTCTCCGACCCGGCCTTCGGGAAGACGGCGGAGGAGCGGCAGAAGCTGTGGAACCTGGGCGGTCTGACGATCAGGACCACGCTCGACCCGCGCGCCCAGGAGGCCGCCAACGAGGCCGCCACCTCGAAGGTCAACAAAAAGGACAAGGTCGCCGCGGCGGTGGTGCAGGTCGAACCCGGCACCGGCAAGATCCTGTCGATGGGCCAGTCGCGCCCGTACGGCCTGGACCAGAAGCAGCACGAGACGGTGCTCAACCTCTCCGTCGACAACAAGATGGGTGGCACGACGTACGGCTTCCAGGTCGGCTCGACCTTCAAGCCGATCACGGCCGCGGCGGCGCTGGAGAAGGGCATCAGCCCGTCGCAGTCCTTCTCCAGCGGGTGGAAGCTCCAGCTCCCGATGAGCTCCTTCACCACGTGCTCGGGCTCCCCCGCCGGATCCGGCATCTGGGACCTGCAGAACGAGGTGGAGGAGGAGGCCGGCAGCTGGGACATGACCAGCGCGCTCGGCAAGTCCATCAACACCTACTTCGCCAAGCTCGAGCAGATGACCGGGCTGTGCGAGACGGTCGAGATGGCGAAGGAGATGGGTTACGAGCGCGGGGACGGCAAGAAACTCGGCGAGAACCCGTCGATCACGCTCGGCGGTGAGGAGAGCACTCCGCTCTCCATGGCCGCCAGCTACGCCACGTTCGCCAACCGCGGCACGTACTGCACGCCGATCGCGATCTCGTCCATCACCACCGCGGACGGCGCGACCGTCAAGGTGCCCGAGTCCGAATGCTCGCAGGCGATGAGCGAGCAGACGGCGGACATGATCAACCAGATGCTCAAGGGAGTGGTCGAGGACGGCACCGGCACCAGGGCCGGCCTGAGCGACCGGGACAACGCGGGCAAGACGGGTACGACGAACGACCGCAAGGACGCCTGGTTCGTCGGCTACACGCCGAACCTCTCCACCGCGGTGTGGGTCGGCGACGACATCGGCGAGAAGACGTCGATGTACAACATCACCATCGGCGGCCAGTACTACGACAAGGTCTGCGGCGGCTGCCTCCCGGGCCCCATCTGGAAGATCGCGATGACCGGGGCGCTCGACGCCTCCGAGACCGACTCCTTCAACCCCATCGACGTGCCTCGCGGCGAGAAGCCGGACGAGGACAAGGACGACGAGGACCGGGACAAGCCCGGTAACCACCGCGGCAACGACAACGGCGGGAACGACACCGAGGGCGACGGCGGTCAGCCGTTCCCCGGGATCTCCATCCCGCCGGGCTTCGTCGGCGGAGCGGACGGCGGGCGCGCGAACGGCGGCGGGCGGGGCTGACCTCGTCCGGCCATTGAGGAGTGCCGGCCACCGGGATCGATCGTGGATCGATCCCCGGGTGGCCGGCACTCGCCGGTTCTCGGCTCGGCTCGGCTCTGCGCGGCTCGGCTCTGCGCGGCTCGGCTCTGCGCGGGTCGGCTCGGCTCAGCTCGGCTCGGCTCTGCGTGAGTCGGCTCGGCTCTGCGTGAGTCGGCTGCCCGACTTCTGGGCTGCCGGCTCCTCGGCTGCCCGGTTTCTCGGCCCGGCGTCAGCTCGCAAGCAGCTTCTTGACCGTCGCAGCGACGCGGCCGCCCTCGGCGCGGCCTGCCACCTTCGGGTTCACGATCTTCATGACCGCGCCCATCGCGCGCGGGCCCTCGGCGCCCGCCGCCCTGGCCTCCTCGACGGCCTGCGCGACGACGTCGTGCAGTTCGTCGTCCGTCAGCTGCTGTGGAAGGTAGGCGTCGAGGATCTCGCCCTCCGCCTTCTCGCGGTCGGCCTGCTCGGCGCGACCGCCCTGGGCGAAGGCCTCGGCCGCCTCGCGGCGCTTCTTCGCCTCCTTGGCGATCACCTTCTGCACCTCGTCGTCGGAGAGCTCGCGCGCCTGCTTGCCCGCGACCTCCTCCTTGGTGATCGCGGCGAGGGTCAACCGGAGCGTGGAGGAGCGCAGTTCGTCGCGCGCCCTGATCGCCTCGGTGAGGTCTTCCCGCAGCTTGGACTTGAGCGTGGTCATGCCCCGATTGTGGCAGGTACGTGGCGTGCGTCGCCCGCGCATTTCGTCCGGGGCGCGCCCCGGACGCGGCCCCGACCCCGCCTCGATCGGGCCTTGCCGTCCCGCGGGCCCCTCCGCTCGTAATGCTCCGGACACATCGTGGCCGTTCCCGGGTGGGGCTTACGTCGGCTTCCGGCCATCGTCCGTTGACAGCCTGCCCGCATGCCGGCCATCCGCGTTCCCGTCGACACCCGCCACATCCAGTTTCTGGGGCTGACCGGTTCGGCGGTGCTCGCCGCCTGCGGGGTGGCCGTCGGGGCCGTACCCGTACGAGAGGTGCTCGCCCCACGCTCGGGGGCGGCCGCGCTCGGGCTGGCCGGGGCGTACTTCGGGCTGGTCCTGCTGATCGCCGCGTGGGCGCTGCTCGGGCGGGCGATACGCGGGCCCGAACCGCCGGGACCACGCACACTGTTCCTCACGCTCGCGCTCTGGGCGGCGCCGCTGCTGGCGGCGCCGCCACTGTTCAGCCGGGACGTGTACAGCTATCTCGCGCAGGGTGCGATGGTCGAGGCGCAGATGGACGTGTACGCGCAGGGCCCGGCTCACCTCGGCGGCCCGCTGAACCTGGAAGTCGCACCGGTCTGGCAGCACACCCCCACTCCGTACGGACCGGTCTTCCTGGCCTGCGCGGCCGCAATAGCCGGGCTCGCGCGTGCGGAGGTGTCCACCGGCATCCTGGGGATGCGGCTGGTGGCCCTGCTCGGGGTCGCGCTGATGGTCTTCTGCCTGCCGAGGCTGGCGCGGCGCTGCGGCGCGGACCCGCGCACCGCGCTCTGGCTCGGCGCGCTGAACCCGCTGGTGCTGCTCCACCTCGTCGCGGGCGCCCACAACGACGCGGTGATGCTGGGTCTGCTGGGTGCGGGGCTGGTCGCGGCGCTGGGACGCTGGCCGGTCATCGGCGTCGTACTCGTCACCCTCGCCGCGCTGGTGAAGGCTCCCGCCGCGCTTGGTCTGCTCGCGGTCGCGCTGCTCTGGTGCCGACGGCTGGACGGCCGCCTGCCGCGGCTGCGGGCCGCCCTCGCCGTGGCCGGGATCTCGGCGGCCACCACGGCCGTGACAACGGCGCTCACCGGCACGGGTTACGGATGGATAGCCGCGCTCGACACGCCCGTGTCGCCGCAGAACTGGTCGCTGACCTCGTCACTCGGCCGGATGACGGGCGCCGCGCTGACGGGCGTGGGCAGCAGCCTCGCAGAATTCGCGATTCCGGCCTGGCACATGGCCGGTATCGCGGCTACGGTGCTGGCCATGATCGCCTTTTGGCGGCGGCACCACCTACGCCGCCCGGTCTACGCGCTCGGTCTGAGCCTGACCGCAGTCGCCCTCCTCGGACCGGCGATACGTCCCTGGTACGTCCTGTGGGGCCTGTTCCTGATCGCCGCCGCGGCGCCGAACGGGTCGGTACGGCTGCGCCGGGCCGCGGCCGTGGCCAGCGGTGTGCTCGCGCTCGCCGTACTGCCCAGCGGATTCGCCCCGGACGGGACACAGTTGCTGCTCGCTGTGGGCGGAGGTGCGGCCGCAGTGCTCGTGCTGTGGTGCGTGTACCAGATGAACGCCCGCAGCTCCTCGGCCCACCGTCGTACGGAACCCCTCGGGAGCCCTGCTTGAGACCCCCGACCACGACCCTGGGCAGGGTCGCCGTGGCCACGGGCCTGGCGATCGCCGTCACGGCCTTCCTGATCTTCGTACCCCTTCACCGCGACTGGTTCGACCTGCACGTCTACTACGGCACCGTCGGCTACTGGATGGACGGCGGCCGGATCTACGACTACCTCAAGCCGGGCACCCACTACGGCTTCACGTACCCGCCCTTCGCCGCGCTCGTCATGCTGCCGATGTCGGTGGTCGGCTGGTACAGCGCCATAGCGATCAGCCAGCTGCTGAACGTCGCTGCCGCGGCGGCCATCCTCTATATCTGCACCGATGCGACGATCCGCCGGGAGCGCTGGACCCGCTGGTTCGCCTACGCCGTGCTGGGCTGCCTCTTCGCCTGGCTGGAACCGGTACGGGACACGGCGAGCTTCGGCCAGGTCAATCTGCTCCTGCTGGCGCTGGTCCTCGCCGACGCCTGGCTGCTGACGTCGGACACCGCCCGCGCCCGGCGGCTGGACCGGATCGCCGGCCTCGGCATCGGCCTCGCCGCCGCGATCAAGCTCACCCCGGCGATCTTCATCGTCTATCTGCTGGTCACCCGTCGGCTGCGGGCGGCCGGGGTCGCCACGGCGGTCGCGGGCAGCGCGACCGTGATCGCCGCCTGGGCGGACCAGGAGGCATCGCGTACGTACTGGACCGAGGCGATGTGGAACACGGACCGCGTCGGCTCGCTCGCGTACGTCTCCAACCAGTCCTGGCAGGGCATGCTGGCCCGGCTCACCGAGCCGGTCGCCGAACCCAGCCGCGCGGTGTGGGCCATCGGCGTCCTGCTGCTGCTCTGCGTCTGGGCCTGGCGGGCGCGGCGTGCCGTCGCCGCCGGTGACGAGCTGGCCGGCTTCGCCCTGACCGGCATCGCCGCGTGCCTGGTGAGCCCCGTCACCTGGGTGCACCACCTGGTCTGGCTCATCCCCGCCCTCGCGGTGCTCGCCGACGCGGGACTGCGCTCGGCGGCGGGCGGACAGCGCCGCAGACGGCTGCTGTTCTGGGCCGGGGCGAGCTACGCCCTGTTGTGCAGCAGCATCGTCTGGCTGTGGCGGTGGAACGACGGGGGCGCTCCAGGTTTCCTCGGCAGCAACGCCTACGTATGGATCTCACTGGGGCTGCTTCTGCTGCTGCCCTTCCGCGGGGTGCGGGAGGCACCGGAGAGGGACGGGCCGTACGACCTTGCGGGCCCGTCTGCAACGATGGGCGCATGCGCGCACGCTACGGAGCCCCTCTCAAAATCGGTGCCGGCATCGCAGCCGTAGGCGCCGTCGGCATCGCTTACGCCGCCGGATTCGAAGCCCGCTCGTTCCGGCTCCGGCGGGTGACGGTCCCCGTCCTGCCGCGCGGGATGCGCCCGCTGCGCGTCCTCCAGGTCTCCGACATCCACATGGTCCGCGGCCAGCGCAAGAAGCGCGCCTGGCTGCAGTCGCTGGCGGGCCTGCGCCCCGACTTCGTCGTCAACACCGGCGACAACCTCTCCGACCCGGAGGGCGTGCCCGAGGTCCTCGACTCGCTCGGCCCCCTCTTCGACTTCCCCGGCGTCTACGTCTTCGGCTCCAACGACTACTACGGCCCGAAGCTGCGCAACCCCGCCCGCTACCTCCTCGAAAAGGCCCAGGGCCGCCACGGTCTCAACGGCAACGCCCCGGCGGTCGGCGTCGTCCACAACCCGTGGGAGGAGCTCCGCGACGCCTTCGACGCGGCGGGCTGGGTGGGCCTCAACAACGCCCGCGGCCGGCTCAAGCTCGACGGCCTGGACCTGGCCTTCACCGGACTGGACGACCCCCACATCAAGCGCGACCGCTACGAATCGGTCGCCGGCGGCCCGGACCGCGACGCCGACTTCTCCCTGGCCCTCGTCCACGCCCCCTACCTGCGCTCGCTGGACGCCTTCACGGCCGAGGGCTACCCCCTCATCCTGGCCGGCCACACCCACGGCGGTCAGCTCCGCATCCCCTTCCACGGCGCCCTGGTCACCAACTGCGACCTCGACACGGACCGCGCCAGGGGCCTCTCGACCCACGAGGCCGCGGGCCTCACCTCCCACCTCCACGTCTCGGCAGGCTGCGGCACCAACCGCTACACCCCGGTCCGCTTCGCCTGCCCCCCGGAGGCGACGCTGCTCATGCTGACGACGCGGGACTGAGACGGAGACCAGGGACCCGGGACCGCTCCGGGGACGGGGACCGGCTCCGGTGGCCGGGGCCCTCGGCCTGGCTGCCCGCCATGGCGGCGCTCGGCCGAGCAGCGGCGAGACCTGCGACGTCGAGGGCCTGCGGGCCCCCGAAAACCGGATTTCGTCTCCGGGCGCCGGTGGGCTAAAGTAAACGACGTCGCCGCGAGAGTGGATGACATCGGGGTGTAGCGCAGCTTGGCAGCGCGCTTCGTTCGGGACGAAGAGGTCGTGGGTTCAAATCCCGCCACCCCGACAGCTGAAACACCAGGTCAGGGCCGGTTTCCCTTCACGGGAAACCGGCCCTGACTCGTTCCTCGGACCTCTGGGGAGCGAACGGGGAGTGGATCAAGGAAATCCACTCCCCGAGCGTCACCCCTGGCCCGCTCTCAGCAAGGCATCGAGCGCACGCACCGGGGACCGAGGATGCATGGCCAACCGCGCCTCCAACGACTCCTCCCACTGCTCGGTCCGTTCATCCATGAGCCGACTCCTCATCCGCGCAGTGATGTGCGAGTAGCGCGCCTGCACCGAACCGTCCTCGTGTCCCATGCGTTCGTCCATGAGCTTGGGCGCGATTCCGAGCTCCTCCATGACCGTCTTGTGGGAGTGCCTGAGCCCATGCGGAGTGAGGCCTCGCGCGATCGGAAGCCAGCACGCGTCCGCCCTGCCAGAGGCGTTCCGGCCCCGCGCCGGCACCTCCGGCCAGAGGTCCACCATCACCGGCACAGGGCGCGGCTCCTGCGGGGCCTTCTTCGGGTATCAGCCCGTCGTGGCCGGCTGGAACAACCGGGTCGCAAATCCGGTCCGCCGCCAGTGCGCCGCCGTCTCTGCTAGGGAGCGCTGGAGCCTGCCCGCGTGAGCTGGGAACAGATCATCGAAGCGGCACCGGCTCTATCCGATCGACCGCTCGCAGCGGATACGCGTCCGGTACGACCAAGCCAAGCCCCGGCCGAGTCCGCCTGGAAGGCTACGGCGGGCCTGTCCTGTTCGCCTGCCTAGTCTCAGGAGCCGCAGGGGCCTTCGTCGCCGTAGGGCTGTTCCTGGACACCTTCACCTCATCGTGCAGATCTCCCCGCACCGCCTGACCTACGTCACAGGCCCAGGACCAGGTTCTCGATCAGGCAGCCAACGCCCCCGCATATCTCCTGGTGCGGACCTGGCACTTTGACGACAGGGCCCAGGGCCTGGTCGGGGTGTGTCTGTGACGGCTCACCGTCACTGGAGCAGCGATCTTGCTCCGTGCGGGTCAGGGCGTGCGTGTCATGTGCGTCTCCGGTCGCGCGGCGCAGGGGGCGCGGGGTCGTACGGGGCGGGCGCATCTAGAATGGATGCATGTCGGCTGAGCTGGTAACTGATCGATTGACCCTTCGCCCGTGGCGGATCGAGGACGCCGAAGAGGCGCTTGCCATCTATGGGGACTCCGGGGTCTCACGCTGGCTGAGTCCGGCCATGGATCCCGTTGCAGATGTCAGCGCCATGCGGCTGGTGCTCCAGCAGTGGATGGGGGAGGACAACCGACTCATGTGGCCCGCCGGGCGGTGGGCCATCGAACGGCGTGACGATCAGCGCCTCATCGGGGGCGCCGTGCTCCTGCCGTTGCCGCCTCGTGGCGAGGACATGGAGATGGGGTGGCAGCTGCTGCCCAGCGCCTGGGGGCACGGGTACGCCACCGAGGCCGGCCTTGCCATCGCCAAGTGGGCCCTTGACGAAGGACTCGACGAGATCTTCGCCGTGGCCCGGCCCACCAACAACCGGGGCGAAGCCACCATCCGCCGCATCGGCATGGAGTGGGTCGGCGAGACCGACAAGTACTACGACATGCGGCTCCAGGTTTTCCGCCTCCGCGCCAGCGACCTCGCCGCCCAGGGGCCACACCTCTGAGCACCCCGAACCCCCGGGTTCGCCCACCCACGCGTACGACACCGCCCGGCGCCGCCGCGCGCCGGGTCGCCGCTCGCGCTGCGGCAACACCGGGTGCGTACATGGGGTGCCCTGGTTCGTTCAGCAGCTTGGCACCGAACTGCACCGCCGAGCGACCGAGAAGCGAGCCAGCCTGACAGATTGCCTGGCCGATTCCATCCGCCATGTCGGTCAGCTCCATGGATTGATCTGTGATCTCAACAACCCGATGACCCCTACGGCCACCGTTGTCGCCGTGCGGGTCCGTGCGGAGTCGCTCGAGTGGCTGGCGCTCAGTGACTCCACCATCGTGATCAGCGGGACCAGCGAGCTGCAGACCATTGCCGACCACCGCGTCTCCGACGTGACGACGAAACAACGCGTCGACATGGACGCGTCGTTGCAGGAACTGAGCGAAGCGGACCGGCGCCGGAGACTGGTATACGCCCAGCGCGAGATCATGAACACCACTGACCGCTACTGGGTGGCGGCTCACGAGCCCAAGGCAGCGGAAGAAGCCCTGACAGGTTGGACCCATGTCTCCGACATCACGGCCGTCGCCCTCCTGACGGATGGAGCCGCAAGGCACGTGGACGACTTCCATGAGATGACATGGCCCGAGGCCATGCGCCATCTCGAAGCCGAAGGACCTCAGGGGCTGATCGACCGCACCCGCAGGATGGAGCACGCCGACCCGGATGCCGAGCGGTGGCCGCGGAGCAAGCGCCACGACGACGCGACCGCAGTGCTGATCCGCTTCTGACAGCGCGGTCCGCAAGAGCAGTCAGCCGAGTGAGTAGAAGTCTTCTCTACGGGTTCAAGGCGGCTCGCTCCGCTCGCCGCGCGCGGCCCCGGCTCGCCGCCGGGCCCGACGCTCCAGTCTCCGCCCCGCTCCGGGCCCGGCACGCCGGCCGCGCGGCTGAAGCGAGGCGCTTCGCAGCGGGCGCGTGCGGCGCAAGCCTCGCCGACAAGCCCAGCAGCGCCAGCCCCGCTTCCGCGACCCCATGGTGATGATCAGCGAGCGTCCCGCCGAGGCAGAGGACCGGGCCGTGCCAGGCCACTGGGAGGGCGACCGTGCGACACGAAGTCGCACGAATTGAGTGGACTGACCGATTGGAGAGGCGGCTGATGATGAGGCCGTAGGTGCAGTCACGGGTCCGTGTCCGTATGACCCGTCCCCACCCTTGACGTGCGATGTCGGTAACGGCGTGGTGCGAAGCTCGGGGGAAAGCCCAAGGGCTCCCGTTCCATCCGGGAGTTACCGGCAAGGGGAAGACCGGACGGGTGAACGCAAGTGAACTCCCGATGATGCCTCGTGATCCCAAGCCCCGCCGATGGAAGGTCGCAGCGGGGTGCACGGCTGGCCGCTGAGAAGCGGCAGGCGCTGGCCGGCAGAGGTCACTCCGGCCAGGTGGACACCGCCGCCTCGGGGTAAAGGGAGCACCCACCCCGGTCGTATCTCATTCGTGTGGAACGTGGAAACCCCGTTGGGGTCCGGGCCCTGGTGGCCCGGTCGGCCGACCGCGAGGAAGGCTCAACTCCCCAGCGGGAACAGGATGGCCCAAGAAGCCAATGCCGGAAGCCGAAAGGAAACGGGAACCCGGGGCACGATGACCGGCCTCTCCGCCGGTCGCCCCGCACAACCGTCCGGATACGGGTGCACTGCCCGGACCCGAAAGGGTGCTGACGTGGGCCAGGTGAGCCTGTGTGGACTCACTGGACAAGGACGACGGAACCGAGGGACAAGTTGGACGCCATGACGGATACGGACGGAGCGGCCTCGCCCGTTCCGGCCGCCGCGACGGTGAACGGACCCGAGGGCGAAGACCTGGACTGGGCGTTGGTGGACTGGCGTCGGATCGAGGAAGACGTACGGCGTCTGCGGCAGAGGATCTTCACGGCGTCGCAGGCAGGGGACCTGAAGAAGGTCCGCAACTTGCAGAAGCTGATGCTCCGGTCCCGGTCGAACACGCTCTTGAGCGTGCGGCGGGTCACGGAGATCAACGCGGGACGCGCGACGGCGGGAGTCGACGGGAAGGTGGTGCTGCTGTCCCAGTCCAAGGCCGCGATGGCCGACTGGGTCCAGCACCGCGCTCGACCGTGGATCCCCAAACCCGTCAAGCGGGTGTTCATCCCCAAACCGGGGACGACGAAGAAGCGCGGCCTCGGGATCCCCGTGATCGCTGACCGGTGCCTGCAAGCTGTGGCACTGGGCGCGCTGGAACCCGAGTGGGAAGCGCGGTTCGAGCCGAAGTCGTACGGCTTCCGGCCCGGCCGCGGCTGTCACGACGCGATCGGGGCCATCTACTCCACGCTCAACGGGAAGAACCCGCAGCGTGTGTGGGTGCTCGACGCGGACCTGACGGCGGCGTTCGACCGTATTGACCACCAACGGCTGATGGCCGCGCTCGGCACCTTCCCCGCCCGGGGACTGGTCCGGCAGTGGCTGAAGGCCGGGGCCGTGGATCGAGGCCGGTTCGCCCCGACCGAGGCAGGGACTCCGCAGGGCGGAGTGATCAGCCCGTTGCTCTTCAACGTGGCCCTGCACGGGATGGAGGAAGCCGCAGGCGTCCGCTACTTCGCGACCGGCCGAGACGCCGGAAGTGCGCAGAGCGGGAGCCCGGTGCTGGTGAGATACGCAGACGATTTTGTCGCGATGTGCACCAGTCGTGAACAGGCCGAGCAGGTCAAGGAACGGCTGGCTGCATGGCTGACGCCCAGGGGGCTCGCCTTCCACGAGGACAAGACACGCATCGTCCACGCGGAGAGCGGGTTCGACTTCCTGGGGTTCAACGTCCGCCGCTATCACGGCAAGCTGCTGATCAAGCCGAGCACGGCGGCTCAACGACGGATCCGGGAACGGCTGAGCACCGAGATGCTGGCCCTGCGAGGGGCCAATGCGGGTGCGGTGCTCAAGAAGATCAACCCGATCGTGCGGGGCTGGTCGGCCTACTACCGGACGGTGGTGTCCAGCGAGATCTTCACCGCACTGGACAATCACATGTGGAAGCTCGCTTACAAGTGGGCTAAGCACAGCCACCCGAACAAGCCGAAGCACTGGATATCCGACAAGTACTTCGGCCGGTTCAACAAGGCCAGGAGGGACCGGTGGGTGTTCGGCGACCGCGCCAGCGGCGCCTACCTTCTCAAGTTCTCCTGGACGAAGATCGTCCGGCACCAGTTGATCAAGGGCAGGGCGTCCCCGGACGACCCGGCACTGGAGTCGTACTGGGCCGAGCGGCGCCGCAAAGGACCGCCCCCGCCGGTCGACGGCATGACCCTGCGCCTGCTTCAGGCGCAACAAGGTCGCTGTCTGATCTGCGGAGGACTCCTGCTGCACGCCGATCACCCGCCACAAAGCCCGCAGGAATGGGAAGCGTGGCGGGCCGCCCTCAGGAAGGCGATCTCCAAGCAGTACGTCGCATTCCAGGGCGGGGGATCACCGGGCGATCAACGAATCCGTCTCCTCCACACCCAATGTCAACGGCGGAATGGAGCCGCCGGTCCGACAAGCCTCGCACCTTCTCCTGACTGCGAGCCCTCGGGGCTTGCTTGAGCCGTGTGCGGTGAACAGCTGCTTGCACGGTTCTGAGGGGGCGGGGACGCAGCAATGCGTCCCCGCTACCCGACTGATCATCGGCAAGGACGGCGCCTCAGCCATCGGCACCCTGGTCGAACGCTCCACCCGCTACGTGATGCTTCTCCACCTTCCGGACGGCCGCGGTACGGAGTTGGTCCGCGACGCCCTGGTGGAGACCGTGGAGGGTCTGCCGGCCCATCTCAGGCGGTCCTTGACGTGGGACCAGGGCAGCGAGATGGGACGGCATCACGAGTTCACCGTCGCCACCGACGTCCCGGTCTACTTCTGCGACCCCGCCAGCCCATGGCAGCGCGGCTCGAACGAGAACACCTATTGGTGCAGTCTTGGCGGGCCGGAACGGTCTGCTGCGGCAGTACTTTCCTAAGGGCACCGACCTGTCCGTCCACAGCCGCGGACACCTGCACGCCGTCGCGGCCGAGCTGAACGGGCGACCACGGAAGACGCTCGGCTGGCAGACCCCAGCCGAGCGCCTCTCTACACTGCTCGCGACCGCCTAACACTGATCACGTGTTGCGACGACCGCTGGAATCCGCCGGTTCTCGGAGGGGGCGTCTTGATGTTCCGGATCACCTCTTGTGTTTGGCGTCGGCATCCGAACGGGCCAGCACCGCGTCAAGCGTGGCGTACTCGGCCTCCTCGATCGCGGCGGAGGCAAAGCTGATCGCGTCCAACGCGTAGGACTCCGCATCGTCCGCCAACCGATCGGCACGCTTCATGTCGAGTTCGGCCTTGCGCTCCTCGATGTGGGACTTCACGGACTGGACGTGCTCCTGCCACTTGGTGCCCACATCCGCCAGCGAGGCGGAGGCCTCGGCCTTCTTCGCCGCCACCTCGCGCTGGAGCTTGTCCGCTCTCTGTATCGAGTCCTGCTTGGCCTTGGTGACCGAGTCCGACAGTTGTTTCCTGTCCTCGGAGATCGCGTGCTGTACCTTCTCCTGCGCTTCGTGCGCCTTCTCCGAGAGCGCCGCCATGCGGTCGGTCGACATCGACATGGGATTCCAGCCTTTCGACGAACAGAACAGGGCCCCCCGCCGAAACGATCGGAGCACGCTACGTGTTCAAGCGCACCCACAAGCATGCTCCGCAACCGCCATTCGGGTGATCCGATCGAAGCTGCTCGGGGCGTCACCGACGGCGACCGAACCCTGACGCCGGCGGCCCGGCACCGAAATGCGCTCGCCCGGAAAGCGCGTCGGGCGCTCGGGTCAGCTCGTGCTGCTGGAGAGCGTCGACTGGCAGCGCGCGGCCCACGGCCGACCAAGGTCTCCCACACCCCCGCGTAATCAAGCTCACGCAAGCCCAAACACAGCTGAAAAGCAGAGGGTGGGCTGTGCCCCCGTGCCCGTTGCGTGCCCGGTCCGGCGGGACGCAGCGGGGACTCACGGGGAACAGCGGCGCCGATCGCGCTCCGGCCCAGGTCAGGGAGCTGCCAGGTCAGCCGCCATCTGCATACGGCGTCTTCCAAACTAGGGACATAGAGGGTGGCTACCGGTACCAGTCGCCATCGCCCGCGAGGGAACGGTGCAGGTAGTCCTCCAGCTCGCATGCAGCCCACAGCCGACTGTCATCCTCGTGGTCCCAGACGAAGATGTCCGGACGCTCGGGCGTTAGCACGAAGGCGAACTGGTCGCCCCCGCCGTTGTCGCCGAAGAACAGCAGCGGATCGAAGGGCATGTACAGGCCCGGGAACGTGTCGGGGGACCAGAACAGCAGGTTCTGCTCCACAATCCGATCCAGGGTCCAGACGACGTCTTTCCCGTACTCGCCGACTATCCCGTTAGTCTCCATCAGCAGAGCAGCCAGCTGCGCCGGAAGGCCTCGGCCAAGGCGCCGTTCCGCCTCGGCTAGAGCAGTCGCGCCAACGGGTGCGCGGAATTCGACCTCGGGCAAGGCTTCGGCAGCGGCTTCTTTCCACATAGGCGCAGCTTAGGCTGAGGGCTGACCGCCCCGACAACGGGCGCTGTACAGCAGCGCCATACCGCAACCACAGCAACCGCCCCCGTCCCATACCGTCCCTCCAGGACTGCGAAGCGACCGGTATGGCCGCCGCTGACCGATCCGGCTAGAGCTACGGATCAGGAGCTACGCAAGGCCACGAAGTCGGGTGCCGGCGCATCCGGAGAATGACCGCATGCGCTACTTCAACGGGACAGGTTGGCTGGCCATCTTCACCGGCACGGAGACCATGATCGGGCGGACCGTCCATGTAGATGTCTGGGACGAGACGACGGGGGTTGCCCTCGTCGTCGACTCCAAGCAAGGCACCCGACGGGCGGTTACCGACTACCCCGACTTCTCCCACCTAGAGCGCGCCGACCAAGTAGTTGCTGCCATCCCGGGAGGAGGCTGGCGGGCCTACTGGCAAGGACGAAGGGCCAGACAACGGTCCGCTGACCGAGCAGGTTCTCGCGTGGCTGATCACCGAGGCAGGGAGAGAGCCACTCCCATCACCGTGGACGCTCATGGGCACGTCGATGATGCGGAAAGCGCTGACCGCCTCATCCCGCCCGGGGATGAGTGATCACGATCCATTCTTCCGTCTCAGTTTCCGTCTCATTCAGCGCGGTTCGGTCCCGAAGGCCGCAGCCTAGGGACAGCCGCGGGCGATTCACCAAGACCGGGATACCGATCTGGCTCGGCATCGTGGTGGTCATCGTGTTGTTGTACGCCCTACGCCCGTTAGCAACGGTTGGGGCACAGGCGGACCAGAACCCGCACCACAACCGCACCAGATCGGGCGGGTAACAGCGGGGAATCACGGTGAAAAGACCATCACCCAGGCCACTTCAGGTGGAGGGGTAGCGCGGCCACACACCGAACTGCAACGGGCGACTAGCCTGCGGAACAGAGGCCGTCGCTCGGGCAGAACACAACCCCCGTGTAGTTGTAGCCACCCCGTATGGTCACGGGATTTGGGTCGGGGGGGAAGTTGACGTATGAACCCGCGTCAGCTGTAGCGCTGAAGTGGACCGTCGTCCCGATTGGGAAGCTCGCAGTGCAGGTGCCGGTCGGGTCAGGCGCCGGGTCACCGCCGTACGGATCCCACGCCAAAGTGTGGCAGTTGATCCCGGCGGGGTTGCTGGTGATGGTTCCGCCACCCCAGCCGTCACTGACGTACGCGTTCAGTTGCGCGGTGGACTGAGCCTGAGCCGGGGCGACGAAGCCGATCGCGGCGGCCGTAGCGAGTGCGGTGATGACTCCCGTCGCGCGCCAGGCGCGGTTTCGGTACTTACTCATGGGCGGCCCCTCTGATCGAACCGACCCCCTGCGACTAGGCTATTCGCCCCCTTGGGGACCCACAAACCGGGCAGGTTTGCCGTCACCGCCGGCGGCGGTTGCTTCCGACGGCCGCGGACACTGTGTTTACGGAGACCGGGTTGTCCGGAGGTGCCTTCGATACGCCGTCGCCGACGCGCCCTTGTCGAGCCGCGCTGATGTAAGTCATGCGGGCAACTCAGTCGTGCCCTACGACACCACCGCATAGTTGGTGAATATCTTACTGCGTGACAACGCCCGCGCACAGCGGCGGACACCCACGGACGCCCATGGACGGTCGCCGCAGGTGAGCAGCGCCCGGGCCCAAGGTGGAGTGCCTACTCAAGTTGCTTCGGGACGAAGAGGTCGTGGGTTGAAATCCCGCCACCCCGACAGCTGAAACGCCAGTCAGGGCTGGTTTCCCTTCAAGGGAAACCAGCCCTGCGGCGTTCTGGGGTCTCTCGGGAGTGGCTGGGGAGTGGATCACGAAAATCCACACTGCCCAACCGTCACCCCAGTCGCGCTCTCAGCAAGGCATCGAGCGCACGTACCGGGGACCGCGGTTGCCTGGCCAACCGTGCCTCCAACCCCTCCTCCCACTGTTCGGTCAGTTCGTCCATGAGCCGATTCCTGCATCCGCGCGGTGATGTGCGAGTGGCGCGCCTGCACCGACCCGTCCTCGTGCCCCAGGCGCTCATCCATGAGCTCGGGCGGGATCCCGAGCTCCTCCATGACCGTATTGTGGGAGTGCCTGAGCCCGTGCGGAGTGAGGCCCTGTGCGATCGGCAGCCAACACGCGTCCGCACGGCCAGAGGCATTCCGGCCCCGCGCCGGCACACCCGGCCAGGGGTCCGCCATCACCGGTACAGGGCGCGTCTCCTGCGGAGCCTTCTTCGGGTACCGCCCCGTCGTGGCCGGCTGGAACAGCCAGGTCGCGAATCCGGTCCGCCGCCAGTGCGCCGCCGTCTCCCCCGACTGGCCAGCGCGGACGTAACCGAGTTCCGCGATGGCCCTCTCCACCCTGATCCGCGTCCGCTCCGCGACCATGTCCGGCCGGTTCAACACGTTCGAGACCGTTGCCGCGGAGACGTCGGCGCGGCGGGCTGCACCGTTGGCAGGACCGTGGCCGCCGAGCTGGATGCGGGCGCGGACGGTCAGGTCGCGGAAGTCGCGCCAGCCGAAGCCCTTCGGTTGGTCCTCGCGCCCGGAGGCGGTCGTAGGCCGCGGTGACGGGTTCGGGGACCGTCTGGCGGGGCAACTCGCCGCCCGGCAGCGAGAGATCGGGACACGGTGGCGCCGCCTGCCGGCCGGTCGCCAGGCGCTGTTGGTCCTGGGCCGCCTGCGGTGCGGTGATACGTACGCCCAGCTCGCCGGGGGTTTCGGCATCGGAATCGCGACCGTGTTCCGCTACATACGCGAGGCCGTCGAGGTGCCGGCCGCCCTCGCCCCGACCCTGACCGAGGCGATGGAGGCCATCCGGACGAAGGCATTCGTCATCCTTGACGGCACCCTGTTGCCGATCGACCGGATCGCCGCCGACACCCCGTACTACTCGGGGAAGCACAAGCGGCACGGCATGAACGTCCAAGTCCTGACCGACCCCTTCGGGCGGCTGTTGTGGGCCTCGCCCGCGCTGCCCGGAGCCACCCACGATCTGACCGCCGCCCGAAGCCACGGGATCATCGATGCCCTCGCCGCCGCCGGGCTGAAGTGCTGGGCGGACAAGGCGTACCAAGGCGCCGGCCACCTCGTGCGAGTGCCCTTCCGGGGCCGCCGTCTCAAGGGATGGAGGCGACGCCACAACGGCACCCACGCCAAGATCCGGTGCCTCGGCGAGCAAGCCATGGCCACCCTGAAGGGCCGGCGCCTGCTACGGAAACTCCGCTGCAGCACCAACCGGATCGCCGACATCGTGAAGGCCGTCCTCGTCCTTCACAACGCCTCAACCTGGGGTGGGAAAAGGCTCACTGGACGAGTTGTTCCAAAGGACTCAGCTCAGTGGCTTGTGCATAACGATGCAGGGGCGGCCGTGCCGGTTGTCGGCACGGCGGTCGATCTCCTGCCAGCTCAGGGAGCTCCAGAAGGTCAGGGCGGAGGGGTTGTTCTCCAGAACTGCGAGTCGAATGCCGTTCCGGCGTTTGCTGCGGAGCTGTTTTTCGACCAGGTTGACCAGTAGCCGGCCGATGCCCTTGCGGTGAAGGCTGCCGTGCACCAGCAGCAGCCCGATCCAGGGATAGCCGTCTGTCGGATGGCGGTCGAGCAGGCACAGGAGCCCGACGAGCTGTCCCTGCGCATCGCGGGCGAGCAGTACGTCGCAGCCCTCGGTACCGGCTTCCTCGCGCAGGTCGGCTTCGACCCGGTCGGCCCGGACGTTCTCGGGGTCGTACTCGCCGGCGGCGCGGCAGTACTCCGGGTTGCTCGCGTAGAGGTCGACCACTTCGGCGATCTCCTCCGGAGAAAAGCGAAGCGGGGAAAGGGAGAGCGTGGACATGCGGGCAAGGGTAGCCAGCGCTGGTCGTCGCTGAGCGCGAGAAGAGGGAATCCAAGATCAGGTTGTGACGACCGACCTGGATGCCCTCCTCACCGCACTGTTACGTGAAGATCGATGACGAGCCGAAAGGGCAGCGCTGGCTGGGCAGGCCGCCGCAGTTGACTGATTCCGAGCTGGTCTGCCTGGCGGTGGCCCAGGCGATGCCGGGGTTCAGGTCCGAGGCCCGGTGGCTGCGGTACGCGGGCAGGAACCTGACGTCGATGTTCCCGTACCTGCCGAAGCAGCCGGGCTGGAACAAACGGCTTCGGGCCGCGTTGCCGCTGGTCAAGAAGGCGATACGCGTGATCGCGGTCGACGCGGACTTCTGGTTCGACAGCCACTGGATCGTGGATTCCACGCCGGGCGAGTGCGGCCGCTCCAGGCCGACGGTGGAGCGCTCCGGCCTGGCCGGCTGGGCCGGATACGGGTACTGCGCCTCACACTCCCGGTTCTTCTGGGGCCTGCGCCTGTACCGGGTCTGCACCCCGACCGGGATGCCGATGCTGTGGGCTCTGGCCAGCCCGAAGATCGACGAACGGGAAATCCTGCAGGCCATGCTCGATGTCGAAGCCGGACTGGTCGCCGACCGGCCCTAGCACGAGGCGGTCGACCAGGTTCGCCCGTACGACCAGGTGCTGCAGGTGGCTGCCCGTCGATTGCTGGAGCCGGTGGAGCGGATCACGGTCTGCATGGCGGCAGAGGCAGAGAATCGCGGGATCTTGGCGCATTACCCTGAACGGACCGAGCAACGGGCGTCTCGTCGGCGTCCTGTTCGCCGCGGCCTTCTTGGCCGCGGCTTTCTTGGCCGCGGCTACTGGGCCGTGGTCCTCTTCGCGGTGGTTCCGAGGCGACTTCGTGCGGCTCCTTGTCCAGGGATGCGCGGTCACGGTCCCATCGCCCCCTGTCGGAGGCGGACACCGTGTGGGGCCGGGGGTGCGCGTCGGCGGAGGCGAATTCGGTTTCAACCTTTGGCGTACGACAGCGCTCTGAAGAGGGGTGACAGGACAGGGCTCCTTGACAGGGTCCGGAGAGGAGAGCAGATGCCGGAGAACGGCCGGGGCTCCGAAGCGCCGGAGGGCTCCCAGGCGCCCGAGAGCTTCCAGGCCTTCGCCCGGGCGAGCCAGAGACGGCTGTACCGCACCGCGTACCTGCTGTGCGGGGACACGGACACGGCCCGGGATCTGACGCAGACCACGCTCGCCAAGATGTTCCAGCACTGGCGGCGGGCGAGTGCCGCCGACCATATCGAGGCCTATGCCAGGACCGTGCTGACCCGGACCTACCTGGCCGACGCCGGCGTCGGCTCAGGGACCTGCTCGCGCACTCCCAGCCCGCCCCCGGCCCACGCCCGACCACGCTGATCTGCGGGTGACCCCGCTGTCGGCACTGGCCGGGCTGCCACCCAGGGCCCGGGCCATGGTCGTGCTGCGGTACTGGGAGGACCAGAGCGCTGCTGGGCCTTGGTGAGCGGGTCGAAGACCAGTCGGCGGACCTCGTCGACGTGGGCGGGGGCGCTCGCCGCGACCTTGGCCCGGCCGGCCTCGGTGAGGCGGGCCAGGGTGGTGCGACCGTCTGCCGGGTCCGGGCTCCTGCGCACCCAGCCGCGCTTTTCCAGCCTGCTGACGACGTTGGACAGCCGCGACAACGTGCTACCGGTGAAATAGGCGAGGTCGCTCATCCGCCACAGAGGTCTGCCGACGCGCCTCGTGACGCGCCTGTGACAGTCCGCGGACACCGCCATGAAGTCACGGAGGCAGCCTTTTCGAAAGAGGGCAAAACACACTATTCGGGCATTTGCTCCCTGCTTCCGAGGACGTGAGCAGCGATGACCGGGCCGATCCGTCGGAGGAAATCCCATGAGCCTCGCACTCGCCACGCCGCACGCCGAAGCCCCCGCACCCGCCCTGGCTCCGCGCGAGCAGGAGACGCTGCGCCATATCGCCGCCGGGCGCACCTACGTGCAGACGGCCCGCCACATGGGGCTTTCCAAGCACACGGTCGACGCCTATCTCCGCCGCATCCGGGCCAAGCTCGACATCAACACCACGGCGGAACTCACGCGCCTGGCCATCTCCCTCGGCCTGTGACCACCCTCCCGCCCGCGCGGAGCACCGCTCACAAGACGATCCAGCACCAGTGCACGGCGCCGCGGCCCACCTCGCGCCCTCCGGCGCCGCCGATGCCGGCCCCGTTCAGCGCCTGACGTTCCACTCGGAGGGGTTGATCGAGGATGCGCGGCTGCGCCGGCAAACATGCCCGTGCCGCGAGCAGGCCGTCGCAGACCCGGCGGGCCGACGATCAGACATGCGAGCAAGGTCGCCGCCAGCCCCGGTTTCACCCTAAACACTGTCTTTAGGCACGCTCACTTTTGTGTTCGCGCAGGGCGGCATCAAGCCGCCCCGGGGCCTTCCAGAGCCTGACTGCAGCAGCCCTCGCCATGTCCCTCGACGATCTCGCCACGCTCTCGACCGAATCCAACTCGCCCGCCGCACTCGCCGACTGGCGCGAGCCAGTGCCACATCACGCAACGTCTGCCCCGTCGTTCGTGGCGCGCTGACTGATTTCCGCACGCAGCCGGGACCGTGCGTCCATACACGTCGAGTCACGCGTCCAGTTGTGCGCGAATGAGCGTGTCGAGTCGCTTCCATGCCGGGGACGAGGCGTTGACCGTGCCCTGGATGAGGGCGGGAATCTCGGAGCCTGCATCCAGCCCGGGCAGCTCGTCGGGTCCGTAGCGTTCCCGATTCGCCTCGGCGATCCGGCGGGCGAGGTCGTCGATGCGGGGATCGTCGGCGTCGAGGTCGTGCGCGTGGTCGTAGTCGAGGAAGAGCTGCCGTAGCGCCGGGTCGGCCAGGGTCTCGGCCTGTTCGTGAAACAGGGTGATCGCACGGTCCGGGTGAGTGGCGAACACGAGGATCCACAGGTCGCGTTGAAGGTCCGCCCATCGAGGCGTGAATCCCCAGCGGGCCAGGTCCTCCAGGTGGGCACCGACCTCGGTGGGCAGCGGCGCCAGATGCCCGGCGGCGAGCTGGCGCAGACGCCCTCGCGTTGCCTGCAGGCCACGGATGCGGGAGGCGAGCTCGTCGTCGATCTCGCGCAGCGCCTGCTGGAACTCCTCGTCGGTCGCTGATCTCAGGTCCCGGACACGGGCCAGGGGGACGCCGGCTTCGGCGAGCGTTCGGATCTTGATCAGGTCGATGGCGTCGTTCGCGCCGTACCGGCGGTAGCCGGACGCATCGCGGTCGGGCTCGGGGAACAGCCCCTTGTCGTGATAGACGCGGATGGTCTTGATCGACACTCCGACATACCTGGCCAGCTGCCCGATGGTGATCACTCGGTCATTGTTCCACTTGACCTTGCCCCTGGGGCAGGGCTGCAGCATGGCGGCATGGCGAACATGAATGTCGATCGGGAGACCCTGCGCGAGCTGGCCGATGAGGGCAACGAGACCGCTTTGGACCGGTTGGCCGACCTCGCCGACGAAGCCGGCGACCTCGGGGAGCTGAGCGAGCTGTTGGACGAGGGATCCCTGCACGCCGGGTTCCTGCTCACTCGACGCGCGGCCGCGACCGGCGACCTGCGCGAGCTGCAACGGATCTCCGACGCCGGGTACGAGGAGGCCGGGAAGGAGCTGGAACGGCTGCTGAAGGCACCGGCCGACGGGCATCAGGACTGAGGATCCGACCTGCCGCCGCAGCGGCGCCCCGGGCCGCTGCCATCGGGTCCGGCTCGCGGCCATGCTCGGGCCAGAGTGTTCGGCATGGCCGGACTGGTGCGCGTGCGATCAGGTCAGGTCAGGTCAGGTCCCCGATGCCCGGTCGGACGTTCGAGATCCGAAAGGTGGTGGAAATCGAATCGCCCGGCTGCAACGCAGTGCAGGCGGCCCGTGCAAACAGCACCCTGCAACTATTCGAACAGGCGTACCATTCGAGTCGTGGCCACATACGACTTCCCCGACGATCTGCGCGTCGCCCAACTGCGCCTCCACCAGGCCCGAGCCCAGTACCGGCGCCTCTGCCAGGCCATGCCGTGGTCGGTCGTGCCCTCCGACGGCTGGACCGCCGTGGAGGGGCAGTACTCCGGCTACCACCGTGACTTCCCGGCCACCGCGGGCTGCACCGAGGAGCAGAAGGCGGAGGAGGCGAGTCTCTGGGCCCTGGTCCGGGAGCTGTCGATCGAGGTGTCGGCCCATCCGTACTGGGCCACCCTCGACAGGTCGGCGGTGGTGGATGCGCGTATGGCGCTGAAGCGCCATACGGACGCCGTGTCGGCCGACACCGACACCGATGCGGTCGCCGACGCGGCGGCGTAGCGAAGGCGGCCCACGATGCCCGACCTGTCGCGTGAAAGCGGCTGAAGAGGCGGAAGACCTTGCGCGACTGGCTCCGTTTTCAGCGGCAGGAGAGCGACAGGAGGCCGAGAACCCCATCCGGCGGCTCGAGTGGGCGACCGGTGGCGAGGGGTGCGTCACGGCCCCAGTCGCCCGTGCCGGTCAGGAGCGTGGCCCCGGGGCCCGGGCCGTCGGCGCGTCGGCGGACCGACCGGCAGTTGGGCACCGGCTCCCAGAGGTATTCCTCGTCGGTCAGGGGAGCGACCTTGACGTCCGAGCCGTTGCCGTTGTCCATGAACGGGCCTGTCATACGGTCCGTGAGACGCCCGGCGACGCCGGGGAGGGCCGCGGCGCGAGGAGGTCCCCCGGGGCGGGATGAGCCGGAAGTTCCAGCCGCGCCCGGGGCACGGCGCGCAGCCGATGCCGCAAACACGCGGACTGCGCGGGACCACGGCCTGCGGCGGTTGGGCAGTGGTCGGCTCACGACCGGCTGAAACCACCTCGGGGCAGAGCCGTCTTCCCCTCCTCAACGGCCCCATGTTTCCAGGCTCGGCGCGCCCGGCCGTCACGGGCAGGGTCGGGCTCCCAGCGGCGAGTCGCCGCATGGCAGAGCTGCCCTGTGACTCAGGGACTCAGGGACTCAGGGACTCCACGGCCGACTGGTGCAGGATCCGTGCCAGTTCGTGGGGCCGGGAGAACATCGGCCAGTGGCCGGTGTTCATCTCGACCAGCCGCCAGCACTCGCTGGTCAGCAGCTTGGTCACGTCGTCGGTCGGCTCGGGGCCGTCGAGAAGGCACTTGATGTACGTCGCCGGGAGCTCGCCGAGCGGGCGGGGCAGTACGGCCGGTTCGGTCAGCGTGGCGCCCGGGTGAGGCGTCGAGCCCGCCACGATGCGGGCGATCTGGTCGTCGGTGAGGTCCTGGCCGTCGTAGCCGGCCGCGGTCAGGGGCGCCCAGAAGCCGCCGTTCCCGGCGATCGAGACCTCGAGCGCCGCCGGGCCCTGCCACCAGGCGGAGGCGAACGACTCGCCGTCGGCCGGGACGTTGGAGTCGACGAAGACGACGCGGGTCAGCCGGTCGCCGATGTGCTCGGCGGCCTGGCCGATGGGGATGCCCGAGTAGCTGTGGCCGACGAGGACGACGTCGCGGAGATCGCGGCGTTCCACCTCGTCGACGATGTCCCGGACGTGGACCTGCTGGCCGGCCGGCACGCCCTGCTTGTCGCCGAGGCCGGACAGGGTCATCGGGTGGGTGCCGTGGCCGGCCGCACGCAGTTCGGGCACCACGTCGTCCCACGCCCACGCTCCGAGCCACGCGCCCGGCACCAGTACGAATTCCACCATGGGAGCAACGTAGCGCGCCGCTCCGACAACGGGCCCGGTTTCGCCCGCGATCGGGGTCACTCGCGCCGAGGGAGCTCCGCCGGACCCGCGCCGAGCTCCGCGACCTCGCCGGGCGCACGGTGGCGACCGCCCCTGCCACGGGCACAGGTACAGGCACAGGCACAGGCACAGGCACAGGCACAGGCACAGGCACGATCACGCAGGACGGCGTCCGGCGCATCCTCAGCCGGCGCAGGGCACGACCGCGATCACGCCGTCGGCTTCGTCGCCTTCAGCGAGTACATGAGCGGGATACGGGGCCGGTCCGCCAGGAAGCGGTAGTAGCCGTCCTCGTGGCGCGCGAGCGAGCCGAAGCGTTCGAACAGCGAGACGTCGTGCTCGTGCAGGAACTCGATGCGCAGACCGGCCGCGGCGACGGCCGAGACGACCTCGCCGATCGGGTGCTGCCACTCGACGCTGCGGTTGTGCACGGTCGGCGCGTCGAGGTCGGCGTACGTGCCGGGTGTCGCGTCGACCCACGCGTCCCGGGCGAAGTGGTCGTGCGTGATCCGCGAGCCGGTGGCGTCGTCGAGGCTGTCGGTGAGCGGATGGAACTCGGCGAGGTGGAGGAAGCCGCCCGGCGCGACGAGTGCGGCGGTCCGGTACGGCCTCGGCGGCGTCGTACACATCGGCGGCGACGAAGGCGGCCCGGTCGGGGCCGAGGCCGAGGTCGGCGGCGAGGGAGCGGGCGGCGTCGACGGCCGGTTCGGAGAACTCGAGGCCGACGACGGAGGCTGCGCCGCGGCGGGACCAGGAGAGCGTGTCCAGTCCTATGTGGCACTGGAGGTGGAGCAGGGTGCGCCCGGTGACGTCGCCGACCTCGGCCGCCTCGAAGTCGCACAGGGAGTCCTTGCCTGCGCGGAAGGCGTCGAGGTCGTAGAAGTCGCCGGAGACGTGGATCGGGACGCGTTCGTCCCAGCGGGAACGATGTGCCTCGCGCCAGTCGTCCGGGGGCGGAGACGAGTACATGTCGCGGAGGTTATCCACAGGCTGCGGACGACGCGAACGGATTGTGGGCGGAGCAGCGCAGAATGGGGGGCATGACTGAGATCACCGAGTCCACGCCGGACTCCACCTCGGGCTCCTCGGCGGACGCCGCGGGCATGCCCGCCTGGGAGCAGCGCTTCCGGGCTCCCCGCGTCTCGCTGCCCGACTGGGCGGAGGACGCCCCGGACCGTTCGCTCTTCGTGTCGAACGCGACGGGGACGTACGAGCTGTACGCATGGGACCGCGCGACCGGCGAGCGGCGCCAGGTGACCGACCGGCCGAACGGGACGACGGACGGCGTGCTCACCCCCGACGGCGAGTGGATCTGGTGGTTCTCGGACCGGGACGGGGACGAGTTCGGGATCTGGATGCGCCAGCCCTTCGGCGGCGGCGCCGACGAGCCCGCGGCGCCCGGCTTGGAGGCCTCGTACGGGGCGGGGCTGGCGCTCGGGCGGGACGGCACGGCGGTGGTCGGCCGCTCGACCGACGAGGACGGGACGACGATCCATGTCGCACGGCCGGGGACGGAGCCGGTCGAGATCTACCGGCACCGGGAGTCGGCCGGCGTCGGTGACCTCTCGCACGACGGGACGCTGATCGCGATCGAGCACACGGAGCACGGCGACGCCATGCACCCGGCGCTCCGGGTCGTCCGGCTCGACGGGACGACGGTCGCGGAGCTGGACGACACCAAGGGCGGCTCGGTCGAGCTGGGCCTTGAGGTCCTCGGTTTCGCGCCGGTGGACGGGGACACCCGGCTGCTGGTGGGCCACCAGCGGCGCGGGCGCTGGGAGCCGATGCTGTGGGACGTGGCGTCGGGCGAGGAGACCGACCTGGCGATCGAGCTGCCCGGCGATGTGGCCGCCGAGTGGTATCCGGACGGCTCGGCCCTGCTGATCGCGCACAGCTTCGAGGCGCGGAGCGAGCTGTGGCGCTTCGACGCGGCGACGCGCGAGCTGACCCGTGTGGAGACCCCGGCCGGGACGGTCTCGGGGGCCTCGGCCCGGCCGGACGGGACCGTGGAGTATCTGTGGTCGTCCGCCGCGCAGCCGCCGAAGGTCCGATCCACGGCCGGCCGGGAGGTGCTGGACCCTCCGGGGATGGCGGCACCCACGTCGGTGGCCGTGGAGGACGCATGGGTGGAGGGGCCCGGGGGCCGGGTCCACGCGCTGGTGCAGCGCCCGGAGGGCGAGGGCCCGTTCCCGACGGTCTTCGAGATCCACGGCGGCCCGACGTGGCACGACAGCGACGCGTTCGCGGCCGGTCCCGCGGCCTGGGTCGACCACGGCTATGCGGTGGTCCGGGTCAACTACCGCGGCTCGACGGGGTACGGGCGGGAGTGGACGGACGCGCTCAAGCACCGTGTCGGGCTGATCGAGCTGGAGGACATCGCGGCGGTCCGCGAGTGGGCCGTGGCCTCCGGGCTCGCCGACCCGTCGAAGCTGATCCTTGCGGGCGGCTCCTGGGGCGGCTATCTGACCCTGCTGGGGCTCGGCACCCAGCCGGATGCGTGGGCGCTGGGCCTGGCAGCGGTGCCGGTCGCGGACTACGTCACGGCGTACCACGACGAGATGGAGGCCCTGAAGGCGATGGACCGCACCCTGCTGGGCGGCACGCCGGAAGAGGTCCCCGAGCGGTACGAGGCGTCGTCGCCGCTGACGTACGTGGACGCGGTGAAGGCGCCGGTCTACATCTCGGCAGGGGTCAACGACCCGCGCTGCCCGATCCGACAGGTCGAGAACTATGTGGACCGGCTCGCGGCCCGTGGCGCGGTCCACGAGGTGTACCGGTACGACGCGGGGCACGGGTCGCTCGTGGTCGAGGAGCGGATCAAGCAGGTGCGGCTGGAGCTGTCCTTCGCCGAGAAGCATCTGAAGGGAGGCGTCTGACGGGGGCCGTCCGACGAGAGACGCCCGACGGTGAGGCCCCGACGAGGGGCGCCTGACGGGAGAGGGAGACCCGGGAGAGGAGTAAACGGGGGCGTTCCGTACCGTGGAGGGGTGTACCGGTTCCTGCTGACTCCCCGCTGGTGGGGGATCAACGTCTTCGTCGTGCTGAGCATCCCCTTCTGTCTCTTCATGGGGACCTGGCAGCTCGGCCGGTTCGAGGACCGCGTCGACACGCACCGGGCCGCCGAGGAGCGGCCGGAGGCGGGCAAGCGGGCCGCCGCCCCGCTCGACGAGCTGCTGCCCGTCGACAAGGAGACGTCGGGCCGGCGGGCCTCGGCGACCGGGCGGTACGGGGAGCAGTTCCTCGTGCCGGACCGGCAGCTGGACGGGAAGCGCGGCTCGTACGTGCTGACGCTGCTGCGCACCGACAGCGGCAAGGCACTGCCCGTCGTCAGGGGCTGGCTGCCCGCCGGAGGGACGCCGCCCGCCGCACCCGCAGGTGAGGTGACGGTGACCGGCGCCCTGCAGGCGTCGGAGACGTCGAGCACCGAGGGGGTGAACACCGCGGGCGGGCTGCCGCGCGGCCAGGTGGGCATGATCAGCGCGGCGTCGCTGGTCAATCTGGTGCCGGACGACGTGTATGACGCGTGGATCACGCTCACCACCGCGTCGGACGGGATGAAGGCGGTACCGGCCGCCGCGCCGCAGGGCAGCACGCTGGATCTGAAGGCGTTCCAGAACCTCGGCTACACGCTGGAGTGGTTCGCCTTCGCGGGCTTCGTGCTGTTCATGTGGTTCCGCTTCGCACGCCGCGAGGCGGAGGCGGCGAAGGACCAGGCGCTCGGCCTCGACCCGGCATAATGCGCCTCGGCCTCGACCCCGCGCAACGCCGCTCGGCCTGGACCCCGCGCAACGCCGCTCGGCCTGGACCCCGCGCAACGCCGCTCGGCCTGGACCCCGCGCAACGCCGCTCGGCCTGGACCCGGCGTAGCGCGTTCGGCCGGAGGGCGCGCGCACCAGCATCCGGGCGCGCAAGTACAGAAAGCGGGGCAGGCCGCGTCGACTGCGGCCCGTGGAGTGCTATGGGACGCGTCCCAGTCCCACCCCGACGACGTGCTACGCGACGCCTACGACGACGGGTTCAGGACGCTCGTGCGGTAGATCGTGCCTGCGCACGCGTTCGGAACGGTCGCCGAGACGTTCGGAGCACCGGCCTCCGGGGTGTGCGAGACCGCGATGCTGCCGTCCGCCGTGCCACCGTCCTCCGCGACGAACTGGGTCTCGGTGGTGGTCGCGCCCGTGCCGTCGGTCGTGCCCGACGATCCGCCCTCCGTGGGCGACGGGTCGGGCGAAGGACCGGTCGTGGGACAGGTCTCCGACGGGACGAAGGCGAACATCACCTCGTACGACGTCGACGGCTCCAGGAGCACCGCGCCGGCCTGGGCGCTCGGGTCGGGCAGTCCGGTCGCGGCGTCGCCCGTCGTGTGCTCGACCACGCTGATCTTCGCGGGATCGGCGGCGCCCTGCGTCTGGAAACCGACCGAACCGGGACCGGTGACCGCGCAGGCGGTGCCTGAGACGTTGGCGATGCGGAACGTGCCGTACACCTTGCCCTCGGCGTCCGGTGCGCCTATCTCCGTCTTGTCCACGCCGAGCTGAGTGCCTTCGCATGTGGGCGTCGTGGCGGGGATGCTCTCGGCGGGGTCGGCCGGGGCGCCGGGCGTCTCGTCCGACGCCTCGCTGCCCGGTTCCTCGGGCTTCTCCGACTCCTCGAGGCGGCCCGGGGTTCCGGGCTGCTGCCCGGAGGGGCTGTCGCCGCCCTTCTCGCCCGCGTCCTCACCGGTCTCGGTGCCCGTGCCGCCCTGGGCGTGCTCGCCGTGTCCCGCGTTGACGGGGCGGTCCTCGAAGACGCCTCCGGAGCTCGCGACATGGACGAAGGCGGGGATGGCGGTACCGAGCAGGATGACCGAGGCGGCCAGGCCGACGAGGGCCTGCCGCTTACGGGCGCGCCGCGCGGGCACCGCCCTGCGCAGGTGGTCCAGGGCCCCTTCGGACGGGGCGAGGTCCTCGACGGCGCCCTGGAGCAGCCGCCGAAGGGCCGGCTCGTCGCCGCCGAGCGCGTCAGCGAGCACGTCGCCGCCCGGCTCCTCGTCGTGCCCACCACGCACGTCGTGCCCGGCACGCGCGACCCGCACGTCGTCCCCGTGGTGCCCGTCGTGCGTGTCGCGCCCGTCGGGCACGTCGCCCTTGGCGCGCTTTTCCTCAAAACCGCCCAGCGGCCCGTTGCTCACAATTCCGTTCCCAGTCCGGTCGTTCAACGGCCCGTCCGGCCCGTACAGCTCAGTTTCCTGCTCACGATCATGCCTGGGTTCGCGATCCGGCCCAAGTTCGTGCTCATGCTCATGCCTGTTCATGCCGAGGCCCCCATGGCGACGCGCAGCGCTGCGATGCCGCGCGAGCCGTACGCCTTCACCGAGCCCAGCGATATGCCCAGCGTCTCGGCGACCTGAGCCTCGGTCATGTCCGCGAAGTACCGCAGGACGAGAACCTCTCGCTGGCGCCGCTGGAGCCCGCGCATCGCCTTGATCAGCGCGTCGCGCTCCAGCTGGTCGTACGCGCCCTCCTCGGCGCTCGCCATGTCCGGCATCGGCTTGGAGAGCAGCTTCAGCCCGAGGATGCGGCGGCGCAGCGCGGAGCGCGACAGATTGACGACGGTCTGGCGGAGGTACGCCAGGGTCTTCTCCGGGTCCCGGACGCGGTTGCGCGCCGAGTGGACGCGGATGAAGGCCTCCTGGACGACGTCCTCGCAGGACGCGGTGTCGTCGAGCAGCAGTGCCGCGAGACCGAGCAGCGACCGGTAGTGGGCGCGGTAGGTCTCGGTGAGGTGGTCGACGGTGGTGCCCGCGACCGTCATGTCGTCGGCGCTCTCGCGCTGGGACGGTATGCGGGTGTTACGCGCGGCGGGCATGGGGGCGATCACCGGCATGCCGCCGGGAGTGCGGGGCCGCCGGAGCGGTCGCACCGCAGCGCCACGCACCGGTGCCACGCCGACGGCGTGTGCCGGAAGTCCGCCCACGCCGAAGCGGGCCGGGACCACCGCTGTGATGTCGAGTACCTCTGCCACGCCTGTTGGACACGCTTCCCCCCGTCAGGGTTGTACGCGCGCGCAACGGCTTTTGACCGCGCACCGTATGCCCTCATGCGTACCCGCTCTTCCCCAATGCCCCATTTATCGCGGCACCGTGAAGGGGCAACCGCAAAGACGCCTTCCACCCGTCCGCTGGTTGCAGAGTGGCGGGAAAGCATCGTCGAACATGCCATCACCCCAGTTCAAGTGGTACATGCAAGCGACTTGCCCACAGGGTGTTCACAGATCCTACAAAGATCTACGAAGTCCGGCGCTCAGAATTCTCCTGCCGTGACGCCGGCGAGGGCACCGGCGATGGACTCGGCGATCTGAGCCGTGTTCAGCGCGGCACCCTTCCGCAGATTGTCGCCGCACACGAAGAGCTCGAGTGTCCGGGGGTCGTCCATGGACCGCCGGACCCGCCCCACCCATGTCGGGTCGGTACCCACCACATCGGCGGGCGTGGGGAATTCGCCCGCGGCAGGGTCGTCGAAGAGCACCACACCCGGCGAGGTCGCAAGGATCTCGTGGGCGTGGTCGACGCTCACCTCCCGCTCGAAGCGGGCATGCACGGACACCGAGTGCGTGGTGACGACCGGCACACGTACACAGGTCGCGGAGACCCGGAGCGCCGGCAGATCGAGAACCTTGCGGGTCTCGGCCCGGATCGCGAGCTCCTCGGAGGACCAGCCGCCCTCGCCGAGGACACCGGCCCACGGCACCACGTTGAGGGCCATCGGGGCGGGGAAGGGGCCCGTGCTGTCGCCGACGGCACGACGCACGTCACCGGGGTTCGTGCCCAGTTCCGTACCCGCGACCAGCGAGAGCTGCGCACGCAGCGCGTCGACGCCGCCGCGCCCGGCCCCACTGACGGCCTGGTACGCGGAGACGACGAGCTCGTCCAGGCCGAATGCGGCGTGGAGCGCGCCGACCGTGACGATCATGGCGAGCGTGGTGCAGCCGGGGCTCGCCACGATGCCGCGCGGACGGACCCGTACGGCATGCGGATTGATCTCGGGCACAACGAGCGGAACGTCCGGGTCCAGCCGGAAAGCGGCTGAATTGTCCACGACGACCGCGCCCTTGGCGGCGGCGATCGGGGCCCACTGGGCGGCCACTTCGGCCGGCACCAGGAACAGCGCGACGTCGATGCCCGTCAGCGCCTCCTCGGAGAGCGCGACGACCTCGGTCTCCTCGCCGCGCACGGCCAGCTTGCGGCCGGCCGAGCGCGGCGAGGCGACGAGCCGTATCTCGCCCCAGATGTCGGCGTGCTGCGACAGGATCTGGAGCGTCACCGCGCCGACGGCCCCGGTCGCGCCGACGACCGCGAGCGCCGGCTTGCCGTTCATCGTGCGACCCGTCGTGCGACCGCAGGGCTGCGGTGCCCCGTGGTCACCGTCCGGTGCCTCCGTAGACGACGGCCTCGTCGGAGTCGCTGTCCAGCCCGAAGGCGGTGTGGACGGCCTGGACGGCCTCCTTGACGTCGTCCGCGCGCGTGACGACCGAGATGCGGATCTCGGAGGTCGAGATGAGCTCGATGTTCACCCCGGCGTCGGAGAGCGCCTCGAAGAACGACGCCGTCACGCCCGGGTTGGTCTTCATGCCCGCGCCGACCAGCGAGATCTTGGCGATCTGGTCGTCGTAGCGGAGCGACTCGAAGCCGATGGCGGTCTTGGTCTTCTCCAGCGCGTCGATCGCCTTCCGCCCCTCGGTCTTGGGGAGGGTGAAGGAGATGTCGGTGAGACCCGTCGACGCGGCGGAGACGTTCTGCACCACCATGTCGATGTTGATCTCGTTGTCCGCGATGGTACGGAAGATCGCGGCGGCCTCGCCCGGCTTGTCCGGCACGCCGACGACGGTGATCTTCGCCTCGGAGGTGTCGTGGGCGACACCGGAGATGATGGCCTGCTCCACCTTGCGGTCCCCTTGCGGTTCGTTGCTGACCCAGGTGCCCTGCAGCCCCGAGAAGGAGGAGCGGACGTGGATCGGGATGTTGTAACGGCGTGCGTACTCGACGCAGCGGTGCAGCAGCACCTTGGAGCCGGAGCTGGCGAGCTCCAGCATGTCCTCGAAGGAGATCCAGTCGATCTTGCGGGCCTTCTTCACGACCCGGGGGTCGGCGGTGAAGACACCGTCCACATCGGTGTAGATCTCACAGACCTCGGCGTCCAGCGCGGCGGCCAGCGCGACGGCGGTCGTGTCGGAGCCGCCGCGGCCGAGGGTGGTGATGTCCTTCTTGTCCTGGGAGACGCCCTGGAAGCCGGCGACGATGGCGATGTTGCCCTCGTCCAGCGCCGTCCGGATGCGGCCCGGCGTGACATCGATGATGCGCGCTTTGTTGTGGACCGAGTCGGTGATGACGCCTGCCTGGCTGCCGGTGAACGACTGGGCCTCGTGACCCAGGTTTTTGATCGCCATCGCCAGCAGGGCCATGGAGATCCGCTCTCCGGCGGTCAGCAGCATGTCGAACTCGCGCCCGGCAGGGATCGGGGATACCTGCTCGGCGAGATCGATCAGCTCGTCCGTCGTGTCGCCCATCGCCGAGACCACGACGACCACTTGGTGGCCGTTCTTCTTGGCATCGACGATTCGCTTGGCGACGCGCTTGATGCCTTCGGCATCGGCAACGGAGGAACCTCCGTACTTCTGCACGACAAGGCCCACGTGCGCTCCTCGCTCGGTCTGTGCCGCAGTCGTTACTGCGGTCGGCTCAGTTTAACGAGCGAGCCAGGAACACCCCGCCTGTATCACATCGTGAGATGTCCCGCTCACCAAGTGATCATCCGCGTCGGGTGGCGGCCCGCGCGGGGCAAGGCGCTCCTGGTCGCTCGGGCTCGCACCTGCCCGCGCCGGACGGAGGTACGCGGAGTGTGGGCCGGTTCACATCCAGCGGCGTGTCCGCGTCCGCGCACCCACGTCCGCGGTCCGGCTCCGTCCGGAGCGGTCAGGGGACGCCCGGCGATGCCCCGCAGGGCCCGGAGGCACGCGGCGCTAGTTCTTCGCGCTGACCATCAGCCTCGTACGGCTCAGGAAGGCGGTCTCGAACGCGTCCTCGGGTGCCGTGGCGTCCACCAGCTCGATCATGAGCGGCGTGGAGCCCTGGGGCCCTTCCGCGATCGCGCGGATGCGGAAGCGTTCGACACGGGAGGCTTCGAGCGCGAGGGAGTTGCCGGTGGCGGTGAGCCACAGCGGCTGGACGTCGTTGGCGACGCGCAGCTCGACATCGGTCCAGCGGCCCGTCGCGGGGTTGCGGCGCTCGACGACGAAGCCGTTCTGGCGCGGCGCGGGGTCCGGGGCCCCACTCTCCAGGATCTCCATCTGGAAGGCCACGGCGACCTCGGCGTACGTGCGCGTGTTGCCGTTGTGGACGGAGACGGTGAACTCCTTGGCGGGGCCGCCCCGCACCAGGTCGATCCTGCCGCCCTGCGTGGAGGCGAACATGGTCAGTTCGGTCGGCCGGGGAGGGGGCGTGCGCACGGTCGTCGCGGCCGGCGTGGGTGAGGCGGGCGCGGCGGACGGCGTGGCGGAGCCCTCGTACCCGGACGGACCGGCCTGCGGCGTCGCCGAGAGCGGGGGCGTGGGCCCCGGGGTCAGCGGCAGGGTCGGGGACTCGGACGGCCGGGCCGGGACGGAGGCCGCGGCGCCCGCCGGGGACGACTCGGGGCCGCACCCTGACAGCAGCCCTGACAGCAGTGCCGCCACCACGATCGCGGCGGCGGCGGTTGCCTCGTACGTACGTCTCACGTCGTCCACTCCCCAGAGCCCAGCACCGACGTTGAATGTCGAAGGATCGTCAACGTAGCGGTGCCGGGCCGCCATGGGAGCAGGCGGAACGTATCGCTTCTGCTACGGCGCCCGCCGCGTCGGAGCGGGCCGCCGCCTCACTGGGCGGTGCGCACCTTCCGCAGCCCCAGCGGTCTTGCGATCTCCTCCGCCATGACGCGACCCGCCTCCTCCGCGAGGTCGTCGTCCGGAAGGTCCTCGTCCGTGTCCAGGCCGTCCAGCTCTTGGAGGGGCTGGTCGAGGCGGACGTGGGAGACGAGGGACTGGAGGGCGCGCAGGGTCGCGGATGCCGTCGGTCCCCAGTTGGAGAAGTACGAGAACTGCCACCACCACAGCGCCTCGGTGGTGCGGCCCGCACGGTAGTGGGCCAGACCGTGGCCGAGGTCGCTGACGATGTCCGCGAGGTTGTCGGAGATCCGGCACGGGACCGGGGCCTTGCGGGGCTCGTACGGGTCGAAGACCTCCGAGAAGACGTCGACCGGGTCGAGCAGTTCGGCGAACCGCTCGCGCAGGTCGTCGACCTCCAGGTCCGGGCCCGTGTCCACCTCGTACCGCTCGTCCGGGAGGATGTCCTCGTGCGCGCCCAGCCGGCCGCCCGCGAGCAGCAGCTGGGAGACCTCCAGGAGCAGGAAGGGCACCGCGCTGTCGGGCTCGTCGCCCCTCGCCACTTCCGTGGTGGCCACGATGAAGCTCTCGATCGAGTCGGCGATCTGGACCGCGAAGTCGTCCGGGTCCTGCGTGGCGGAGTGGAGCGTTGCGTCAGACATCGAGAAGTCGTCTCCCCTCGAAGGCACGCCCGAGCGTGACCTCGTCGGCGTATTCGAGATCGCCGCCAACGGGAAGTCCGCTGGCGAGGCGCGTCACCTTCAGTCCCATGGGCTTGATCATGCGCGCCAGATACGTGGCCGTGGCCTCGCCCTCGAGATTGGGGTCGGTCGCCAGGATCAGCTCGGTGACCGCGCCGTCCGCGAGCCGCGCGAGCAGTTCACGGATCCGCAGATCGTCCGGGCCGACACCCTCGATCGGGCTGATCGCGCCGCCCAGGACGTGGTACCGACCGCGGAACTCGCGCGTCCGCTCGATCGCCACGACGTCCTTGGGCTCCTCGACGACGCAGATGACCGCGAGGTCGCGGCGCGCGTCCCGGCAGATGTTGCACTGCTCCTGCTGTGCGACGTTGCCGCACACCGCGCAGAAACGGACCTTGTCCTTCACCTCGAGGAGGGCGTGGGCGAGGCGGCGGACGTCGGTCGGTTCGGCCTGGAGGATGTGGAAGGCGATCCGCTGCGCGCTCTTGGGACCGACGCCGGGCAGCCTGCCCAGTTCGTCGATGAGGTCCTGAACCACGCCTTCGTACAACGGAACGCCTCTCTCGGTGTGCTTCGCTCGTTACGGTAGTAGCTGCCGGTGCGCCTTAGATAGGGAGACCCGTCAGAAGGTCCGCCGACAGGTCGCCGACAGGCCGTCGGCAGACCGGTCAGAAGGGCAGCCCCGGGATCCCGCTGCCGCCGGCACCGCCGAGGCCCTGGGCGAGCGGGCCGAGCTTCTCCTGCTGCAGCGTCTGCGCGTTCTCGTTCGCGGCCTGGACAGCGGCGACGACGAGATCGGCGAGGGTCTCGGTGTCCTCGGGGTCCACCGCCTTGGGGTCGATGACGAGCGCGCGCAGCTCCCCGGAGCCGGTGACGGTCGCCTTGACGAGACCGCCGCCCGCCTGGCCGTCGACCTCCGTCGCCGCAAGCTCCTCCTGCGCCCGGGCGAGGTCCTGCTGCATCTTCTGGGCCTGCTGCAGCAGCTGCTGCATGTTGGGCTGACCACCACCGGGAATCACGGTCACTCCTGGCAATTCGACGACGAAAGTTCGGTAAACCGAGCCTACGTGGTCACGGGGCGCCTCGCCCCGCCCGGTCGACACCAACTCTTTCGAGTGAGAGCCACCGTCCTCCCCCTACCTGAGAGGGACCCCCTTGCGGGCGGAAATACCGGGATTTCGTCCCCGCGGCCCACCATTCGGCGGTAGGAAGACCCTGCGCACCAGAACCCACGCGCGCATCGCACGTCACGCAGGGTTAGCAGGGTTACGTACGTAGTCACGCACAGCAGTCACGCACAGCAGTCGCGTAGAGCGCAGAGGAGTGCCCCGGTGAGTCAGCCGGAGATGCAGCCTGGGGGGTCGGCCCGGGAAGAGAGCGGGGTCTCTCGGAACGGGGGCGCCCCGGACCGGGAGGCGACGCAGGGCGACCTGCAGGGTGACCTGACCGGACGGCCGTTCCCCCTCGGGGACTGGGGCGAGCCGGCGGAGCGCCTCGACGAGCTGTACCGCTGGGTCGAGGCGAACGCGCTGCGGACGGCGGAGTGGTACCTCTCCGACCGCGCCCGCAAGCGCCGCTGGGCCCGCGCGCTGCGCGTCGGTACGGCGGTGGGGGGCATCGCGGGTGCCGCGCTGCCGCTCCTCGACCTGACGGACGTACTGACGGGCGCCGCGGGCTGGGGTTACCTCTCGCTGCTGCTGGGTGCGGCCTGCCTGGCCTGCGACCGGTACTTCGGGCTGACGTCGGGCTGGATAAGGGGCGTCGCCACGGCGCAGGCGGTGCAGCGCCGCCTTCAGGCCCTCCAGTTCGACTGGGCGTCGGAGAGCGTCCGCGAGGTGCTCGGCCCGACGGAGGGCACGGCGAGCGAGGCGGCCGAGCGGTGTCTCGGGGTGCTGCGGCGCTTCTCGGAGGACATCACGGAACTCGTACGGGCGGAGACGGCGGACTGGATGGTGGAGTTCCGGTCCGGCCCGGCGCCGCTGGTGATGCAGTCGCTGGCGTCGCCCCCGGCCCGCCCGGAGTCGGGCCACCAGGCAGGTCGCTTCCCCTTGTCCCCGCCGACGCGGCCGAACATGCCCCGCCAGCGCCCGCCGGAGCCGCGCTAGCCGTCGCCCGGGTGGGGCAACGCCTCCTCGCTCCGCCGGCGTGACTCCGGCTGGGAGGCACGAGGGCTCTATTGCGCACGGCGCCCACCCGGCGGCCGGCACATCCGTCCTCGAACCGGACCGCGTCGCGGCAGCCCTGTCGGCCAGGTCGGCGAAGCCCTGGCGCACGATGGCGGACAGCGGGGCCAGGTGTGTCGGGAAGTAGCGGCGCGGAGCGCCGTGCGAGACCCCCGCCCGGCGGGCGATCTCGCGCAGGGACAGGGCCTGCACGCTTCCGCGGCGACCAGGTCGACACCGACTGCCACCAAGCGGTCTCGGAGACCCACGTCGTGTTCGCTCGTCGACACTGCCTACCAAGCGGTGGGCAGTGTCTACGAGCGAAGTGGGCCGAAGCGAAGGCGAGATCGCGACGGATCAGCTGAATATGATCATGGACCCTTGGCCGAGGCTGCGGGTGGCCGCAGCGTGCAGGCCCAGCCAGACATGGCGTTCGCGGGCGAAGGGACTCTCGTCGTACGGGATCGGGCCCGCCGGTTCCTCCAGGGAGGTGGGGTGGGCCGGAGGGGCTGGGGCGGAGGGAGGGTTGGCGGAGTCGATGCCGATCGCGGGGGCCACGACCTCGAGTTCACGCAGAAGACCCTGGGAGGAGCCCAGGGGGCCGCCGCCCGCGAGGAGTTCCTCGTTCGTCAGGGGGGCCTGGAAGTCGACGGGCACGTACGCGCCCGCGTGGTCGTAGTGCCAGACGAGATGGGACTGCTGGGCCGTCGACTCGAACATCTCGAGGAGCTGCTCGTAGTCACCGCCCAGTTCGTCGACCGGCGTCACCGGCAGGCCGCACAGCTGGAGCAGGTACGCCCGGCGCAGGAAGTGCAGGGCGTCGTAGTCGAAGCCCGCGACCGGCGCGACATCGCCGGACAGGCCCGGCATGTAGGCGAAGACGGGAATGGTGGGCAGACCGGCCTCGGTGAGGGCCTTGTCGTACGACGCGATCTCTTCGGCGAACGGATTGTCGGGGCTGTGGCACAGCACATCGACGAGGGGGACCAGCCACAGGTCACAGGCCAAGACGGGCTCGCTCTCCATCGGGGTCGTGCAGGGTTGGCGATGGTCGGGACAGCGTAGTGCCAGGAGGCCGACCCGCACAGTCAGCGGTCGGGGGCGGGATCCGGAGCGGGTCCCGGGCGCGCGACCACCGCGTACGATCCCGGCGCGATCACCGCGCACGACCGCGGCGCACGACCGCGGCCCATGATCCCCGTCCCGTCGGAGCGCATCGTCCCGGCCCCGTCGCGGCCCATGGCCCCCGCGCCGTCGCCGCCCGCGGTCACTGCGTGTCGCGGCCCGCGGTCCCCACGCGCGATCACAGCGTCTGCTGCTCCAGCCGGTCCGCCCACCGCAGGGCGTGCTCGTGGTGCGCCACGATCACGGCGCGCGCCGTCCGGGCGTCGCCGAGGGTGATCGCGTCCACCAGGTCTTCGTGGCCGCCCCAGAGCCAGGCCTTGAGGTCGGGCTCGGTGCGCAGACGCGGCACGGCGAACACCCAGGCCTGCATGCGCAGCCGGTGCAGGAACTCCGCGATGTACGGGTTGGCGACGAGGATGCCGAGCTCCCGCCAGAACCGCAGGTCGTATCCGATCAGGACGTCCAGCTCCCCGCAGCGGGCGGCTCGCGAGGCCTCCTCGGCCCGGCGGCGCACGGAGACGAGGGCGGGACCGTGCGTCGCGTTGGCGCGCGGTGCGCCGTCGGCACGGAAGACGCCCTCCGCGATCAGCGAGCGGGCCTCGACCATGCCCCGGTAGTCCTCCACCGAGAAGCGGTGCACCTGGAAACCGCGGTGCTGGTTGGAGTCGAGCAGCCCTTGCGCCGTGAGATCGACGAGCGCCTCCCTGACGGGGGTCGCAGACACCCCGTACATGGCGGCGATCTCCTTCACCGTGAATTCCTGGCCCGGCTGGAGGCGCCCGGCGAGCACCTCGTCACGCAGCGCGTCCGCGATCTGCTGCCGCAGGGTGTTGCGGGTCACAGTTGCGCTCGCGGGCATGGCGTCGGCCCCTCCGTCCGGGTTTCGGGACACCTTAAGCCAGCCGGAGGGGCCTTTTGACAGCCTGTGGATGAGGCTTACGCCACGTGGTCGTCGGCGACCGCCAAGGCCGCGTCAAGGGCCGCCAGGCCCTCCTTTGCCTCGATCTCGCTGATGTTGCAGGCGGGTACGGCGTGCGTGCGGTTCATGTTGATGAAGGGCCACAGGCCGTTCTTCTTGCAGGCCGCGCCGAAGGCCGCCATCGGGGCGTTCGCCTCGCCCGCCGCGTTGTACGGAACGAGCGGCTCGCGCGTCTCCTTGTTCCGTACGAGGTCGAGGGCCCAGAAAGCACCCAGGCCGCGCACCTCGCCGACCGACGGGTGGCGCTCGGCCAGGTCGCGCAGGCCGGGGCCGAGGACGGTCTCGCCGATGTGGGCGGCGTGCTCGACGACCTTCTCGTCCTCCATCACCTGGATGGTCGCGACGGCGGCGGCGCAGGCCAGCGGGTGACCGGAGTAGGTGAGTCCGCCCGGGTACGGCCGCTTGTCGAAGGTCGCCGCGATCTCGGCGGAGATGGCGACGCCGCCGAGCGGCACGTACCCCGAGTTGACGCCCTTCGCGAAGGTCATCAGGTCGGGTACGACGTCGAAGTGTTCGGCGGCGAACCACTTGCCGGTCCGTCCGAAGCCCGCCATGACCTCGTCGAGGACGAAGACGATGCCGTACCGGTCGCAGATCTCGCGGACGCCCGCGAGGTAGCCGGGCGGCGGGGTCATGATGCCGGCGGTGCCGGGGATGGTCTCGAGGACGAGCGCGGCGATCGTCTGCGGCCCCTCGAACGCGATCGTGTCCTCCAGGTGCTGGAGGGCCCGCGCGCACTCCTCCGCCTCGGTGGTGGCGTAGAAGGGCGAGCGGTAGAGGAACGGCGCCCAGAAGTGGACGACGCCGGCGGACGCGGTGTCGGAGGGCCAGCGGCGCGGGTCGCCGGTCAGGTTGATCGCGGTGGAGGTGGCGCCGTGGTACGAGCGGTAGGCGGAGAGCACCTTCGGGCGCCCCGTGTGCAGCCGGGCCATGCGGACGGCGTTCTCGACGGCCTCGGCGCCGCCGTTGGTGAAGAAGATCTTGTCGAGGTCGCCGGGGGTGCGCTCGGCTATGAGGCGTGCGGCCTCGGAGCGTACGTCGACGGCGAACGCGGGCGCGAAGGTGGCGAGGCGGCCGGCCTGCTCCTGGATCGCGGCGACGACCTTCGGGTGCTGGTAGCCGATGTTGGTGTAGACGAGGCCGCTGGTGAAGTCGAGGTAGCGGTTCCCGTCGTAGTCCCAGAAGTACGAACCCTCGGCGCCGGCGACGGCGAGCGGGTCGATCAAGCCCTGGGCGGACCATGAGTGGAAGACGTGCGCACGGTCGGCGGCCTTGACTGCAGCGCCGGTCTGCGGATCGGGTTCGACATGAGGGGTCATGGCGAACAGGTTAAGGACGCGCAGGTGGGAGCCGACATGGCCACCTTGTATGGCCTCGGCCACTTTGGTCGGCAAGGTGTCGGGGGATCGCCGGGCTCGTGGTGACTCGCCGAGGACTCGTGGTGACTCCCGAGGTCTCGCGGGGCCAGAGGGGCCGATGGGGAACGACGGGGTGACGACGGAGACGATGGTCAGTATCGATTGACAGCATGCTGTCGTCATGACAGTCTTCTGTCATCCGCTGACGGGACGCACCGCGCTCAGGAGGTCACCATGGACACCACGCCCACCCGCACGACGCCCCGCAAGACCGTCCATCTCGCCGTCTACGACACCTTCGCCGACTGGGAGACGGGCCACGCCACCGCCTTTCTCGCCCGCAGCGGTCACCCCGTCCGCACGGTCGGACCGGCCGCCGACAAGCCCGTCACCACCCTGGGCGGGCTGCGCATTCAGCCCGACCTCGCGCTCGACGACGTGAAGCCGGAGGACAGCGCACTGCTGATCCTCACCGGCGCGGACCTGTGGGACGGCGGGGACGACCTCGCTCCGTTCGCGCGCAAGGCACGGCAGTTCCTGGAGGCCGGTGTGCCCGTCGCCGCGATCTGCGGCGCGACGGCCGGTCTGGCGAGAGAGGGCCTGCTCGACGAGCGGAAGCACACCAGCGCGGTGTCGTTCTACCTCGCGGCCACCGGCTACAAGGGCGGTGAGCACTACGTCGACACCGACGCCGTCACCGACGGGGACCTCATCACGGCCGGGCCGACCGAGCCCGTCGCGTTCGCGCGCGAGGTGCTCGGCAAGCTGGGCGCGTTCGAGGGCGGCCGGCTGGACGCCTGGTACCGGCTGTTCCACGACTCGGACCCGGCCGCGTTCGAAGAGCTCAACGCATGAGCCGGGAGCAGCAGGATCTGCTCAGCGCCACCGCGCTGGGCGTCTTCCGGCTGAACGGCCAGTTCCTCTCCGTCGCCGAGGAACTGGCCCGCCCGGCCGGGCTGACCGCCGCGTGGTGGCAGGTCCTCGGCGCGGTGCTGGGCGAGCCGCTGCCCGTCGCCGGGATCGCCCGCGCGATGGGCATCACCCGACAGAGCGTGCAGCGGATCGCGGACCTGCTGGTCGACAAGGGGCTCGCCGAGTACGTACCGAACCCGGCCCACCGCCGCGCCAAGCTCCTCCGCCCCACTGCGGAGGGCCGGGCCGCGATCGACAGGATCGACCCCGTGCACGCGGACCTCGCCGCCCGCCTCGCGGACCAGCTCGGCGAGGAGGGCTTCGCGGAGACGGTACGGGTGCTGGAGAGGCTCGGCGCGGCGATGGATTCGGTGACGGGGCCGGACCGGTCCGGGTCGGACTGACCCGGCTCGGACCGACCCCGGCGGACGGTGATCGGGACCGGCTTCCACCGTACGAAGGGACTGGGCCAGTTCCTGACCTACAAGACCCTTCAGGACCTGCCGCCCTCAACTCCGCCTGGACCAGCGCAGCGTCAGGAATCCGTCTCCGCCCAGCTCCGGCTCCACATGCGTCCCGAACGCCCGCCCCGCCCTGCTCAGCACCTCGGACATCCACCCCGCGTCCGCCGTCGACGCGTGCCGCAACTTCATCTGATGGGCCTGCATCGGCGCGATCCGCAGACGCGCCAGCTCGCCCGTGGCCGCGTCCAGCGCCGGGAAGTACATGAGCCGCAGGTCGTCGCGGTAGCGCTCGTAGCCCGAGATGCCCTCGTAGTCGTCGATGAGGTCGCCGCAGCCGTAGAGGATGAGCTTGCCCCGGTACACCTCGACGGGCCGCGGGTGGTGCGAGGAGTGCCCGTGGACGACGTCCACGCCGCCGTCGACGAGCCGCCGCGCGAAGGTGATCTGGCTCTGCGAGACGTCGTAGCCCCAGTTCGACCCCCAGTGGATCGAGACGACCACCAGGTCACCCTCCTTCCGCACCGCCGCAAGCCGCCGTGCGAGGGCGTCGGCGCTGCGGACCGAGAGGTCGGGTACGAAGTCCACTCCGGGCCGCCGCTCCCCCGCCGCCCAGCGCGACGGCACCCCGGCGGACGCCATCCCGCACGACAGGACGAGTACGCGTCCCCCGCCTCTCGTGGCCACCGCCACCGGCCGCCGCGCCTCCTCGCCGTTCCGCCCCGCCCCCGCCGGGCCCAGACCGGCCTCGCGCAGCACGTCCAGGGTCTCCTCGAGGCCCTGGCGCCCGAAGTCGAGGACATGGTTGTTGGCCAGGGCGCAGACGTCGGGCCGGGCGGCGGCCAGACAGGGCAGATTTGCGGGGTGCATCCGGTACGTCACGGCCTTGCCGGGCGCGAAGTCGTCGCTGGTCGTGATGCTGCTCTCCAGGTCGATGACGCGTACGTCGGGCGCGGCGTCGTCGAGCACGTCCAGGGCGGAGCCCCAGGGCCAGACGAAGTCCACAGGCTGCGGAATCTTCCCGTTGATGGCCTCCGCGAGGGCGACGTAGTCGCGGGCGTCGCGGATGTACCCCTCGTGCAGCTCCGGGTCACCGGGGTGCGGCAGGATCTGGTCGACACCCCGGCCCGGCATGACGTCGCCGCTGAGGAACAGCGTTACGAGGGCCTGGCCCATGCCGGTCATTTTCCCACCTGCGGGGCCTCGCGGCCGGGTGCGGCCTCGGCGGATCCGAAAACGACCAGCCGTGTGCGGCCGTCTCCCGTTCCGCCGCGCTCGCCTCGGCACGGAATTTCGTCGCCACTGCTCGATGGAGATGCAGCACATCGCAGAAGCCACCACCAGGACCGGACCCGGAGCCATCCACCAGAACCGCGTCGCACGTCGCGCCGAAGGCACGACCGTGATGAGCAGCGCGACGACGCTCGGTCCCCGTGGCTTCGGCCGGAGCGGGCGCCGGCGCAGCGCATCCCTTGCCCTGACGAGATCGGCCGTACCGCTCATTTGCCACCCCGGCAAACATCTTTGTCAAGGCCGGGAGCGCGGGCGCAGGGTCGTGGACGAACAGGTCCGGCCGACGAGGGAGACCGAGCGATGACCGACGCCTCACCGAAGAGCACGGCTCAGCAGTACTGGGAGGGCTTCTACCAGGAGAGCGACGGGGCCGGGGGCGGTGCCGGGGGCCGGGGTGGGAAGCCCAACGGGCTGCTGGTGCGGGAAGTCGGCGCCCTGACGCCGGGCACCGCGCTGGATCTCGGGTGTGCCGAAGGTGCCGATGCGATGTGGCTGGCCGAGCGCGGCTGGCAGGTCACCGCCGTCGACGTGTCCGGGACCGCGCTGCGCCGCGGCGCCGCCCGCGCGGCCGGGGCCGGGCTCGCCGAGCGGATCGACTGGCAGCGGCACGACCTGTCGCAGTCGTTCCCCGCAGGCGTCTTCGACCTGGTCTCGGCCCAGTTCCTGCACTCCCCCGTGGCGACGCCGGGCGAGCGGGAGCAGATCCTGCGCCGCGCGGCCGACGCCGTCGCGCCGGGCGGGGTGCTGCTGATCACCGGCCACGCGGGTTGGCCGTCGTGGCAGGACACCCCGCCCTTCGACCACCACTTCCCCACCACCCGCGAGGTCCTCGACTCCCTCGGCCTCGCCCCGGACGAGTGGCACGTCGAGGTCGAGGATGTCGTCAGCCGCGACCTGACCGCGCCCGACGGCCGGCCCGGCACCCGCAAGGACAACGTCCTGCGGGTCCGCCGCGCGGCCGCAGCCCCGTCCTCGGTCAGGTGACGGTGACGCGCAGGACGTAGGGCCGGCCGGTGCTGATCGCTTCCGCCTGTTCGCGCAGATCTGCGTGCGTGAACCCCAGCAGGGCTTCGTCGGCCGCCCGGCGCAGCAGCGGCAGGATCTCGGTCACCGGCCGGCCGCGGTGCGACGCGGCGAGCCGTGCGAACGCCTGCTGGTAGGGAACCCCGTACGTCCCCGACGCACCCGGCGCACTCGCGCTGTCGGCCAGCAGCCGGTCCAGGTGCTGCCTGCCCACACTGATCTCACCCACGACGGCTCCCCGTTCCCGAAGGGACCCGGCCGGTCCAGGCCCTCACCCACGACGCTACGAGGGGGGTCTGACAATGCGGTCCGGGCGCGGCCCGGTCCCTGCCCCGCCCCTGCCCCGGCGCGGCGCGGCCCGGTCCCTGCCCCGCCCCTGCCCCGGCGCGGCGCGGCCCGGTCCCTGCCCCGGCCCGGCCCTGCCCTGCCCCGGCGCGGCGCGGCCGCGACGCCCGTCAGTCGACCACCCTGCCGCAGGTCACGTCGGGGACCGCCCCGGTGATAGCACCGGCGCAGTCCGGCGCAGTCCGGCGCAGTCCGGCGCCTCGACGTTGCCGACGTCGGCAACGTCGGCAACGTCGGCGAGCGAGGGCAGACGCTTCAGCAGCGTCCTGTCCGCGAGGAAGGCGACAAACTCGTCACGCGTCACCCCGGCGCGGGTGGCGCGCCTCTCCAGCACGTCCGGCATCGACTCCACCGATCCGGCCGAGCGCAGGCAGATGACGCGCACACCGTGGGGACCGAGCTGCGCCGCCAGGGTCCGGGAGAAGCCCTCCACCGCGGCGCAGGTGAACGCCGTATCTCGATGAGCGGTGCCCCCGGACCCCGTCCGGTCCGATGACGCTGGACTGGACGCCAACTCTCCCTGCTCCCCCGGCGATTCCGGCGACGTACGCGTTCACCGGCCTCGTCGAGCGCAACGACCTGAGCGGCCTCGGCCGTTCCCCTGTCACCGGGCGAGGAACACCAGGCCGACGGCCAGGTCCGGCCGCGGAGAGCGGGAACGGGCACATAACTGATGTGGCCCGAGGCGGCGTTGAACCGGCTCACCTCACGCGGCCGGCGGCGGTGGGTGGTACAGCCCGCCGGAAGCGGGAAGTGGACCGCCTGCCGACCCGTCGCCTGGGTGACGACGGGGCCGGTGCCGTCCGCCCGTCATGCGGTGCATGAGGCGGAGATCCGGGGCCACATGCCGACTGCGCTGCCCCGAGCCGGAGTTCGAGATCCGAGCCCGGAAACCGGGCCACCGCCGACCTGCGGTTTGTCCGGAACAGCGGCGTGAAAGCGCACGCCGTCCACCTCCGTACCCCCACACAGATCACTCGTCGGGGTGATGATCGCTACGGTCGCATCCGGTCGGTTTGATGCGTCATGGCAACGAAGGACTGCGACGGGAGAATGGGTCGGATGGACAACAGCGAGTTCCTGGCGGAACGTTTCGAGGCCAACCGGCCCCATCTGCGCTCGGTGGCGTACCGCATGCTCGGCTCGCTCGCCGAGGCCGACGACGCCGTCCAGGAGGCGTGGCTGCGGCTGAGCCGCTCGGACACGAGCAACGTGGAGAACCTGGCGGGGTGGCTGACGACGGTTGTGGGCCGCGTGTGCCTGGACATGCTGCGTTCGCGCACGTCGCGGCGTGAGGATCCGCTGGATCCGCTCGGCGTGTACGTACCTGACCCGGTCGTCAGCGGCATCAGCGGTACCGACCCGGAGCAGGAGGCGCTCGTCGCCGACTCCGTCGGGCTGGCGATGCTGGTGGTGCTGGACACGCTGTCGCCGGCCGAGCGGCTCGCGTTCGTCCTGCACGACATGTTCGCCGTGTCCTTCGACGAGATCGCGCCCGTCGTGGGGCGTACGCCGACGGCGGCCCGGCAGCTCGCGAGCCGGGCGCGGCGGCGGGTGCAGGACGCGGGCCCTGCGCCCGACGCCGATCAGGCCCGGCAGCGGGAGGTCGTCGACGCCTTCATCGCCGCCTCGCGCGGAGGCGACTTCGAGGCCCTCGTCTCGCTGCTCGACCCGGACGTCGTCCTACGGGTGGACGGCGGCGTCCTGGCGCTCGGCGCGTCGAAGGTGGTGCGCGGGGCGGAGACGGTGGCCGGTCAGGCACTCATGTACCAGCGGTTCTCGCCGTACGCACGGGTTGCGCTCGTCAACGGTGTGCCCGGCATCGTCTCGCTGCCCGAGGGCAAGGCGGCCGCGGTCATGGCCTTCACCGTCTCCGGCGGCAAGGTCGTCCAGCTCGACATCCTGGCCGACCCGGAGCGCCTGCGCGCGCTGAACCTGCCGAACCTGGACGACTGACGGCACGGCACGCCCCACCGGGCCCGCTCGGCGCCGCCGGTCGGGCCCGGAGCGTGACCACTCCCTCGGCCGAGGCTGCATGGCCAGGGCCCGAAACGCCTCAAGGCGGCCGAGGGTGGCCGATCAGCCACGGCCGGCACCGCCGGTCAGGGGGCCGCACCCACCAGCCTCAGAGCTCTCCGCACAGGACGCGGCGGCCGGTCAGGAGACGCACATCGTGACGGTGATCGACGCCACGGACAGGACGACATCGCCACGACCACCGTCGGCGCCGGTCCGTCCGCCATCGCCGTCGTCGGCCTGGGCCTGATCCGGAAGACACTCCTCCCTGGCCCCGACGGTCGCTCATGGTGTCCAGGCATAAGCGGACGAAGTCCCGGACGACCGGATCGGTGTCGACGGCCGCTTCTCGGCAACATGTCCGAGTACGGCGTCCCGCACGCATGGATCCATCCCTTGGGGGCGGCAAAGGCGGCGGGTGCGCTCGGGCTCCTTGCCGGCCTTGCCTCACCGGCCGTCGGGGTCGCTGCGGCGACCGGCCTCGTCCTGTACTTCGCCGGCGCCGTCATCACCGTCGCGCGTGCTCGCCGGTACTCCCACATCCCGTACCCGGGCCTGTTCCTGGTGCCGGCCGCCGGCTCGCTCGCGCTGGGACCGGCCACCGCGTGAACGACGGGCGGGGGCGGTACGGCCGCCGCCGCACCGCCCCCGCCCGCGTTCCAGGGGAATCAGGAGAATCAGGGGAACGAGGGAATCAGCAGTACAGGTTGCCGCCCGTCGGCACACCCAGGATCTGCGTGAAGCGTGTGTAGTTGTCGACGCGGCTCTGGACCTGCGCCGGGTTCTTGCCGTCGCACTCCAGGGAGCCGTTGATGGAGCGGATGGTGTGGCCGAAGCCCGCCTGGTTGACCATGGCGTTGTGGCCGGTCATCGTGCCGGGGCCGCTCTGCGTGTTCCAGTACCAGAGGCCGGTCTTCCAGGCGACGGCCGACTCGCGCTCGACCCGCCACGGGTTGTTCAGCAGGTCGATGCCGAGGGCGTCACCCGCGGCCTTGTAGTTGAAGTTCCAGCTGAGCTGGATCGGGCCGCGACCGTAGTACGCGGCCTGGCCGGCCGGACAGCCGTAGGGCTGGCCGGCGTCGCAGTAGTGGGGGTAGTTGGCGGTGTTCTGCTCGACGATGTGGACCAGGCCGCCCGTCTCGTGCGAGACGTTGGCGAGGAAGGCCGCGGCCTCCTGCCTCTTCACCGTGTCGCTTCCGGTGTTCGCGAAGGCGGGGTAGGCGCTCATCGCCCCGGTCAGCCCGCTGTACGTGTAGAACGCGTTCCGGTTCGGGAACATCTGGTTGAACTGCGCCTCGGTGACGACGAAACCGGAGGGGGACGGGCCGGGACCGGGATCGCCGCCGCCCGTGCCGCAGGTGCCCTGGTCGGCCCAGACGCCCCACTCACCGGTAGTGCCGGGCGTCTCGCCCTGGGTCCACCACTTGGCCTGCCAGTTGTGGCCGTTGTGGGAGGTGACCATGCCGCCGGTGTACACGGCGGAGGAGTTCCAGGCAGCGGCACAGGCGGCCGCCGCAGCGGAGGAGACGGGCAGGAAGACCGCGAATCCGAGGATCGCCGCGAAGGCGGCGAACAAGCTCACGATGCGTCGTGACAACGTTATCGACCTTTCCCTGTGGGGGGTTCGGAGCCGTGGGAGGTGCAAAGGGTGTTGCCATGGGGCGTGTTGAGCACTGAACCGGGAATGGTCTGGACCTGTCAAGGGTCTAGACCATGATTGTCGCGATGGTGGCGGACTTCGGCCGGGGAGGGCTTCCGGCCGGGGACGGCTTCCGGCCGGGGACGGTCACCGCCGGGTGCGGTGTGCGAGGATCCCGCCGTGGATCCGCTGATGCCCGAAGACCCGTGCGCCATCGGTCCGTTCCGACTTCTCGGCAGGCTCGGCTCCGGCGGAATGGGCCGTGTGTATCTCGCCCGGTCGGAGGGCGGGCGCACGGTCGCCGTGAAGGTCGTGCACGCGGAGCTGGCCGCACAGCGGGAGTTCCGGCTGCGGTTCGCGCGCGAAGTGGCCGCGCTGGAACGGGTCGGCGGGGACGGGACCGCGCCCCTGATCGACTCCGACACGGCGTCCGACGCGCCCTGGGTGGCGGTCGCGTACGTACCGGGGCCGTCGCTGCGGACCGTCGTGGACGACCACGGACCGCTGCCCGCCGATTCGGTGCACACCCTCGCGGCCGGGCTCGGACGGGCCCTGGACCACATTCACGCCGCCGGGCTCGTGCACCGCGATCTGAAGCCGTCCAACATCCTGCTGGCCGTGGACGGCCCGCGGATCATCGACTTCGGGATCGCGCGCGCGGTGGACACGGTCACGGACGGCGGGCTCACCAGCACCGGAGCGGTGGTCGGTTCGCCCGGCTTCATGTCTCCCGAGCAGGTGCGGGGCGAGAAGGTCACCCCGGCGTCGGACATCTTCTGCGTGGGTGCGGTGCTCGCGTACGCGGTCACCGGACGGCAGCCGTTCGGGGCGAGCGACAGCGGCGTCCACGCCGTCTTGTTCCGGATCGCGCACGACGAGCCCGACCTCGAGGGGGTGCCGGACGAACTCGGCCCGCTCGTACGGGCCTGCCTGGACAAGGACCCGGCCCGGCGGCCCACCGCCGCCGAACTGGCGCGTACCGCACCTGGCCGCGGTGACGCCTGGCTGCCGCCCGCGCTGCTGGCCCGGCTCGGGGCGCACGCGGCGCAACTGCTCGACGCGGACACGCCGGTGCCGGGCGAGGCCACCGCTCCGGGCGACGGGCCCCTGCCGGGGGTACGGCGGCGGTGGGGGTGGCGTACCGTCCTCGCCGTCGTGTCCGCGGTGGCAGTGCTCGCGGGCGGAGGCGTGGCGGCCAGGGCGCTCTGGCCGGACCAGGCTCCCGAGTCCTACGAGAAGCCCAGGGGCAACGACAGCGACAAGCCCACGGAGGGCTCAGGCGGCGGAGACAAGAGCGAGGACCAGGGCGGCGACGTACCGGACGTGTTCATCGGCGCCTGGGAGGGAGTGCTCGAAGGCACCGACGAGCACCCCAGGTCGACCGGCCGCATCGAGATCAGCCAGGGCAGGAAGGGCCGCAAGACGGCCGTGTACGTCCAGGTCACGGGCGAACGGCTGTGCATGGGCCGGTCGGTTCTCGTCTCGGCGGACGACGACGGGATCGTCTTCGGCGAGAGCGACGTGACCACCGGCGTCCCGGCCAAGCAGTGCCTGCCCGCCGCGCACCAGACCCTCAGCGTGCGCTCCCCTGACGTCATGCAGTGGACGTCCGGAGCCGTCTCCGCGACCTTCCGCAGGGCGAAGACCGGTCCGCAGGTCGTACCCGCCGAACTCGTGGGCAGGTGGAAGCAGCACTTCGACGAGATCTCCGGCGGCGATCAGGGCGAGACGTTCGACAACACGGTCACCATCACCCAGGGCCCCGTGGGCGCGCCTCTCGTGCGCTTCGAGGACTCGTACCCGAGGACCGACCCGGACACCGGTCAACCGGTCGACGGCACCGTCAACTGTGCGAGCACGGCTGTGCTGGGCGGTGTCGGCGGCCCGTTGATCATCGGGCCGCAGACGCCGGACTCCGGTTCCTGGGACCCCGAGTGCTCGCCCCTTCCCGCGCAGTACCTGCGCGCCGACCGCTTCCAGGGCAAGGAACGTCTGCTCATCCACGGGATGAGTGCGGACGGGGAGCCCGGGGAGTACTACCGCGAGTAGGTGTACGTCCGCGCGTACTGCCGGAAACCGAGGCTCCGGTAGAGCATTCGGGGCACGGGGTATCCCGCGTCCCCGCGCGGGCAGACCACCGCGTCCCTCGCCCCCGCGTCGCGCAGCGCGTGAAGCGCGGCCAGGCACACCGCGCGGGACAGGCCGCGGCGCCGGAAGCCGGGCGCGGTGCCGACAGGTTCGACGAGGCCGGTGCGGTGCGTGTCGTCGTACCAGATCAGGCAGGACGCGGCGAAGCTGCCGTCGGGCGCCTCGACCACCCGGTCCAGCTCGGGACGGTAGGGCCAGGACGCCCTGACCGCACGGTACGAACCGACCGTGACCCCGGTCGAGTTCCACGCGGCCCGGTGCACCGCCACGCGCCGCTCCAGCTCGTCCTCGTCCGCCTCACCGCCTACGCCGCGTACGGCGCGTGCCGTGAAGCCGGCGGGGAGCGCCGGGACGGCGGGGAGGCCGGCGAGCGGGCGGATGTGGTGGGCGAAGTGCGGTTCGTCATCGGTCTGTTGCCGGTAGCCGCGGGCGGTCAGCGCGGCGCGCAGCCGGGTCCGGGCGTCGAGCACGACGATCTCGCGCGGGCCGCCCGGATCGTGCGCGTCGAACCAGTCCAGGACCTCGTCGATCAGCTCCGGGTGGGCCGGATCGACCTCCATCCGCAGATCGTCCGGGAAGTGCGCCCAGCCCCAGGCCACGACCCGCCCGCCGGCCGCCTCCCACAGGGCCCCGGGCCAGTCGGCCCGCTCGGGCGGGAACATGAAGCGGCCCCAGGCCAGGTCGCCGACGTGGTACGTGCTCGCGGCCGACCAGGTGCGGCTCGTCAGCTCCTGCATCGCACGCAGATCGTCCGGGCCCTCGTACGCCCGCCTCGTCACGCTCGCGCTCGCGGTCATGGGCCGTGATCCTTCCACGTGGCGGACGACCTGCGCAGGCGTGCGCATCGCACCGCGCCCGCATGGGCACATCGTTCCTCATCCTCCTCTATCACTCCCCATCTGCTACCGTTCAGGGAAGATTAGGGAAGCATGCTCAGAAAGAAGCCAGACAGGGTGATCATGGAGAACGCTCGCCTCTACACCGTGGACCAGGTGGCCGAGCTGCTCGGCCTGCACGTGAAGACGGTGCGTGGCTACGTACGCGACGGAAAGCTGAAGGGCACCCGGGTCGGAAAGCAGTACCGCATCGCCGCCGAGGACCTCGAGGCGTTCACGGGCCGTCCGGCGGCGAGAAGCGCGCGTGAGAGCGCCCGCCGCACACGGCGCGCGGAGGCGACCACGATCGTGCAGGTGGAAGCTGCCAGTCCGGAGACGGTGTCGCGGATCAGCTCGGTCCTCGGGGCCGCGATGGTCTCACCGCCGCAGGACGGTGCGCCGCTGCGCATCGAGACCGTCTACGACGAGGAGCGGGCGGTCCTGAAGGTCATTCTCCTGGGCGGGCTCGAGCGCGTCGCGAGCACCCTGAGCCTGCTCGGGGCAGTGGTGGAGGAGCCCTCATGACGCAGGTCGCCGACACCGACGGGGTCGAGGAGATGAACGGCGTGCCGGTACTGCTCTGCTCGAGCGAGGGTCCGGCGCTGCGCGACGGCCGTGGCGCCCTCGACGTCATCGGCGCGGCACTGGGCCTCGGAGCCTCCTGGGCGGCCGTTCCCTTCGGGCGCCTCGACGAGGACTCCTTCCGGCTGCGGACGGGCGTTGCGGGCGAGTTCGCGCAGAAGTTCGCGCAGTACGGCGTCGGCCTGGCCGTCGTCGGCGACATCGCCGCGTACACAGCCGCCGGTGACGCGCTGCGCGACCTGGTCCGCGAGGGCAACCGCGGGAGGGGTTTCTGGTTCGTCCGGGACCTCGACGAGCTACGTGACCGGCTGCGCGGCCCGCGCTCGGAGGACACGACGTCCCGCGCCTGAACGGGCGGCGAACAGCAGCCGACGGAGTCCTGCGGAAGCTCCCAACCCGCCTCGCACGCACGTACGTTGACGAACCGTGGAATGGGTGAGCGCCGAGAACGTCGTGGCCGTGGGTACCGCTGTGCTCGGCATCCTGGCCTCCGCAGGCGTGCTCTGGTACGAGCGCCGGATACCGAGCCGCAAGCGCATCGGCTACCGCATCCAGCTCGACACGCCGATCGGCAGCAACGTACGCAACGGACGCCCCAACATCCGGCTCGGGCTGTTCAACGACACGCCCGACATGTCCGACGGGACGCTCGTCCTCCTGCGCATCGAGAACGACGGCTCGCAGAGCATCGCCGACAACGACTACACCGGCCGTGAACTGCACGGCCTCACCGTCGACTTCACCGACCGCTTCGTGCGCGGCCTGGCCGTCACCCACACCGAGGAGACGGAACACCTGGGCGAGCACTTCACCCCGGCCGCGGGGCTGCGGTACGTCGGCAACACCCTCTACATCCCGCGCGTCCCGCTCAACCGCGGCGAGCACTTCAAGCTGCTCGTGCTGCTCTCCGGCGGCCCGGTGGGCTGCACGGTGAGGATCACCGGCGGCATCCGGGACGGTGAGGTGATGCCCAACCGCGCGATCCTGCCCGACGACAAGCCCCCGCTGTTCAGCACCGCGGCCCGCAACATCACGGTGCTGCTGACCGCCTGTGTGGTCGCGCTCGCCGCGATCATCGTCGTACGCGACGACACCCGGCCGCCGATCGGCTGCGCCAAGGGCGAGCTGACCGTCACGGGCTCGACGGCGTTCGCCCCCGTCGTGCGCGAGATGGCGAAGAAGTACGAGCAGGACTGCGAGGGTTCGACCATCACCGTGGACGCCCACGGCAGCGCCGCGGGGATACGGTCGCTCGCCGCGGCGGGCGAGAAGGCGGAGAAAGGCTCCCCCACCGTGATCGCGCTCTCCGACGGGCCCAAGCCGGGCGGCTTCCCGCAGCTGCGCGAGAACCGGGTGGCGGTCTCCGCCTTCGCGCTCGTCGTCAACGACAAGGTGCCGGTGAAGAACCTCTCCCTGGCCGACATCCGCGCGATCTACCGCGGCGAGATCACCGACTGGGGCAGGTTCGGCCGCCCGGACCTCAAGATCCTCCTCGTCAGCCGCGACGCCAACTCCGGCACCCGCGAGGTCTTCCAGCGCCGGGTGCTGGGCCGCAACGAGCCGGCGAACTCCTCGCGCGACTGCGTGAACAAGGACGACCCCGAGTCGGGGGTCGTCCGCTGCGAACTCGACAGCACGGAGCAGGTGCTGACCACGGTGGCCAGGCTCCCGGGCGCCATCGGCTACAGCGAACTGCGCGCCGGCTCCGGCCTGAAGGGGGTCCGCCGGCTCGACATCGACGGCGAACCGCCGTCGGTGGAGACCATCGGCACCAGCGCGTACCCGTACCGCGAGATCGAGTACGCCTACACCTACGGCCAGCCCCCGGCCGACTCCCTCGCCTCCAGCTTCCTCGGCTACATGCGGCAGGGCGGCGGCCAGGACATCGTCACCACCCACGGCCATCTGTCGTGCGCGACGCCGAAGGGGCTGCGGATCTGCGGGGAGGAGTGAGCGCGTCGGTCCAGGGCGGGGAAAACGCCGGATTCGCCCATGACTTGGGACACCGGCGCGCGCTGCCGATCTCGAGTTCGTAGATTCCGGCGAAAGCAGCGCGATAGGGGGCATGAATTCATCGATGCCACCGTGGACACCGCTGCCGGCGACCGCCGTCCACGCCCCGGGATAAACCGGCGGCGCGGATGCGGGACCCGGACGGGTGTGCAGCTCAGCTGCTTGAGGCGGGCCGGACACGGCGCCACCGTGCGCTGCGACGACGGCAGGCCCCCCGCCGACGGGGCCGTCACCTTCTCGCCCGGCCCCCACCGCCCCGACCGCTGCCAGGACGGTGCCGACCACCCGGACCGGCCGCACGACCCCGACCGGCCGGACAGCGACCGGCGGGACCACGATCACGGAGAGGGCCACCGCCCGGCGGCATGACGGGGGCAGGCCCCCGGCGCGCAGCGAAAAGCGGCCTGCGGGACGCGAGTCCCGCAGGCCGCTTCGTACTTCTTGCAGGCCTTCGCGCGCACCTGGCGCCCGGCTCCTACAGGAAGGAGTTGATCTCGATCGTCTCGGTGCGGCCGGGGCCGACGCCGATCGCCGAGATCGGCGCGCCGGACATCTCCTCCAGCGCCTTCACATAATCCTGCGCGTTCTTCGGCAGATCGTCGAAGGTCTTGGCCTTGGTGATGTCCTCGGACCAGCCCGGCAGGTACTCGTACACCGGCTTCGCGTGGTGGAAGTCGGTCTGCGAGTACGGCAGCTCCTCGACGCGCTTGCCGTCGATCTCGTACGCGACACAGACCGGGATCTGCTCCCAGCCGGTCAGCACGTCCAGCTTGGTGAGGAAGAAGTCGGTCAGGCCGTTGACGCGGGTGGCGTAGCGGGCGATGACCGCGTCGAACCAGCCGCAGCGGCGGTCACGGCCGGTGGTGACGCCGCGCTCGCCGCCGATGCGGCGCAGCGCCTCGCCGTCCTCGTCGAAGAGCTCGGTCGGGAACGGGCCGGCGCCGACACGGGTCGTGTACGCCTTGAGGATGCCGATGACGCGACTGATCTTCGTCGGGCCGACGCCGGCGCCGGTGCAGGCGCCGCCGGCGGTCGGGTTGGAGGAGGTGACGAAGGGGTACGTGCCGTGGTCGACGTCGAGGAGCGTGCCCTGGCCGCCCTCGAAGAGGACGACCTTGCCCTCGTCGATGGCGTTGTTCAGGATCAGCGTCGTGTCGGCGACGTACGGCTTGATCTGCTCGGCGTAGCCCAGCATCTCCTCGACGATGCGGTCGGCCTCGATCGCGCGGCGGTTGAAGACCTTGGCGAGGAGCTGGTTCTTGTTCTCCAGCGCCGCCTCGACCTTCTGGGCCAGGATCGACTCGTCGTACAGGTCCTGGACGCGGATGCCGACGCGGTTGATCTTGTCGGCGTACGTCGGGCCGATGCCGCGGCCGGTGGTGCCGATCTTGCGCTTGCCGAGGAACCGTTCCGTCACCTTGTCGAGCGTGACGTTGTACGGGGTGATCAGATGGGCGTTACCGCTGATCAGGAGCTTGGACGTGTCGACGCCACGCTCGTTCAGCCCGCTCAGCTCGGAGAGCAGGACCGCCGGGTCGACGACGACTCCGTTGCCGATGACCGGGGTGCACCCCGGCGAGAGGATTCCGGAAGGGAGGAGGTGGAGCGCATACTTCTGGTCGCCGACGACGACCGTGTGGCCGGCGTTGTTGCCACCCTGGTAACGCACCACATAATCCACGGATCCACCGAGGAGGTCGGTGGCCTTTCCCTTGCCTTCGTCACCCCACTGAGCACCGAGCAGCACAAGTGCGGGCACAGGCGTACACCCCTTCCGGGCGGGGCATGTCCAAGGTCAGGGGGCCTGAGCCGCCGACCGGTGTGCCCCGGAATAGACGAAGCCCCTGGCGCAATAGCGCAAGGGGCTCTTGCACAAAGATGCTACCCGAGGAAGGACCGAGGTGTCGGCTCACGACCAGCTCCTGGTGGTCATCGACCCGGTCGCCCGCCGTATTGACGGCGAGTCCGTTCGGATCGTGAAGGATGTGTTGTGTGCCGGGGCAGCGGCGAAGATCTGCCTGCCCGACGGGCCCGAGGAATTTTGCCGGGCACTGGCCCGAAGGGGTGCCCGGCGGCCTGTCGTGGTCGGTGATGACCGTGCGCTGGTGCGTGCGGTCGCCGCTCTGCACCGGGGGCGCGGGCTCGCGGACGATGCGCTGTCGCTCGTGCCGGTGGGGGTCGGCGCGTCGGTGGAGCTGGCCGGGTCGCTGGGCGTGCCGACGGGTCCTGTGGCGGCGGCGCGGGCGGTGCTGGACGGGGTGGCGCGGTCACTGGATCTGCTGGTGGACGACAGCGACGGGGTGGTGCTGGGGGAGCTGCTGATCCCGGCCTCGTCGGCGGCCGTCGCGCCAGCTGCGCCCGCCGGTTCGGTCTGGCACACCTGCCGCTCCCTCGTCCGCACGCTGGTCCGCCCGTCGTCGCCGTCCGCTCCTCCGGCCGCGTCCACGCACCGGCTGCGGGTCGAGGCGGACGGGGTGCTGCTGAGCGACCTGGACGAGCCGGTCGAGGACGTCCGGGTGCGCGCGGCCGAGGGAGCGGCGGAGGTGACCGTGCACCGCTCGGCGGGCGCGGAGACGCTGCGCACCCTGGCCAAGGTGATCACGGTCTCGGGCCCGAGCTTCCGCTACCGCGCGGACGCACTGATCCTGGGCCCGGTCCGGCACCGGACGTGGACGCTGCGGCCGAAGGGCTGGTCGCTGACGCTGCCGGCCGCGTGACCGCCGGAGCAGCCTCGCGCCGACATCGGCAGGGGTGGGTCGGGTCGGGGTGGGTTTCATGAACATCGGGGACGGCGGGGACAGAGCGCTGCGGCTGCTCTCCACCGAGGAGGCGCTCGACCGGTACCGGAGACGGTGGCGGGGCTGGGCGCCGGCGGGCGTGGCACCCTTCGTCGTGGCCGTGCTGAGCCCTCGAGCGGCTGGTTGCCGGGGCGTCGTCGGTCTGAGAGCAGGACGCGCTCCCGGGTGCGCCGCGGGAGCGGTGCGGCCCCGACCGTCAGGAGTCTTCAGGAGCCCTCAGGAGCCGAACACCTGCTCGCGGTGCTCCCGCCAGCGCTCCATCATGTCGACGAGTTCGTGCTGGATGAAGTCGAAGAACGCGACGGTCTCCGTCAGCCGGCGCCCGGCCGGGGTGTCCGGGCCGAGACTGGTGACGCCCTCGCGCAGGGAGTCCGACCACCGCTTCAGGATCGCGTCGCGGTTGGTCAGCGCCTCGTACCACTGATCGCTGTGCACGCGGTAGCGCTCGCGCCGCGAACCGGGTTCGCGCTCCCGCGAGACCATGTGCACCTGCGCCAGATAGCGCACCGCGCCGGAGACCGCGGCCGGGCTGACCTGGAGCTGTTCGCCCAGCTCCGCGGAGGTCAGGGTGCCGGAGTCGGAGGAGAGCAGGGCGGCGAAGACCCGGGCGGGCATGCGCGTCATGCCCGCCTCGACGAGCTGCGCCGCGAAGCGTTCGACGAAGTCGGACACCGCCGCTTCGTCCCGCTCGCCGCGCTGCTTCGCGTTCTGTTCAGTCACCACCGGATCATCTCCCCTGTTCACACCCCTGCCGCGAGTTTATACGTTTCCTTAACTTCACAAATTTGTGAAACTAGCGTACGTTCCAAATCATGACGAAGGCAATCACGGTCGCCGGACTGCACAAGTCGTTCGGGCGCACACACGCACTGGACGGCCTCGACCTCGCCGTCGAGACCGGCGAGGTCCACGGCTTCCTCGGCCCCAACGGCGCCGGGAAGTCCACCACCATCCGGGTCCTCCTCGGCCTGCTGCGCGCCGACTCCGGCGCCGCCCAGCTGCTCGGCAAGGACCCCTGGAAGGACGCGGTCGAGCTGCACCGGCAGATCGCGTACGTCCCCGGCGACGTGACGCTCTGGCGCAACCTCTCCGGCGGCGAGGTCATCGACCTCTACGGCCGGCTCCGCGGCGGCCTCGACAAGGCGCGCCGGAACCGGCTGATCGAGCGGTTCGAGCTGGACCCGACCAAGAAGGGCCGTACGTACTCGAAGGGCAACCGGCAGAAGGTCGCCCTCGTCGCCGCCTTCGCCTCCGACGTGCAGTTGCTCATCCTCGACGAGCCGACGAGCGGCCTCGACCCGCTGATGGAAGAGGTCTTCCAGCAGTGCGTCGCCGAGGAGCGCGACCGCGGCAGGACCGTCCTGCTCTCCAGTCATGTGCTGAGCGAGGTCGAGGCGCTCTGCGACCGGGTCAGCATCATCCGCAAGGGCCGGACCGTCGAGAGCGGGTCGCTCACCGACCTGCGCCATCTGACCCGTACGAGTGTGAGCGCCGAGCTCGCGGGGGCGCCCAACGGTCTCTCCCGCCTTCCCGGTGTGCACGACCTCGCCGTTCGGACGATCGAGGGGGGCCAGGGCAAGCGCGTCAAGCTCCAGGTCGACACCGACAAGCTGGACGCGGTGCTGCGCTCCCTGACCGAGTCGGGCGTACGGTCGCTGACCAGCACCCCGCCCACGCTGGAGGAGCTGTTCCTCCGTCACTACCAGGACGACGTACGCGCGGAAGAGGCGATGGTCCGATGACTGCCGTAGCGGAGACCGGTGCGGCATTCGCGCCCCGGACCGGCGGAAGCCGGCCGCTGGCGGGCACGGGCGCGCTGCTCAGGCTCGCCCTGCGCCGCGACCGGGTCATGCTCCCCATCTGGGTCGTGGTGGTCGGCGCGATGGTCGTCAGCGGCGTCGGCTCGCTCGAGACGCTGTACGACACCGACGCCGAGCGGGCACAGCTCGCCGCGTCGATGTCCACGAACAGCTCACTGCGCAGCCTCTACGGGCCGGTGTTCGACGACAGTGTCGGCGGGCTGGTCGCATGGCGGTTCGGCACCTTCGCCGCCGTGCTCGCGGCCGTGATGAGCCTCGTCATCGTCGTGCGCCACACACGCGAGGAGGAGGAGACGGGCCGTCAGGAGCTGCTGTCGTCGGCGATGGTCGGGCGGCGGGCGGCGCTGACCGCGGCCCTGCTGACCGCGGTGATCGCCAACGCGGCGGTGGCTCTGGTGATCACCGCCGGTCTGTCCGGGCAGGGCACCGGAGGTGCACTCGCCCTCGGCCTCGCGATCGGCGGGACCGGAGTGCTCTTCGCCACGATGGCGGCGATCGGCGCGCAGCTGACCGAGAGCGCGCGGCTCGCCAAGGGGCTGACGGCCGGGGTGCTGGGGCTGGCGTTCGTGCTGCGGGCGGCCGGTGACGCCGGCACCGCCGGGGGTGCTCCCCCTGGCTCCACCGGGGGGACCCCCACCCAGGCCGAAGGCCTGGGTGGAGGATCGTCCGTGCTGACCTGGCTGTCGCCGATCGGCTGGGCCGAGAACGTACGGGCCTTCGCCGACGAGCGGTGGTGGGTGCTCCTGCTGATCGCCGCGGCTGTGGCCGCGCAGTGCGTCGTCGCGTTCACCCTGGCCGGGCGCCGTGACGTCGGCATGGGCTTCCTGCCCACCCGCCCCGGACCGGCCGAGGGCCGGATCGCGACGGCCGGCGGACTCGCCTGGCGGCTGCAGCGCGCGACCCTCTTCGGCTGGGCGGCCGGCTTTCTGCTCGCCGGGATCGTCTTCGGCGGCATCGCGAGCGGCGCGGCCGACCTGGTCGGCGACAACGAGCAGGCCAGGGAGATCTTCCAGCGGATGGGCGGGCAGGCGGCGCTCACGGACGCCTTCCTGGCGGCGATGATCGGCATGTTCGGGATGATCGCGGCGCTCTACGCGGTGGGGTCGGTCCTGCGCATGAACGGCGAGGAGACCTCACAGCGCGCCGAACCCGTGCTCGCCAACGCGGTCGGCCGGATTCCGTGGGCCGCCGGCCACCTGGCCATCGCCTTCGGCGGCGCCGGGCTGATCCTGCTGCTCGGCGGGGCCGGCATGGCGATCGGCCACGGCGGGGAGCTGGGGGCGATCCTGGGCGCGGCACTGGTCCAGGTTCCCGCGGTGTGGACGCTCGCGGGCCTGGCGATGCTGATGTACGGCGTCTTCCCGAAGGCTGCGCCGGCGGGGTGGGGAGTGGCGGGGCTGTGCCTGGCGCTCGGGTGGATCGGCCCGGCGCTGAACCTGCCGCAGTCCGTGCTGAATCTCTCGCCCTTCGGCCATCTGCCGAAGCTGCCGGGACCGGAGATGGACTGGCCGCCGGTGCTGGTGCTGACCGCGCTGGCCGCCGCCCTGGTGGCGGCGGGCCTGGCGGGCCTGCGCCGCCGGGACCTGCAGACCTGAAGCCCGGACGGCTCCCTCGGACGCTCGGCGCCCGGACCTGCAGCGGAGTCCGGGCGCCGCGTGCCGTCGGTGTGCGGGCCCGCGGGAGAGGGTCAGAGCTCCACGCGCAGCTCCCGTACCCCGCGGATCACGAACCCCGGCTTCCACTCCGGCTCCGCCGCGAGCCGCATCGTCGGTGCCTCCCGCAGCAGTTCGCCGAAGGAGGCGGCCAGTTCGATGCGGGCGAGCGGGGCGCCGAGGCAGTAGTGGATGCCCGCGCCGAAGGAGATGTGCGGGTTGTCGGGGCGGGACAGGTCGAGCTCGTCGGGCCGCTCGAAGCGGGCCGGGTCACGGTTGGCGGAGCCGAAGAGGAGCGCGAGCTCGGAGCCGCGCGGGATGAGCGTGCCGGCGATCTCGATGTCGTCGAGGACCCAGCGCTCGAAGAGCTGGAGCGGCGTGTCGTAGCGCATCAGTTCCTCCACAGCTGTGGACAGCAGGGAGTGGTCGGCGCGCAGGGCGGCCAGCTGCTCGGGGTGGCGGAAGAGCGTCCACCAGCCGTTCGCGGTGGTGTTGACGGTCGCCTCGTGGCCAGCGTTCAGCAGCAGCACACAGGTGGAGATCATCTCCTGTTCGCTCAGCCGTCCCGCCCGTCCCCCGCCACCGCCCTTGCACGGAGGCCCTTCGGGCCGCGCCTCTTCACTCTCCTCGTACGCGGCGATCAGCGCCGAGATCAGGTCATCGCCCGGGGCTTTGCGGCGCTCGGCGATCAAGTCCCTGAGGTACGCCGAGAATTCGAGCGAGGCGCGGACGGCCCGTGCCGCCGTCTCCTCGGACGGGTTCAGCTCGTACATCCCGCAGATGTCCGCCGACCAGGGCCGCAGCAGTGCCCGGTCCGCCTCCGGGACACCCAGCATCTCCGCGATCACCGCGACCGGCAGCGGCTCGGCGACCTCCGCGAGCAGATCGCCCCCGCCCGCCTTCCTCAGGTCCGCGACCAGCCCGGCCGCGAGCCGCCGCACGGTCGGGGCGAGCGCCTCGACGGTGCGCGGGGTGAACGCCTTGGTCACCAGCCGCCGGATCCGCGTGTGGTCCGGTGCTTCGAGGTCCAGCATCCCGTTGTCGTTGAGCGTGTGGAACGGCTCGTGCGCGGCGGGCGGGGGCGTGCGGCCGAACTCCTCGTGCGTGAAGCGGTGCAGGTACGTACGGCCCAGGCGCCGGTCCCGGAGCAGTGCCGAGACGTCGGCGTGGTGCGGGACGAGCCACTGGCGGGTGGGCTCGAACCAGTGCACGCGGCCGCGGGCGCGCAGGTCCGCGTACGCGGGGTAGGGATCGGCGACGAAGTCAGGGGACCAGGGTGCGAAGGCTGCGTCCATGCCCGGACGCTAGCCCGCCCGGGCCGTCTCCGGCGACCATGGGCGACGCCCGCGGCGCTTCTCTTCCCGCCCCTTCCCGAACGGGAGGCATGCCCCGAACCCCTACGCCCTGCGGGCTCGGGGCGCAGGTTGCGGTCGACCGGGCCCGTTCCTCTGCCCCCAACGGGCTCCACAGGAGCCGTTGGGGGCAAGGGCGGTACGGGGCGGTACGGCGCGGAGCCGTCAGGAAGGGGGTCCGGGGCGGAGCCCCGGTTCAGGGGAGGGGCGGGCGGGGCGATAGCCCGCCGCAGCGCCCTCCGTCACGCCCTAGGCGGGCGTGACCAGCCGCGCCTCGTAGGCGAAGACCGCCGCCTGGGTGCGGTCGCGCAGGCCCAGTTTCACCAGGATGCGGCTGACATGCGTCTTGATCGTGGACTCGGCGACGACCAGGTGCGAGGCGATCTCCGCGTTCGACAGGCCCTGCGCGATCAGCACCAGCACCTCCGTCTCGCGCTCCGTCAGATCGCCGATCTGGGCCATCGCCGGGGGCCGCGGGGCCGTGGAGATGCGCGAGAACTCGGTGATCAGACGGCGCGTGACCGTCGGCGCGAGGAGCGCCTCGCCCGCCGCAACCACCCGGACGCCGTCCGCGAGCTGCCGGGCCGAGGCGTCCTTGAGGAGGAAGCCGGAGGCCCCGGCGCGCAGGGCCTGGTACACGTACTCGTCGAGGTCGAAGGTCGTCAGGACCAGCACCTTCGCGTCGGTGTCCGCCGCGACGATCTCGCGGGTCGCCTCGATGCCGTTGAGCTCGGGCATCCGGATGTCCATCAGGACGACGTCCGGGCGCAGGGCGGCGACCTGGGCGACCGCGTCCCGCCCGTTGACCGCCTCGCCGATCACCTCGATGTCGGGCATCGCGTTCAGCAGGACGGAGAAGCCTTCGCGGACCATCATCTGGTCGTCGACGATCAGGACACGGATGGTCATGCGGTCTCGTCCCTCGCAACGGGGAGGAACGCGGCGACCTCGTAGCCGCCGTCCTCCGTCGGCTCGGCCGTCATCTCACCGTTCAGCATCGTCACGCGCTCCCGCATGCCGGTGATGCCGTGGCCGGCGCCGGGCGAGGGCTTGACGAGTCCGCGCGCCGGTCCGTTGACGATACGGAGGCCCAGCCCGCCGAGGACGTACGAGACCTCTACCTTCGCGGGCGCGCCGGGTGCGTGGCGCAGCGCGTTGCTGAGGGCCTCCTGGACGATGCGGTACGCGGACAGCTCGACGCCCTGCGGCAGTTCACGGACCGCGCCGGTGATCGCGAGGCCGACGTCGAGACCGGCGTCACGGACATTGCCCAGCAGCCCGTCGAGATCGGCGAGCGTCGGCTGCGGCGCGTCCGGCGCCTCGTAGTCCTCCGCCCGTACGACTCCGAGGACCCGGCGCAGCTCGGTGAGCGCGGCCACCGCGTTCTCCCGGATCGTCACGAAGGCCTGCTCCAGCTCGGGCGGCGGGTTCTCCACCCGGTAAGGGGCGGCCTCCGCCTGGATCGCGACGACCGACATGTGGTGGGCGACCACGTCGTGCAGCTCACGGGCGATGGTGGTGCGCTCCTCCAGCAGGGTGCGGCGGTCGCGCTCGACCGCGGTGACGCTCTGCTGGACGGCGACCTCCTCGCGCGCCTCGCGACGGACCTGGACCATGGCGACCAGGAGCAGCACGAAGGCCGAGAGGACCATCAGCGGACCGGTGCTGCCGGTGCTGTACCCGCGGCTCAGTGCTGTCTCGGTCACAAGTCCGAACGCGCCCGTCAGCAGCCACATCCACATGGCGGTACGCGGGCGGGTGCGCGCCGCGACGAAGGTCAGGACGGCGAGGTGCGAGGCGATCGTGGCGCCCGACCAGGGCCAGTCGCCCCAGGGGTTGGCAAGGACCGCGACGAAGAGCGTGGCGGCGAGCGAGGCCCAGAACGCCAGCACCGGACGGACCAGCGTCATCAGCACCACGGCCGCGGGCACCGCGCCGAAGACGAACGCGCCGAGGTCGTTCATGCCGCTCGTCGTGGCGCCCGCGAGCAGCACGATCAGCGCGCAGCCCGCGACGAACGCGTGCGGTGTCCAGACCGCGTACCTGCGTATCCGGCCCGGCAGCCGGCGGATCACCGGCGCATCCGTGGCCAGCGGCGGCAGCGGGCGGTACGCGAAGGCGTCGTGGAAGAGGTCCTGCCGCAGACCGCCGAGCGCGCCCATGGCCAGGCGGAACTCGGGGCTGCGGCTCGCGGCGTCGGCGCGCGGTACGCGCTGTGTGGTCTGCGTGTCGGTCACGTCAGCCAAGGTACGGGCCGGGACGGACGCGGTCGTCACCTGCGATGCGGATCCTTCCGCGTCCGTCGCAGGTACTACATGGGTCCGCCCCTGGTCAGGCCCGGAACGCCGCCGCGTGCGACGCCGCCCACTCCGCGAACGTACGCGCCGGGCGTCCGGTCACCTTCTCCACGGCGTCGACGACGGTACGGCCCACCTCCGGGGTGTTCCCGTACGCGACGAGGAGGAAGTCGATCACGTCCTGCGGCAACCCGGCGGCGCGCCACTTCCCGACGGCTTCCTCGGGGGTGAGCTCGACCAGCTCGACGGCCTTTCCGCGCGCGGCGGCGATCGCGTCCACCTTGTCCTGCAGGGTCAGCACCTCGGGGCCCGTGATGACGTACGACCGTCCGCCGTGGCCGTCCTCGGTGAGCGCGACGGCCCCGACCGCGCCGATGTCCGCCTCATGGACCATGGCGCTCAGCCGGCCCGTGAACGGCTCGCCGACCGTGTCCTCCGCGCGGACGGACTCGGCCCACTCCAGCGCGTTCGCCATGAACTCGACCGGCATCAGCACCGTCCATGCCAGGTCGCTCGCCACCACCGCGTCCTGGAGCGGCGTACGGTCGCCGCCGTGCAGGACCGTGACCCGCCGGACCCCTGCCTTGCGGGCGAGTCCGACGATCCGCGGGCCGGTCTCCAGCGGGGCCATGTACTCCCCGCCGAAGGTGATCAGGTGCAGTCCGGCAATGCCTTCCAGGGCCGGGATCAGACTGTCCGGGTCGGTGAGATCGCCCTGGACGACCTCGACGACGGCCGGGAGGGACGCCTTCGCCCTCGCGGGGTCGCGCGTGAGGGCGCGGACGGCATGGCCACGGGCGAGGAGCTCGGCGACGACCTGGCGGCCGACGGTGCCCGTGGCACCGGTGACAAGGACCTTCTGGTGGTGCGCGGTGTTCGTCATGGCATGACCGTACGAAGCCTTGCGGTCAGGTTCTGTCCGCAAGGCCAGGCGGTTCACCAGGCGAGCTGAGCGATCTCCTCCGCCACCACCGCGCACGCGTCCGCCGCCGGATCGATCAGCGGGAAGTGCCCGACGTCCTCGAGGAGGGTGAAGCCGACCGTCTCGCCCGCCTTCGCCGCCGCGTCCACGTACGCCTCGGCGACCGCCTGCGGCACCACGGTGTCCTCGCGGCCCTGGACGACCGCCGTCGCGATCCCGGTGGGCAGCAGCACCGCCGGGTCCGCGTGCGCCGCACGCTCCTCGAAGCGGTCCTTTCCGCCGAGCAGCTGGTGCACGGCGCCGCCGCACACGGACAGCTCCGCCGCCCTGCCGAAGTCCGCGATCGGAGCCAGCGCGACGACTCCGCGCAGCACCGGCGCCGCCGCGAGCCGCCACAGCGACCCGACGGGCAGCACATGGCGCGCGGCCGCCCACAGCGCGAGGTGGCCGCCCGCCGAGTGGCCGGTGAGCACGATGCGCCGCGGGTCCGCCTGGGGCAGTGCCGTACGGGTCAGCCCCGGCAGCGCGTCCAGCGCCGCCGCCACGTCGTCGAACGTCTCCGGCCAGCGCCCGGCCACCGGACCGGTGGCGTCCTCGTCGTCCCGCTGCTGCGGCAGCGAACCACCCCTGCGGTACTCCACGTTCGCCACGGCGAAACCGCGCCGGGCCAAAAAGTCCGCGAACGGGGTGACGTGCTGCCGGTCGTACGGAGCCCGCCATGCCCCGCCGTGCAGCACCACGACGAGCGGCACCGGGTCCCGGCTGTCGCGCGGCGCGTAGAAGTCGACGACCTGGTCGGGGTGTTCGCCGTACGCGACGGTGGCGTCCGGGGCAACGGCCGGATGCGACAGGGCCGAGGCCTCTTCGGCGGCGTCGCGAGCGGCGGCGGGGTCCGGCATGCTGCTCCAACCTTTCGGTGAGGGGGCCGAATCGGCCTGACCAGCGGGGACGGTATCAGGCCCCCGGCCCCCCGCGATCAGCCGTGCGCCTCGGTCAGGACCTCGGCCAGGACCCTGGCCGCGCGCTCGGTGTCCGCGAAACCGACGTACAGCGGAGTGAATCCGAATCGCAGCACGTCAGGGCGGCGCAGATCGCCGACCACGCCGCGTGCGATCAGGGCCTCCATGACGGCGGGCGCCCCCTCGCACGACAGCGCGACCTGGCTGCCGCGCTCGGCGTGCGCACGGGGCGTCAGTGAGGTGACCCTCCCGTCGGGGACGTACGCCTCGACGCACTCCAGGAAGAAGTCGGTGAGGGCGAGCGACTTGGCCCGTACCGCCTCCACCGAGACCCCGTCCCAGACGTCGAGGGCGGCCTCGAGCGCCAGCATCGAGAGAATGTCGGGCGTACCGACCCGGCCGCGGACCGCGCCGTCCGCCGCCTTGAACCCGGAGGCCATGGCGAACGGGTCGGCGTGCGAGTTCCAGCCGGGGAGCGGCGAGTCGAAGCGGTCCTGGTGGCGCTCGGCGACGTACAGATACGCCGGCGCACCGGGGCCGCCGTTGAGGTACTTGTACGTGCAGCCGACCGCGAGGTCCACGCCGTGCGCGTCGAGCCCGACGGGCAGCGCGCCCGCGCTGTGGCACAGGTCCCAGACGGCGAGCGCGCCCGCCTCGTGCACGGCCGCGGTGAGCGCCGGCAGATCGTGGAGCCTGCCGGTGCGGTAGTCGACGTGGTTGACGAGCGCGACGGCCGTACGCGGTCCGAGCGCGGCGGGCAGCTCCGCCGGGGTGACGGGCACGAGACGGCGGCCGGTCAGCCGGGCGGCGGACTCGGCGATGTATCCGTCCGTGGGAAACGTCGTCGCGTCGACGACGATCTCGTCCCGGTCGTCGCCCGCCATCCGGACCGCCGCGACCAGCGCCTTGAAGACGTTCACGCTCGTCGAGTCGCCGACGACGATCTGCCCGGGCGCGGCGCCGACGAGCGGGGCGATGCGGTCGCCGATCCGCTCGGGCGCGGTCCACCAGCCGCTCTCGGTCCAGGAGCGGATGCGCAGCTCGCCCCACTCGCGGGTGATGACGTCGGCCATGCGCTCGGGGATGTGGCGGGGCAGCGCGCCCAGCGAGTTCCCGTCGAGGTACACGACGTCCGCGGCATCGGCCGCATGATCGGACGCAGTGAGCGCGAACAGCTCGCGCTGCTTGGCCAGTTCGTCTGCGGCGTCCAGCGCCGCGGCCTTCTCGGCCAGGTCCGCTGAAGAATCAGACATGGCTGCGCGCCGTCCAGAGCTCGGGGAACACGTTCTTCACGGCCCGCTTCTCCAGCCACGCGACGCCCGCCGAACCGCCGGTGCCCGTCTTGGAGCCCATGGCGCGGCGGGTGGCGACCAGGTGGTCGTTGCGCCAGCGCCAGACCAGCTCACCGACGTCGGTCAGCGCCTCGCCGAGGCGTACGAGCTCGGCGTGCTGGTCGTCGTCCTCGTACACGCTCGCCCACACCCGCTCGACCTCGGGCGACGGCTCGTACCGCTGGGACAGATCTCGGTCGAGGACGGCCTGCGGGACGGGCAGCCCACGGCGCGCGAGCAGCCGCAGGACCTCGTCGTACAGGCTCGGCTCCTGCAGGGCCTTCTCCAGCTCGGCGTGGACGCGCGGGGCGCCGCGGTGCGGGACGAGCATCGACGCCGACTTCTCGCCGAGCAGGAACTCCATGCGCCGGTACATCGCCGACTGGAAGCCGGAGCCCTCGCCGAGGGCGCCGCGGTACGAGTTGAACTGCATGGGGGTGAGCTGCGCGAGGGGCCGCCAGGAGGCGTTCAGCGCGTCCAGCTCACGTACGGACCGCTTGAGTGCGTCCATCGCGACGGGCAGATCGTCGCGGCGCAGGGCACGGGACGCGGTCTCCCACTCGTGGACGATGACGGTGAACCAGAGCTCCATCACCTGGGTGGTGACCAGGAAGACCATCTCTCCGGGATCGTCGGAGCGAGGGTGCTGGAGATGGGTGAGGACGTCCGCCTGGACGTAGTCCTCGTACGGGGTCGTGCCCGCGAAGTCGAGGTTCGGGGTGTCCGAACCGGCTCCGGAGGCATCGGGATGCTGCGACATTCGCTGTCTCCTGACACAAGTGTCCGGGTAGCGGTCCGCCCCTTTCCGTTGGTGGTATCGGAGCTCCGGTCCCCTGCGGGCATCATAAACAGAGGCTCCGACCCCTCCGCCAGGGGCGGACGCCAGGGAGAGGGCGCCCGCCCCGGTCCGCCGGGAGTCGCGGTCGGCCGAGGGCCTGGATCAGTGGAAGGCCCGCATCAGCCGAGGGGCTGGATCAGCCGAGGGTCTCGGCGGCCGTCTCGGACGAGTCGCGCAGGAACGTCGTGCAGCGCTCGTACTCCGCCTGCTCACCGATGGCCTGCGCGGCGCGGGCGAGGGCGTGCAGGGCAAGAAGCGCGGTTCGGCTCGTGCTCCCATGAGAATGGTGGAATGTACCCGAGAGTGGGAGGGAACTACGGCATGACCGAGCAGGAGTGGCTGGACAACGTCGCGGCCCAGTTGCCAGAGCGGAACCTGGAATGGGTGTCGGAGCTTGCCAGGATCTGCTCCACGGAGTGGATGGGCGTCAAGCCCCCTACGGGGGAGGCTTGCAAACCCGCCGACACAAGTGTCCCCCCATGACGGCGAAGTTTCGAGCCCGACCAAGGAGTCGACGGGGGTTCCAGGCGTCCGCTCATACCGACGGGATCTGAACCGATGACCTCTTCACGCGTACCTGTGGACGAGAGGAAGACATGAAAGTCGGGATCACTGGTCACCGTGGTAGAGCGCGACGTACGCCGCGCCCTGGTCGAGGCGGTCGGAGATTACGCCCCTGCCGAGCTGGTCGGCGTGAGCTGCATCGCGGACGGGCCCGACGCCTGGTTCGCGCAGGCCGTGCTCGACCACGGCGGCCGGATCGAGATCGTGCTGCCCGCTGAGCAGTACCGCGCCGATCTCCCCGACTGGCACCACCCCACATACGACGAGCTGCTACGCCATGCCACGGAGGTGCACCGCACGGGCCTTGACGGCTCCGGCTCGCACGCACACATGGAGGGCAGCGAACTGCTCGTCGACCGGGTCGATGTGCTGCTCGCGGTGTGGGACGGAAAGCCGGCCCGCGGCTACGGCGGCACAGCCGACGTCGTCACCTACGCCGATAGCAAGGGCGTCCCCGTCCGCGTACTGTCGCCCGAGGGGGCGACACGCGACTGACCTTCCCGCGCGCGGAGCGGAGGGCAGCTCCGCATCTCCAGAAGCCGATCGGACCGCCGCCGCAGGCCAGAACCCAAACCCCCAGTCGACGGACACCGCATCGGCACCCGCCCGACCCGCAGCGCAGTACGGGTCGAGGCCGAGCAGCGAGACGACGGCCCTTGGGTCGTCCACGACTATTGGGCACGGTGGTGCTGGTGTCACGCTGTCATGGGGATGCGCCGAGGATGTTCGGAGGCTGGCATCGCTCGGGTGACGCCGCATACCCGCGGTACAGCGCAGGTATCAAGTGCCACCCCGTGACCACCCTGCGGCACCAGGAATTCACACGCAGTAGTCACGCATCTGGGGTCACAGACCTTCCGGTGACGGCGTCCACGAAGACGTCTGCGTCGTTCACGCCGATGAGCCATACAGGCCACCATTGTCCACCGATTTTCTGTGCGAGCAGGAGCGCGCTTATTGCTTTCTTCCCAGACATCTGACTCGCGATTCGCTTCGCAGCGTCTTCCTCAAGGGTCACCTTGGGTAGATCGGGGTCTTTCTCGGGTTTGGAGGTGAAACCCATGATGCGTCCTGCCTTGGTCACCGTGATGTCGAGGCGCATGGGCATCATGACGCCGTTGACATAGCGGCGGTAGCTGACCATGTAGGGTGCCGTCGGGTCGTTTCCCTCTCCGAGTTCCCTGACCTTTTCCTTGCTGCCTGCCAAGCTCTCCGGGAACCATTTCGCGGCGTATGCATTCCCTACCCGCAGGGCCTGTACCTCGTCGTAGGTCCCTGTGTCACCCTTGTCGTCCGACGACCACGCCTGCTGCAGTGTGCGGTCCGGCCACCAGCCCGCGATGGTGCCGCGGTTCGTCGTTGCCGTGATTAGAGAACGTGACCCTTCTAGTTCAGCGGAAGTCTGCTCGACGACGGTCCCCTTGCCGAAAACACCTTCCGCCGCGTCTGCGATCCACTGGTCTGAACCGTCGACGCTGTCCACATAGGCCCGACGCTGGTCATCCATGGCGACGACGTTGACCGCCTTCACCTGGCTGTGGAACATGCCAGCCAGCGCAGCCACGCCCAGGACACCGACGACAGCTCCCCACGACAGGTCTCTAAACGGCCGACCGAGGAGCCGCCGGTTCTGCTTCAACCAGATGGTGGCTGCACCGACGCCCACCAGCGTCCCGATCGAGTTGGCGGTCATGTCCGTAAGGCTGCACGAGCGGCCCACAGGAAGTACCGCTTGGAAGAACTCGATGCCGCCACTGAGAATCACGAATGCAGCTGCTGTCGTCAGCGGACGGCGTGAGAGCACGACGGCAAGAACGGAAGCGGGAACGAACAGAACAATGTTCAGCAGTGCGCTCGAAGAGGTCAGCACATGACGCGGCACTCCCGCGTCGCATTGCCCGGTGTCGATACCGGCGCCGCTGGGCAGCAGCGTAACCGCAAGAATTCCTACCACGGCCACGGACAGCACGGTGGGAATTAGCGGTGGCTTCTTGCGCGCCTTAGCAGCGAGGATGGTCAGACTACTGACTACCGCCGACGCGACAAGGAAGAAAAGGAGCAGTCCTGGGACGGCTCCGATGGATGCTTCAATCACTGGCCCACCTTAGGGCTGCGGTTGGGGCCGCTGAAGCGTGCCAACCGCTGGACGATCGGGAATCAGCAGACGGGGAGGGAGGGCGTCCAGTACTTGCCTGTCGTCGCGACCATGTAGCCGGCGATGGTGCAGTCTTCGGTCCTGGACTTGGGGTGGCCGCCCCAGCTCTTGCTCTTCGTCTGTCCCTTCGAGACCTTCATGGCGTCGGGTGTTGGATCCGGCCGGTTTGATGGCGGCGATCATGCAGCCAGGCCCTTCCTGGGGGCGGCGGGCTCGCGCAGGGCCTCGGCGATCAGGTCCAGTAGGTGGTGGAGCTCGTCGAGGCGCTGGCGGATGTCGGGCGGGGTGAGGTCTGGAGTCGTACGGACCGCCGTCCGGCGAGCACCGCAACGAGGCCGGCTCCTCCGACGAGGCGTAGCCTCCGGCCTCCACCCACTCCCGTCCTGGGCCCGCAAACCCCCAGCACGGACACCTCACCTCATCCAGAGCGATCGACCGACGGACCGGTGTTGCCGCACCCATGGCCGCCAGAAGAGGACTCACCCCTTGCGCCAACCCGCAATACCCCCTGCCTCCGCACCGACCCCGCACACGGACGCCGGCCTCCCACGCCTCCCTCACCGTGTCCCACCGCCGTGTTTCCGCCCATCCGGCGGCCACGGTGGCGCGGCGAGGGAGGTCGGGCTCTTTGACTGAGGACGAGTGGCTGCGCCGAGTAGAGGCTCAGCTCCCTGACCGGGACGAGGAGTGGGTCGAAGACCTGCTCCGCATCTTCGGCATGGACCGGTCGTGAACGAACGAAGCCGAGTCCCCAGCCGCAACGGGGGCCCGGCTTCCGTTTGTCACCTGAGCACCGGCTCGATGTCCGCCGGGTCGAAGATCGGCCCGTTGGACGCGGGCTTGATGATGACCGCGCGGAAGACCTTGAGGACAGCGGCGCGCTGCTGCTCGATCGTCAGCTTCTCCCACCGCTCCCGTATGTCGATGGGGCCGGCCGCGAAGGTCGCGGCCTCGGCTCGGTGCAGGGCCCGCTCCCGGTGCAGCTCCGCGATCTGCTTCTCCAGGTCCTCGGTGAGCGCGATGTAGCGAGCGGCCGACATGCGCTTCTCCTTCCACGCCTGCTTGAACTCGACCATATCCCGTTCAAGGGAGGCCAGTTGCTCCTCCTTGGTCCATTCCGGCGCACGCTCACGGACATTCGCGAGCGCCTTGTCCGAGCTGAGGAACACGGCGTTCCTCATGAGGCGGTCCACCGGTTCGCCCGCCCTGGCCACTCCCCCGCATCCCCCGTCGTTCTTGCCGGGGCACGCGTACTTGAACTGCGATGACGTCTTCGACTTCCGGTACGACGGGAAGGCCCGCATCTTCGCACCGCACCGCCCGCACCGGGCTATGCCGGAGAGCAGGTACTTGGTGGCGTTGTCTCGTGTGGCTCGTCCCTCCGACTCCCGCCGAACCTTCTCCGTGAGCAGGTACCAGTCATCGGGGGTGATGATCGGCTCCCAGTCGCCGACGACTGGCTCACCACGCTCGTCCAGGAACAACTCACCCTGGTGCATCCGGTAGCCGCAGATCCGCGGGTTCATCAGCATCCGCTTGATCTTGGAGTCGTCGAAGTAGCCGCCGCTGTGCGACCTGACCCCCTTGTCCCGCCACGCGCGCGCGATCGACGCCCAGCGGATGCCGCCCAGGAAGTCCTTCACGGCCTTGCGGAGGTTCTCCGCCTCTTCCGGCACCAGCGTCCTGCGGTCCTCGCGGCTCCAGCCGTACGGCGCCCGGCCACCAGGGAGCTTGCCCTGCGTCGCGAGTTCCAGGTGCTTGCGCTTCGTACGCCGAGAGGTGTCCGCCGAGGACTTGTTGGCGATGGTGACCTTGATCCGCGCAATGAACCGACCGTTCTCCGTGGACAGGTCGATGTCCGACGCCGATACGGAGTCGAAGACGAGGCGCCGCTTGCGGCGCTCGGCGTCCTCGTACTCGTCGATCCACGCCTCCAGTTCACGTGGCTGGCGCGTGAAGCGGTCGATATCCCAGGCGACGACTCCGTCGATCCGCCCGGCCTTGAGGTCCTCCAACATCTGACGGAACTCCGGGCGCACGGTCTTGCGCTTGTACGCCGAGAGGTCGTTGTCCTCGTAGACCTTGGCGACCTCCCACCCTCGGGCAGCACAGTGCAGTCGGCAGTCCTCCTCCTGCCGAGCGACGCCCAATCCCTCTGCCTCGTCGTCCTTGCTGATCCGGGTGTAGATGCCCACCTGTATGGCCCCGGAGGACCCCCGTCGTGCCGCCATGCGCCGGATCGTCGCATATCGCAATCGGGTACATCAACCGCTGTTCTCATCTCTACCTGGACTACGGCCTATTTTCTCGCGGGCATCCCGAACACCTGGCCGCAAGTGGCAGACTGCATCCATGACGACTCACAAGAACCTGCTCGGCGGCCCGGAGCCGACGTACCTCCCGGAGAACGAAGAGGCGTACCGCCTGCTGGGCGAGGAGTCCCAGCCTCCGGCCGAGGTCGCTGCGAAGCACCCCACGTTCTCGCTCGCCTGGGCCATGCTCGCCGACGACGCCTTCGAGGCGGGGCGAGTGGTCGAGTCGTACGCGTACGCGCGCACCGGCTACCACCGCGGTCTGGACGCGCTCCGCCAGGCCGGGTGGAAAGGACATGGCCCCATCCCTTGGGACCACCGAGCCAATCGCGGGTTCCTGCGCTGCCTCGCCGCCCTCGCTCGTGCCGCCGGCAAGATCAACGAGAAGGACGAGACGGAGCGTTGCTGGCAGTTCCTTCAGGACAGCAGCGCCGAGGCGTACGCCGAGCTGAAGCGGTAGTCACCGCGGCGGAGTTGACTGTGCCGCCGTCACTCAGCAGGAGACGGCGGCACAGAGTGCACGATTACTTGTAGGACCATCCTCCCACGGCACCGGGCCGTGGCCCTTCCAGCCGCTGCGGCGCAGCGCGCGAAGACGGCGCTGAACAGCAGCGCGAACGGGTGGACGGCGACGATCGTCACCAGGGTCATCTTCCAGCGGGCCGGCGGCACCGCCGCGGTGTGCGGGACGTCGAACCAGGCCTCCAGACCGGTGGTGGTCAGCTCCGGACGCGCGGTGCGTGCCGGCGGCAGCACCCTGTCGTGCCAGGTGGCCCGGTCCGCGGATGTCATCCAGTGGTCGAGGGAGTCGGGGTTGGCCCACCTGACGACCGCGTGGTAAAGCCGGGCCCTGTCCCCTTCGGGCCGCAGCCATGTCACTCCCTCGTTGCCGGGGAAGCCTGCCGCCGTGTGCTGGAGCCCGTGCGCCCACTGCTCGAACCCGGCCTCCTTGCCCTCGGCGACGTCCCGGGTGAAAACCACGGTGACCGGCCTTCGCGCGCCAACTCCGCCGTCTCGCATGGTCATTCCGCCTTCCCGCACCCCCGTGGCGCCCGACCCGTACCGGACATCCAGTAGCGTCCCGGACGTCCAGTTGCGGGCAATTTGTCGCTGTATGAGCATTGGGGGGAAAAGCGCCCAGGAGGAGCTCATGCCTGCACGTCGCTCGGCCATCACCGAACGTGGTCGCACGCTCGAGGAGCGGGGACCCGGCCCGGTCGAGGTCACCCTGAGGGTCAACGGCGCCGAGCGCACGATGGAGATCGAGCCACGTGTGAGCCTGCTCGACGCCCTGCGCGAGCGCCTGTACATGACCGGGGCGAAGAAGGGCTGCGACCAGGGCACGTGCGGCGCCTGCACGGTGTGGGTGGACGGGCGGCGCGTGCTGGCCTGCCTCACTCTCGCGATGACCTGCGAGGGCCGTGAGATCACCACCATCGAGGGGCTTGCGGAGAAGAACGAACTGCACGACATGCAGCAGGCGTTCATCGCGGAGGACGCGTTCCAGTGCGGCTTCTGCACACCCGGCCAGATCATGTCGGCCGTGGCGCTCCTCAAGGAGGGGCACGCGAGCGACGACGCCGAGATCAAGGAGTGGATGAGCGGCAACATCTGCCGCTGCGCCGCGTACCCGCACATCCGGGCCGCCATTCGCGCAGTCCGTGACGGGGCGGACCGAGCCGACTAGACCTCCGGTCCGGCCCGGACCAGCGCGCACGCACCCCGACCGACCAGCACACCGACCCACAAGCACACCGGTCGAGCAGAGCGCGACCGACCCCGACATGTGACCGACCCGAGTGCAGGGAGCCCGCCGTGCGGCCCATCACCTACTCCCGCGCCCCTGACACGGCCAGCGCGATCGCCGCCGTCAGCTCCGACCCCACCAGCGACTTCCTCGCCGGCGGCACCACCGAGGTCGACCTGCTCCGCCAGAACGTCCTCACCCCCCGCCGTCTGGTCGACATCAACGACCTTCCCCTCACCGGGATCGAGGCCACCCCCGAGGGGGGCCTGCGCATCGGTTCCCTGGCCAGGATGAGCGACGTCGCCGCGGCACCCGTCGTCCGGGACCGCTTCCCGGTCATCGCCCAGGCACTGGAGCTCGGCGCCTCGGCGCAGCTTCGCCACATGGCCTCCTTGGGGGGCAATCTGCTCCAGCGCGTGCGCTGCTCGTACTTCCGCGACGCCGAATCAGCCTGCAACAAGCGGGACCCGGGCACCGGCTGCTCCGCGATCGAGGGCTTCAGCCGCGGGCACGCGGTGCTGGGCACCAGCGACCACTGCATCGCAACGCACCCCTCCGACGTGGCCGTGGCCCTCATGGCCCTCGACGCCAAGGTGCTCACGCAGGGGGCCGACGGCGAGCGCGCCTACGCCATCGACGATTTCTTCCTGCTGCCCGGCGACACCCCGCACCGCGAGCACCCCATGGCGCACGGTGAGCTGATCACCGCCATCGAGGTGCCGGCCGCGCCGGTCGCCCGCACGTCCCTGTATCTGAAGGTCCGCGACCGGGAGTCCTACGAGTTCGCCCTGGCCTCCGTGGCCGTGGCGCTGTCGCTCGTGGACGACACCGTGGCGGACGTACGGATGGCCCTCGGCGGTGTGGCCACCAAGCCCTGGCGTGCCCGGCGCGCGGAGGACTTCCTGATCGGGGCGGTCGCGGAGCGGGTGAACTTCGTGCAGGCCGCTCGGGTGGAGCTCGCCGACGCGAGGCCCACCGCGATGAACGCCTTCAAGGTCGAACTCGCCCAGCGCGCGATCGTACGCGCCCTCGAAACCCTCGCGGGGAACGGGAGCCCAGCATGACCACGGCAACCCCGGCCATCGGACAGGCCCTCGACCGCGTCGACGGCCGCCCCAAGGTGACGGGTGCGGCACGCTATTCCGCCGATGTCCCGATCCCGGGCCTGACGTACGCGTACATCGTCGGAGCCCGCGTCCCCAGCGGCCGTATCACCGCCGTCGACACGAGCGCCGCCCTGGCCGAGGACGGCGTGCTCGCCGTGCTGACCCACGAGAACCTGCCGAAGATCGCCGCCCAGCCGCCGCTCATCCCCTCGCTCGCCGGCACGGCCGCGCCCGGCCAGACGTTCTTCCCCATGCAGGACGACGTCGTCCACTACGCGGGCCAGCAGGTCGCTCTCGTCGTCGCCGACACCTACGAGCGCGCCCAGCACGCGGCGAGCCTGGTGCGGATCACCTACGAGGAGACTCCGTCGATCACCACGATCGACCAAGGCCGCAACCAGGCGTACGAACCCGAGAGGATCTTCGGCGGGTTCCTGCCCGGCCGTATCGAGCGCGGGGACGCCGAAGCGGGGCTCGCCCGGGCCGACGTGCGGGTGGAGGCCACGTACACGTACGCCGCGAACAACCACAACCCGATCGAGCCCTCGACCACCACCGCCGAATGGCAGGGTGACGAGCTGGTGCTGTACGACGCGACCCAGGGTGTCAACGCCACCCAGATCACCGTCGCCCAGTTGCTCGGCATCCCGCTGGCGAAGATCCGCGTCATCAGTCACTTCGTCGGCGGCAGCTTCGGCTGCAAAGCCATGATCCACAACCATGCGGCGCTGGCCGCGATGGCCGCGCGCGACGTCGGCCGTCCCGTCAAGCTCGCCCTCACGCGTGAGCAGATGTTCACCTCGGTCGGTCACCGGGAGGAGCAGGAGCAGCACCTCACCGTCGGCGCCACGCGCGAGGGCCGGCTGACCGCGATTCGCCACCACAAGATCTCGGTCGGCTCGCACTTCGACGACTGGGCGGAGCCGTCGATGGGTCTCTCCTCGCAGATCTACGCCGCTCCCGCCTACGAGGGCGTCTACCGGCTGATCCGCGGCAACACCATGACGCCCACCTTCATGCGCGCGCCCGGCGAGGCGTCCGGGATGTTCGCCCTCGAGTGCACCATGGACGAACTCGCGTCGGAAATCGGCCTGGACCCGATCGAGCTGCGCCTGCGCAACGTCAGCGACCGGGACCCCAACACGGGCAATCCCTGGTCCAGCACCGGCCTCAGGGAGTGTTTCGAGCGCGGCGCCGCACGCTTCGGCTGGGACCGGCGCACCGTGGAGCCCGGCTCCCGGCGCGACGGGAACTGGCTGATCGGCACCGGCACGGCGACGGCCGGATACCCGGTCACCCCGCCCGCCAACCCGCAGCGCGCCCGCGCCCGCCTCTACGCCGACGGCACGGCCGTCGTCCAGGCGGCGACCCCCGACTTCGGCACCGGCGTGGCCACCGTCATGGCCCAGGTCGCCGCCGACGGCCTCGGCATGGCCTTCGACCGCTGCCGCTTCGAGAACGGCGACTCCGACCTGCCCAGCATCGCCGCCGCCGTCGGCTCCTCCGGCAGCGGGATGATCAGTGCAGCGGTGCACAGCGCGGCCACCGCCCTGCGCAACCAGATGATCGCCCGGGCCGTGGGCGATCCGGGATCGCCGCTGCACGGCGCGGCTCCGGTCGATGTCGTCGTCCAGGACGGCGTCATGACCGCGGGGACGTCGAGCGAGTCGTACGCGGCGCTTCTGCAGCGAAGCTTCCAGCCGGACGCGGAGGCCACCGGCTCCTGGAGCCCGCCCGGCCGGGACGCGGAGTACGGCATGCTCACGTTCGGCGCGCAGTTCGCCGAGGTGGCCGTGGACCCGGAACTCGGACTGGTCCGGGTGCGGAGGATGACGGGCGCCTTCGCCCCCGGCCGGGTGCTCAACCCCAAGACGGCCCGCAGCCAGCTCATGGGCGGCATGCTCTGGGGTCTGGGGCAGGCACTTCTGGAGGCCAACTACATGCAGCCGGGGACGGGGCGCTGGGCCAACTCGAGCCTCGGCGAATACCTTGTCGCGGTCAACGCCGACGCCCCCGACGTGGACGTCGAACTCATCGAGGTCGAGGACGCGGTGGTCAACCCGCTCGGGGTGAAGGGCGTCGGCGAGATCGGTCAGGTCGGCGTCGCGGCCGCCATCGCCAACGCGGTCCACAACGCCACCGGTCGCAGGATCCGCAAACTGCCGATCACGATCGAGGACATGCTCTGAGCAGAACCGGGCCAGGACACTGAGCGCAGGAACGAGCCAGGACCCTGAGCAGGGGCAGGCTCCGACCTCATCCGGTGGCCTCGCCCCGCCGGTCGTGGCCGCCGTCCTGCGCGGGGGCCGGCCGCGCAAGGTGTTCCAGGGCGGGCGCGCCGACCCCGCACTGCACCCTGCACTCGGATCGGGCGCAAGTCGGCGACGGCCGCCGTACCGTCGCCCAGGCGATCACCGCGCCCAGCACGAGCGCGCCCGCGCACATCGGCATCGCCCGCCGGAAGGTCGCCGCGAACTCCTCCGGCACCCGGTACGCCTCCGGCCCCATTCCGGCCAGCAGCGGCAGCGCGGCCACCGCGAGGAGGCCCGCCGCGCGGGCGGCCGCGTTGTTGACCCCGCTCGCGATGCCCGCCCGCGCGGTGTCGACGGACGCCAGGACGGTGGCGGTCAGCGGGGCGACCAGCGTCACCATGCCGAGCCCGAGCACCGCCGTCGCGGGCAGCACGTCGGCGACGTACGAGGCGTCCGCGCCGACGCGCAGCATCAGCAGCATGCCGGCGGCACAGAGCAGCGGGCCGACGGTGAGGGGAATGCGGGGGCCGATCTTCTCCGCGAGCTCCCCCGAGCGGGCGGAGAACAGGAGCATCAGCACGGTGGTGGGCAGCAGGGCGGTACCGGCGGCGAGGGCCGTATAGCCCGAGACGACCTGGAGCTGAAGCGCGGCGAGGAAGAAGAACCCGCTGAACGCGGCGTACACGCACACCGTCACCACGTTCACCGCGGTGAACTGCCGCGAGGCGAAGATCGAGGGCGGCAGCATGGGGTGGGACCTGCGCCGCTCGACGACCACGAACGCGGCGCCCACGAGCACACCGGCCGCGCCGGCCCACCACGACTTGTCGATGAGCCCGTACGTCACGAGCCCGAGGCCCAGCGCGCCGAGCACCGCGCCCAGCACGTCGAACCGGCCGTGCGCGGCCGGATCCCGCGTCTCGGGTACGTGCCGCAGCGCGATCGGTACGCACAGCGCGGCCAGCGGCACGTTCAGCAGGAACACCCACCGCCAGCCGGGCCCGTCGACCAGCCACCCGCCGACGAACGGCCCCACGGCCGCGCCCACCCCGCCGAACCCGGACCAGAGGCCCACGGCCCGCGGCCGGTCGTCCGGGTGGAAGCTCGCCTGGATGATCGCCAGCGATCCCGGCGCGAGCAGCGCCCCGCCGACGCCCTGAAGGGCCCGGGCGATGATCAGTACGGGTGCGTTGGGCGCCAGCCCGCAGGCCAGCGAGGCGAGCGCGAACCACACGACCCCGATGACGAACACCCGACGCCGCCCGTACCGGTCGCCGAGCGCCCCGCCGAGCAGGATCAGCCCGGCGAGGGTGAGCAGGTACGCGTTGATGATCCACTGCAGTTCGGCCAGGTCGGCGCCGAGATCGTCGCCGATGTGCGGCAGTGCGATGTTCACGACGGTGGAGTCGAGCAGGGCCATGGTGGACCCCAGGACGGTCGTCAGGACCACCCACCGACCGGTTGCCGACGCCAGCCTGATGTCCATACGCCGATCATCCCCGCTGCTGCCGCCCGCGGCCATCGCGCGGGGCGCTGCGGCGGGCTCCGCCCCTCCGCGCCCCTTCCCCGGCCCCGCCCCTGCGCGCCCCTTCCCGGCCCCCTACACCTTGCCGGGCATGGGTTCCGTTCCGGCCCGTCCGGCGTTCGATGACGGGCACCCGGGCTCACCGGACGGCACCGGTCACGAACCGGGGGCGGCCCGGGGGCTCCCCCAGGCCGGGAAGGGGCGGGGTGGAGAGGCGTCACACCAACCGCGACAGTGCCCGGACCAGCGCATCCGTCCCCGCCTCCGCCTTCGCCTGTGGGCAGCCGGCGTTGAGGCGGACGAAGCCGGGCGCGCCGTACACCCCGCCCGGCATGATGGCGACCTTCTCGCGTTCGATCAGCTCGCGTTGCAGCGCCTCGTCGGGCACACCGAGCGCCCGCAGGTCGATCCACGCGAGGTACCCGGCCTGCGGCGGAGTCCAGCCGAGCTCGGGGAACGCCCCGTTCAGCCGGTCCGCGATCATCGTCAGATTGCCGGCGATGTACGACCGCAGCGCATCCAGCCACTCCCCCGCCCGCCGGTACGCGGCGACGTGCGCGGTCAGCGAGAGCGCCGCGGGCGAGGCGAGGCCCTCACCCGTCTCCATCCGCCGGACGAACGCCGCGCGCTCCCCCGGATCGCCGACGATCCCGTACGAACCCGTCAGTGCGGGGAAGTTGAAGGACTTCGACCCGGACGTGATCACCGCCCACCGACCGCGCTCCCCCGCGAACCGCGTCCACGGCAGATGCCGGTACCCCTCGTGCACGAAGTCCGCGTGGATCTCGTCGCTGATCACGGCGACGTCGTACGTCTCCGCGAGCCGTGCCATCTCGCGCAGCTCCGCCTCCGTCCACACCCGCCCCGTCGGGTTGTGCGGCGAGCACAGCAGCAGGACGCGGCTGTCGCCCCGGGCCAGCTCCCGCTCAAGACCTGCGACGTCGCCGACCGGCACCCCGCGCAGCTCGCGACCGAGCCCGTCGACCGCCTTGCGGAAGCCGTCGTACGTGGGCGTGTGGACGACCACGCCGTCGCCGGGCTCCGTCCACATCCGCAGCAGCTGCGACAGCTGATTGAGCACGGACGGCCCGTACACGATCCGCTCCGGGTCGAGCTCCGTCCCGTACCGCGTCGCGTACCACTCGCATATCGCCGCGCGGAAGTCGCCGAGCCGCCAGTCGGTGTAGCCGAACACCCCGTGCGCAAGCCGCTCCCGCAGGGCGTCGAGCACCTGCGGCGGCGACGGGAAGTCCATGTCGGAGATGGTGAACGGCAGCAGTCCGTCCACCCCGAAGCGGTCGGCGACACCGTCCCACTGCACACTCGCCGTACCGCGCCGGTCGACGGCGGCGTCGAAGTCGTACTCCACGATGACCCTCCGGATGACATGCCGAGGGCCCGGCACCGAGTGGGTGCCGGGCCCGTCGGACGTTCAACGCTTACTTGAGCTTGGTGCCGGCCGAGCGCAGCGAGGCGCACGCCTCGCCCACACGCTTGGCCATGCCGGCCTCGGCCGCCTTGCCCCAGCTGCGCGGGTCGTACGTCTTCTTGGAGCCGACCTCACCGTCGACCTTCAGCACACCGTCGTAGTTCTTGAACATGTGGTCCGCGACGGGGCGGGTGAAGGCGTACTGCGTGTCGGTGTCGAGGTTCATCTTCACGACGCCGTTCTCCAGCGCGGTGGCGATCTCCTCGGCGGTGGAGCCCGAGCCGCCGTGGAAGACGAAGTCGAACGGGTCGGCCTTGCCGAACTTCGCGGCGACGCCGGCCTGCAGGTCCTTCAGCAGCTCGGGTCGGAGCACGACGTTGCCCGGCTTGTACACACCGTGGACGTTGCCGAAGGACGCGGCCAGCAGATAGCGGCCCTTCTCGCCCAGGCCGAGCGCCTCGGCGGTGCGGATGGCGTCCTCGACGGTGGTGTACAGCTCGTCGTTGATCTCGTGCGTGACGCCGTCCTCCTCGCCGCCGGTCGGGGTGATCTCGACCTCAAGGATGATCTTGGCGGCGGCGGCCTGGGCCAGCAGCTCCTGGCCGATGGCCAGGTTGTCGGCGAGGGTCTCGGCGGAGCCGTCCCACATGTGGGACTGGAACAGCGGGTTCTGGCCGTTGGCGACGCGCTCGGCGGAGATCGCGAGCAGCGGACGTACGTAGCCGTCCAGCTTGTCCTTGGGGCAGTGGTCCGTGTGCAGCGCGACGGTGACGTCGTACTTGGCGGCGACGATGTGGGCGAACTCGGCGAGCGCGACCGCGCCGGTCACCATGTCCTTGCTGTGCTGGCCGCCCAGGAACTCCGCACCACCGGTGGAGATCTGGATGATGCCGTCGCTCTCGGCCTCCGCGAAGCCGCGCAGCGCAGCGTGCAGGGTCTGGGACGAGGTGACGTTGATGGCCGGGTAGGCGAACTTGCCTGCCTTCGCCCGGTCGAGCATCTCGGCGTAGACCTCGGGGGTTGCGATGGGCATCTGTCCGCTCCTTGTGATGTGCGGTTTGCGTTGCTTGGCCCTGACCTGGGGGCGACGACATCGTCGCACCTATCTTTCCAGAAGCCGACCGGGGCTCCGGGGCCAAGGGGCGGGACGTTTCACGTGAAACTCCCACCCCTCGGCGAAACCGCAGGTCAGGCGAGACCGAGGTCTTCCAGCGAGTACGCGTTGACGTACGGGAGTCCCGCCTCCGCGATCTTGGGTGCGGCGCCCCGCTCCACGATCACAGCGACCGCGACGACCTCGCCGCCGGCCTCCCGAACCGCCTCGACGGCGGTCAGCGGGGAGCCACCGGTGGTGGAGACGTCTTCGACGACCAGGCAGCGACGGCCCTTTACGTCCGTGCCCTCGATGCGGCGCTGCATACCGTGCGCCTTGCCCGCCTTACGGACGACGTACGCGTCAAGACGCTGCCCGCGAGCCGCTGCAGCATGGAGCATCGACGTGGCGACCGGGTCGGCACCGAGCGTCAGACCGCCCACGCAGTCGTAGTCCAGCTCGGCGGTGGCGTCGAGCATCACCTGGCCGACCATCGGCGCCGCCTGGCCATCCAGCGTGATCCGGCGCAGGTCGATGTACCAGTCGGCCTCGAGCCCCGACGAGAGGGTCACCTTGCCGTGCACCACGGCCTTGTCCTTGATCTGCTGGAGCAGCTCAGCGCGTACGTCAGTCATGGCCATGAGCTTAGGCCAGGCGGCGCCACGTCCAGGTCGTGGCGACTTCGAGGGGATCGATGGGGGTGACCAGGCGCGGGTGGGTGTTGAGGCCGTTCGGCGGGCCGGACTGCGGCTCGACGCACACCGCCTCCGCCTCCTCGTCGTAGATCACGACCCACTCGGCGCGGCTCTTCACGGTGAGCTCCAGGCACTCCGGCCAGGTGAGGGTGACATCGACGCCGTCGGGCATGCCGAAGCAGTCGTCCCAGGGTCCGGGGGTGGGCCCGATACGGCGGCCGGTGGGGAGGTGGTCAGCGCCGCGCTCCTCCTGCCAGTCGGCGGTGAACGCGATCTGGACGTCCTTGCCGCCGGGGAAGGCGTTGCGCAGGAACCAGGGGTGCCAGCCGGCCTGGGCCGGGAACGACACGTCGTACGTCTCGATGCCGAGCTGAAGGGTGAGCGAGTCCTCGGTCAGCTCCACCGTCTGGGTGACCACTCCGCTGTACGGCCAGGGGTCGCCGAGCCCGTAGGTGAACACGGCGGACGCCGGGCCGGTGCGGGCGGTGCGCCAGGCGGTGTCGCGGCCGGTGCCGTGGATGGCGTGGGGCGGGGCGTTGACGGGCAGCTGGTGCGGTACGCCGCCGTTGATGAACCGGCCGTTCTCGGTCCTGCCGCACCAGGGGACCATGGGGAAGCAGCCGTACCGCTCGCCCTGGCGCAGCAGTTCGGTCCCTCCGACCCGCAGGCTGCCGATCCGGCAGCCGTTCGCAGGGGCCATGGTCAGCTCGACGTCGCCGGCAGTGAGCCGGACGCTCTCTTCGCTACTCACACCCCGACACTACTGGGGCCCTATCTGCGGCGCCGCAGTGCCCGGCTCACCACGACGGCGGATGCGAGGGCGATGGCGGCGGCGGGCGCGAGCCAGCGCAGGGTGCCTCCCGCGGAGGCGGGCTGCGGCGCGGGGACGGGTGCGTACCGCCCGCGCGGCGGGGCATGGTCCACCTCCTCCGCACTGCGCCCGATCATGGTCCGCCGCGCATGGGCGGCCTCCGCCGGTGGCTCGTCGCCGTCGCCGAACTCCTCCTGGGCCATCGGGTCCAGGGCGGAGGGCGGCACGTCGACCTCGAACACGGACGCGGAGTCGGTCTCCTCCGTCTCGGCGCCTTCGACACCGCCGGCACCTTCGACGTCCTCGACGTCCTCGACAGCTTCGGCTTCCGCGACGGCCTCGGGCTCCTCGACGCCCTCGACGCCCTTGGCGCCCTCGCGGGCGGACGCCTCATCCGCGTCGGCCGAGACCACCTCGTCGTTCGCCGGTGTCGCCGCCTCTGCCACCGCTGCTGCCGCCGCCGTCGCCAGCGACGACGCGAAACGGTCCAGGAGGCGGGTCGCCGCCTGGGACGTGGTGTCCGCGGGAAGATCCGCGAGGCGGCCCTCCGCGTGGGACGTGCCACCGAACGTGAGGGTGGTGCCGCCTTCCGCCGGGGTGAGCCGGAGGGTCAGGGCGAGCTTGGCGGAGCCCGGGCCGCGGGCCTCGGTGCCCTCGCCCTCGACCGCGAAGTCGCCGTCCTGCTGGGTGATCCGCAGGGCGCCGCGATAGGTGATCGTGTGGCCGGCCACACGAATCTTCAGCCGGCCCGCGAGAGGGCCCGCCGAGGCGTCGGCGTCCTGCTGAAGTCCGGGGACGCAGCGCGCGACGCGGGCGGGGTCGGCCAGCGTCTGCCGGAGGGTCTCTGCCGGAACCGGAACGAACACCTCATGCTCCATGACAGCCGAGCCTACTCAGCCCCGGCCCGCATGGAGCGGTTCTGCGCAGAACCGGCACCGTTCACGCCGTCACTCGGTGTACCGCGGCCGCACCAGCGTCGACTCGGGCAGCCCCCGGAGCCGCCGGTCCGCCACGCTCACCGCGCCCGCCCCCAGCGTCGGCGGCGTGCCCCTCCCCGCCAGGACGAAGCCGCGGTGCGGCAGACCCGGCGCCCGGTACGGCACGGTCGCGAGGCCCGCTGCGCGCACCGTGGTGTCGACCGTCCAGAAGACGCGCGGCCGCTGCACAAGCGCTCCCGCGTGCACGGCGATACGGCCGCCGTCCGCCAGAACCCCCGCCGCGAGGCCGTAGAACTCCTGGGAGTAGAGCTTCGCGCTGGGCGTCGTCCCGGGGTCGGGAAGGTCCGAGACGACCACGTCGTAGTCGCCGTGCGCCGCCGAGCGGAGCCAGGCGAACGCGTCCGCGTACTCCACGTGCAGCCGGGCGTCCCGGTACACATGACCGTTCAGCCCGGCCAGCGCCGGGTCCGTGCGGGCCAGCCGGACCATCCCCGGATCCCGCTCGACGAGGGTCACCGAGCGCACGCCCGGATGCCGCAGCACCTCGCGGGCCGCGAGCCCGTCACCGCCGCCGAGGATCAGCACGCGCGCGTGCGGCCCGCGCATCGCGGGGTGCACCAGCGCCCCGTGGTACCGCGACTCGCGGCCGCTCACCCTCGGACGCCCGTCCAGGAAGAGGCCGGGCGGACCGTGCCGCGTCCCGGTCAGCACGACCTCCTGCATCCCGGTCCGCACGGCCACCCGCACCGGCTCCCCGTACACCGCACGCCGCGCCGCCGCCTCGAATTCCCCGACCAGCGCCGTCGCCGTGGCCAGCACCGCCAGCACCGTCACGTTCGCGACGATCAGGCACCACCGGCCCCGTGCCGAAAGGTCACGCCTGAACAGCCACAGCACGAGTGCCCCGCCCGCCACCGCGTTCACCGCGCCCGTCAGCAGCGCGCCCGTGAGCTGTCCGAGCCACGGCAGCAGCAGGAACGGAAAGGCGAGCCCACCGACGAGCGCGCCCACATAGTCCGCCGCGAACAGGTCGGCGACCGTGCCCGCCGCGTCGGGCTCCCGGTCGCCGCGCCGCGACGCCCGCTGGATCAGCGACATCAGCAGCGGGATCTCCGCACCGATCAGCACCCCGATCGCGAGCGAGAACCCCACGAGTACGTACCGCGCCTCACCGAGCCACGCGAACGCCGCGTACAGCACGAACACCGAGCAGCCGCCGATCAGCGCGAGCGCCGCCTCCACCAGGCCGAAGCCGACGGCCGCACGGCAGCGCAACCGCTTCGCGAGCAGCGAGCCGAGGCCCATCGCGAAGACCATGACGGACAGGACCACGGAGGCCTGGGTGACCGGGTCACCGGTCAAGTACGACGCGAGGGCGACCAGTTCGAGTTCGTACACCAACCCGCAGGCGGCGCAGACGAAGACCACGAGGAGGACGAGGAACCGGCCCGCGCCCGGACGGACGGGCAGCCGCGCCCCGCCCTGAAGCGGTCGCGCCTCGCCGCCCCGGAGCCGTGTTGACGCAGACGGGTCGATCATGCCGTAACGCTACGTTACGCGCCCGTCGCATCACGTCACCCACACGAGTGCAACTGCCGCAAAATGCCGCCGTGATGTGTGGAATCAGCGCCCGGCGGGCATTCGCGCGCCCACGCACGTCCGGGTCACGACGAGCTGCCCCTCCTGCGGGTACGCATGCCACGTACGCCACCGCACCTGGCCGTCGAGACGCTGCGCCACCATCGCCGTGAACGCGTGCGGCGAGCCGGGAAAGGTGCCCGCGAGACCGTTCGGGTGGTCCGCGACCAGCGCGAGGAGTTCCTGCGCGCGCCCCGCGAACGACCCCTTCGACAACGTCTCGACGCGCGCCGCGAACTCGTACTCCCACACGCCGATCCGCTTGGCCACACCGAGCGGCAGCGGCGTGCTGCTGCCGGGAATGCAGGCGACGGTCTCGGAGCAGACGCCCTGATCCTCCTCGAGCAGCACCTGGTGGGATGCGCCCAGCAGTCTCAACTGCAGTTTCGCGCCGCTCAGTTCGAGGTCCAGCGCAGCGAGGGCGGGCAGCGGCTCCCGACCCAGCGCCCAGGCCAGATCGGCCGCGCGGGTGTCGGTGTAGGACGTTGTCAGGGTCGTGAGCATGGGTCGGCTCCGCAAACACGCGTAACGGGTAGACGGGCGGTCCAGGGCGTCCGGGAGGAAGCACAGAGGGGGGTGGGACCGCCGGCTCGGGTCCAGATGAAGGTCCGAGGGCTGGACGTTCTCGACAGCGAGGGAACCATGAAGTGCGCGGCGCTCACAGCGCTTTTACCCAACTTGACGTGGTTTCCATCCCCTCGGGGGCCTTGCTGTTCAACTGTTCAACAGAAAACCCGTCCGATCCGTGCGGGAGACCGGCGGATATGTGCATCGTGCGTCAACAGGAGGACGCCCGGGGGGAGTTACATTCCTCTCCCACCCGGGCGTCCTCCGTGCGCGACGGACCAGCTGCCCCGTGTCAGCTGCCTCCGCCGCAGCCTCCCCCTCCGCCCCCGCAGGAGGAGGAGCCGCACGACGAGCCCCCGCCGCAGCCGCCCCCGCTGCCTCCGCTGCCCCCGCCGGCCCCGCTGCCCCCGCCGGCCCACCAGCTGCCGCGGCGGGAGCGCCTCCGGCCGCCCCGGCCGGCATTCCTGACCGCGAGACCCATGGCCCCCAGCAGCACGATCCCCGCGAGCACAATGATCACTGCTTCCATCGTCCTCACCGTCCCCCTTCGTTCTCGCTCCTTGCGTGTGAGGGGGATGCCCCCCGCCCCGTCGACCCAAAGAAGACTTGAGCAAGTCCAGAGGTTGCGCGCAGGATGGCCGCCATGACCTCCAGCGCGCGCCCCCTGCTGAACCGCCGCCTCGCCGCATTCGGAACGACGATCTTCGCCGAGATGTCGGCCCTGGCCGTGCGCACCGGCGCGATCAACCTCGGCCAGGGCTTCCCCGACACCGACGGCCCGGAGGAGATCCGGGAGGCGGCGGTGCGCGCGCTGCGCGACGGCCGCGGCAACCAGTACCCGCCGGGCCCCGGCGTCCCCGAGCTGCGCGCCGCGATCGCCGGGCACCAGCGGCAGCGGTACGGGCTCACGTACGACCCCGGCACCGAAGTGCTGGTCACGGCCGGGGCCACGGAGGCGATCGCGGCCGCGCTGCTCGCCCTCGTCGAGCCCGGCGACGAGGTGATCGCGCTGGAGCCGTACTACGACTCGTACGCCGCCTGCATCGCCATGGCGGGCGGGACCCGCGTGCCCGTGACGCTGAGGCCGCGCACGGTGCCACGCGACGGAGTCGCATGTCGACGCTTCCAGCTGGACCTGGACGAGCTGCGGGACGCCGTCACGGCCCGCACCCGGCTCATCCTGCTCAACACGCCGCACAATCCCACCGGCACCGTCCTGACCCGCGAGGAGCTGGCGGCGGTCGCCGAGCTCGCCGTCGAGCGGGATCTGCTGGTCGTGACCGACGAGGTGTACGAGCACCTCGTCTTCGACGGCGAGCACACGCCGATCGCGAGCTTCCCCGGGATGCGCGAGCGGACGGTGACCATCGGCTCGGCGGGCAAGACCTTCTCGTTCACCGGCTGGAAGGTCGGCTGGGTGACGGCGGTCCCCGGGCTGGTCACCGCCGTCCGCTCGGCCAAGCAGTTCCTGACGTACGTCTCCGCCGGGCCCTTCCAGTACGCGGTCGCCGAGGCGCTCGCGCTGCCGCAGGAGTACTTCGACGGGCTCAGGGACGATCTGCGCGCCAAGCGGGATCTGCTGGCCTCCGGGCTCGCTGCGGCCGGCTTCGACGTGTACCGGCCGTCCGGGACGTACTTCGTCACGACCGACATCCGGCCGCTCGGCGAGGACGACGGCTTCGCGTTCTGCCGGGCGCTGCCGGAGCGCGCCGGTGTCGTGGCCATCCCCAACGCGGTCTTCTACGACCACCGGGAGCAGGGCGCGCCGTTCGTGCGGTTCGCGTTCTGCAAGCGCGTGGACGTGCTGGAGGAGGCCGTTGCCCGGCTGAAGGGGCTCGCTACCGGCTGAGCGGGGGGCCGTCAAGGCGGCACACGTACGCACCGCCCAGCCGGGCCACGGTTCACCCGGACGGCCTCGCAGCACTCGCGCCGCGTCCGCCCGCCGCTGATCGTCGGGTTGACTGACCGATCACGCGCGCACGGAGGTGTCCCCTGTCCGCCGAGACGCTCGACAAAGCCCCGTCAGTCGATGCCCGGTCCGTTCCCCGCCGGCGCGCCGCCCTGCACCGGGCGGCCCCCGCGCTCGGGATGTTCGCGGCGGCGCGGCTCACCGGGATGGGCCTGATGGCCCTGTGGGCCTGGCACATCGGCAAGTCTCCGCGGGCCCTGCTCGCCACGTCGTGGGACTCCGACTGGTACGTCCGCATCGCCGCGCACGGCTACGGGCGCACGCTGTACTGGCCGGACGGCGCCGTCCAGTCCGACCTGGCGTTCTTCCCGCTCTACCCCGCGCTCGTGCGGGCCGGGACGACGGTCCTTCCGGTGACCGGGGGCACGGTGGGCCTTGCGCTGTCGTGGCTGGCCGCGGGCGCCGCCGCGTGGGGCATCCACGCCGTCGTCGAGCGGCTGTACGACCGGACGCTCGCGACCGTCCTCGTGCTGCTGTGGGGACTGCTGCCGCACGCGATCGTGCTGTCCATGGCCTACACGGAGCCACTCCTGACCGCCTTCGCGGCGTGGTCGCTCTACGCCCTGGTGACCCGCCGCTGGCTCTGGGCGGGCTCTCTGGCGGCGCTGGCCGGGCTGACCCGTCCCAACGGGATCGCGGTCGCGGCGGCGGTCGTCGCCGTCGCGGCGTGCGAGCTCGTCAGACGCAGGGGGAAGAACGGACGGCGGGTGTGGGCGGCCGCCGCGCTGGCGCCGTCCGGGTGGCTCGGCTATCTGCTCTGGGTGGGGGCGCGCCAGGGTGACCCGCTCGGCGGGTACTTCGCCGTGCAGGACGGCTGGACGTCGCGGTTCGACCTGGGCCTCGGCTCCCTGCGGGTGGTGCGGTCGATGGTGACCACGCCGGTGTTCTTCGGCTTCCCGATGGCGCTGGTCATCGTGGGGGCGGGGGTGCTGCTCTTCGTGCTGTTCGTCCTGGACCGGCCGGCCCTGCCCCTGCTGGTGTACACGGGTGTGCTGGTGCTGATCACCATCGGCGGCTCGGGCTTCTTCGAGTCGAAGCCGCGCTTTCTGCTGCCGGCGTTCCCGCTGTTGCTGCCGCTCGCGTCCGCGCTGACGAAAGCCCGGCCGAGAGCCGCGATCACGGTGATCGCGGCCCTGGCCGGGCTGTCGTTCGGCTATGGGGCGTACCTGCTGACGCTGGGCCCGATGGCGCTGTAGCGGTACGGCCCGCGCTGGGGGGCCTCAGGAGGCGTCGTCGGCCGGCTTCTCGTCGTCGCCGCCCGCGGGCTCGAGGCCGAACTGCTCCACGAGCCACTTGTCGAACTCGATCGACGCGCGCACCCAGCTGACCGTCGACGACACGAAGTGCTCCAGGCTGACGCCCGTGCCGATGAGCATCTGCGCCTCGCCGATGAGGCGGACGGAGGCGGGCTGGCCCTCCTCCTCGTGGGTGTGCGTGTAGACCTTCGGCCACAGGGTGCGGCGGTTCCAGTCGTCGATCGCGTCGAGGACCTTGGCCCGGTCCTCGATGGCGTGCGGGCGGTCGTAGAACGTGCGCACCGAGAAGACCTGCTGCTCGTCCTCGCCGCGGAACATGAAGTACGTGCGGAATTCCTCCCACGGCGCCGCGAGGTCACCCTCGTCGTCGACGACGTACTTCAGCTCCATCTGGTCGAGGAGCTGCTTGACCAGGTCCTGGTCGGGGATGACCGGGCCCGCCGGTGCTTGGGCCTGAGGCTGGGGCTGGCCCCCGAAATTCGGAATCGAGGACGGGTCGATGCTCACGGGGTGTTTCCCTTCGTACGGATGCGGCCATCCTCTCCCATCCCGGGCGGTGGCTGGCAACCCCCACCGGGCCTTCGGCGCGACGTGTCCGGATCGAGTCCCCCGGGGCGCCGTGGGGCGGGGGCGCAGCGCCGTGCCCCGCGCCCCCGGGCGTCACTGCGCCTGGCCCACGATGAGGCCGCCGTCGAAGCGGTCGACACGGACCGTGTCGCCGTCCTTGATCTCGCCGGAGAGGATCTCCTTGGCGAGACGGTCGCCGATCGCGGTCTGGACGAGCCTGCGCAGCGGGCGGGCGCCGTACGCCGGGTCCATGCCCTCGTCGGCGAGCCACTGCAGGGCGGCCGGGGTGATCTCCAGCTTCAGCCGGCGCTCGGCGAGGCGCCGGGCGAGGCGGTCGATCTGGAGCTCGGCGATACGGGCGAGCTCGTCCTTCGACAGGGCCGAGAAGACGACCAGATCGTCGAGGCGGTTGAGGAACTCCGGCTTGAAGCTGGCCCGCACCACTTCCAGGACCTGCTGCTTCTTTTCCTCCTCGCTGGTCAGCGGCTCGACGAGGTACTGGCTGCCGAGGTTGGAGGTGAGGATCAGGATGGTGTTCCTGAAATCCACCGTCCGGCCCTGGCCGTCGGTGAGCCGTCCGTCGTCGAGGACCTGCAGCAGGATGTCGAAGACCTCGGGATGTGCCTTCTCCACCTCGTCGAGCAGGACCACGCTGTACGGACGCCGGCGCACCGACTCGGTGAGCTGGCCGCCCTCCTCGTACCCGACGTAGCCGGGCGGGGCGCCGACCAGGCGTGCGACGCTGTGCTTCTCGCTGTACTCCGACATGTCGATGCGGACCATGGCCCGCTCGTCGTCGAAGAGGAAGTCCGCGAGCGCCTTCGCCAGCTCGGTCTTTCCGACACCGGTCGGGCCGAGGAAGAGGAAGGAGCCGGTGGGACGGTCGGGGTCGGCGATGCCCGCACGGGAGCGGCGCACCGCGTCCGACACGGCCCGCACCGCCTCGGTCTGGCCGATCAGCCGCCTGCCCAGCTCGGACTCCATGCGCAGCAGCTTCTGGGTCTCGCCCTCCAGCAGCCGGCCCGCCGGGATCCCGGTCCAGGAGGCGACCACGTCCGCGATGTCGTCCGGGCCGACCTCTTCCTTGACCATGGTGTCCTTGGCGGCCTCCCGCTCGGCCTCGGAGGCCTCGGCGAGCTCCCGCTCCAGCGCGGGGATCTCCCCGTACAGCAGCTTGGACGCGGTGTCGAAGTCGCCGTCGCGCTGGGCGCGCTCGGCCTGGCCGCGCAGCTCGTCGAGCTTCTCCTTCAGCTCACCGACGCGGTTGAGGCCCTGCTTCTCCTTCTCCCAGCGGGCGGTGAGGCCGCGCAGCTCCTCCTCCTTGTCGGCGAGGTCGCGGCGCAGCTTCTCCAGGCGCTGCTTGGACGCCTCGTCGGTCTCCTTGGAGAGCGCCAGCTCCTCCATCTTCAGCCGGTCGACGGCGCGCTGGAGCTCGTCGATCTCGACGGGGGAGGAGTCGATCTCCATCCGCAGCCGGGACGCCGACTCGTCCACGAGGTCGATGGCCTTGTCGGGCAGGAAGCGGGACGTGATGTACCGGTCGGACAGGGTCGCGGCCGCGACCAGCGCGCTGTCCGCGATCTGCACCTTGTGGTGCGCCTCGTACCGCCCCTTGAGGCCGCGCAGGATCGCAATGGTGTCCTCGACCGTCGGCTCGGTGACCAGCACCTGCTGGAAGCGCCGCTCCAGCGCCGGGTCCTTCTCGATCCGCTCGCGGTACTCGTCGAGGGTCGTCGCGCCGACCATGCGCAGCTCGCCGCGCGCGAGCATCGGCTTCAGCATGTTGCCCGCGTCCATCGCGGAGTCGCCGCCGGCGCCCGCACCCACGACCGTGTGCAGCTCGTCGATGAACGTGATGATCTGGCCGTCGCTCTCCTTGATCTCGGAGAGGACGGTCTTCAGCCGCTCCTCGAACTCGCCCCGGTACTTCGCACCCGCAACCATCGCGCCCAGGTCGAGGGCCACCAGCCGCTTGTTCCGCAGCGACTCGGGCACGTCGCCCTTCACGATCCGCTGGGCGAGCCCCTCGACGACGGCGGTCTTGCCGACGCCGGGCTCACCGATCAGCACGGGGTTGTTCTTGGTACGGCGCGACAGCACCTGCACGACCCGGCGGATCTCCTGGTCGCGGCCGATGACGGGGTCGAGCTTGCCCTCCCTGGCCGCGGCCGTGAAGTCCGTACCGAACTTCTCCAGGGCCTTGTACTGCCCCTCGGGGTCGGGTGTCGTCACCCGGCGCCCTCCCCTCGCCTTCTCGAACGCCTCCAGCAGCTTCTTCGCCGTCGCGCCCTGCCCGGACAGCACCTCGCCGGCCCGGCCGCCCTTGGCCGCGGTCCCGATGAGCAGGTGCTCGGTCGAGATGTAGTCGTCACCGAGCCCCTTGGCGCGGTTCGCGGCGTCGGCGATGACGGCGAGCAGCTCGCGGTTGGCCTGCGGCGGCGCGACGGTCGAGCCGGTCACGCTGGGCAGGTCGGCGAGGACCCGTTCGGCCCCGGACCGTACCGCGGCCTGGTCCGCGTCGACGGCGGCGAGCAGGTCGGTGATGTTCTCGTTGTCCTGACCCGCGAGGAGTGCGAGCAGAAGGTGCGCGGGGGTCAGATCGGGGTGCCCGTCGGACACGGCTCGGCTGGTGGCGGCGTTGAGCGCGTCCCGGCTCCTGTTGGTCAGCTCGGCGTCCACGTGCGGTCTCTCCTCCTCGGCTCGTCACGACTCGTCACGTCACGACTCGTCACGTCACTCACATGTGACTCGTCCAACGTACACAAAGTTGAGTCTATTCCGCTCAAGGTGGGGGAGGAACAGGCTCCTGCGGGATAGATTTCCAGGTATGGCCATCGACCCACGCAACCCCGACACGTCCTACCTCGGCTTCTGGCGCGAGTACCACATGTGCACCCTCACCACCCCGCGCCCGGACGGCACCCCGCACGTCGTCGCGGTGGGGGTCACGTACGACCCCGAGGGCGGCGATCGGGGCATCGCCCGCGTCATCACCAACAAGCACAGCCGCAAGGTCGCCAACGTCCTGGCCGCGTCCCCGGAGCCGGCACGGGTCGCAGTCTGCCAGGTGGACAAGGGGCGCTGGGCGACGCTGGAGGGCCTGGCCACGGTCCGTACGGAGCCGGAGGTGGTCGCGGACGCGGTCGCGCGCTACGCGGAGCGGTACGGACGCACTCCGGCTCCGAACCCGGACCGGGTGGTCATCGAGATCGCCCTGACCCGCGCGATGGGCCGGGCATAGGCACACGCCCCGGGGGCCCGCCGCGCGCACACAGCACAGCGGCGCCATCGTGTTTCAGGTCCACGATGGCGCCGCTGTGTGGGGGAAGCGCCTGAGCGATCTTGAACGACGGGGGAACCGCTCAGGCACTGCGGGGGGTGGCGGTGGTGGTCTGCGGTTCGACCAGCTGGTGGTCGCGCTGGTCGAGATTGACGAAGATCATGCCGTACCTGATGGCACAGCGGACGGGTTGCGGAGACCCGCGGGGCCTCCTCAGGCAGCGGTACGCGCGGATCTCCTCGTCGTCGCCACGGTTGATCACGACCGGCTCACCGAAGAGGGTGACCATCAACGAATCGCCACGGTGCGGCACCGCCGTGACAAGGTCGATGAAATGCCACCCGGAGCGGTAAGCAGTCGCCATCTCCCGCCGAAAGCGAGGATCCTCGGGAACCGTCATGCCTCGACGTCCGCCGGCGCACTCTCCCAGGTGGGTTCACCGGGCGTCGTGAGTACCGAGGCGGGCACGGTCTCCCAGGTGGGTTCACCCGGGGCCGCGGTCACCGACGCGGGCGCGGTGTCCCACGTGGGCCAGCCGCTCGCCGCGAGACCACCGAGAGCAGCCGCAACGGCTATAGCGCAAAGTGCACGAACCATCCTGGTCATCGCCGATCTCCACCTCTTTTTAGTACTACCTCCTCCCCCGCGCCTAAGACGATGGCTCACTCCGAACGCTTCCACCAGCGAGTGCAGGCATCATGTTCCTGTAATTCAGGACCCTGAGGGGGGTGCAAATGCAGGCGAAAAGGGGCGATTCGGGAGAGAAGCACAGTCACGACGAGCTGTGCGAGGCGGGGAGAAACCTCTATGCGTCCGCTCTGCGCAATGGCCGCATAGCCCGCTCCGAGGTGGCCGACGCCCCCTGCCTCATCGATCTGGCCATGGTGCGCCCGGATCCGGAGGACAGTGAATGGCTCCGTCCGGTTTCCCCGGCCGTCGCTCTGCATCAGCTGATACACCCCATAGAGCGGGAGATCCAAGAGCGAAGACGTCGCACGCTGTCGCTGACGGACGCGTTTGAGCCATTCATGGCCATCAGCGCGCACGACGCATCAACGACGCACGCGATCACGGTGCTCGAGGGCCTGAGCATGATCAACGCGACGCTGGACCGCGTCATCGTCGAGTGCACCGAGGAGTTGCTGACGGTGCAGCCCGGCAGCGGACGCAGGCCTGCGACCCTGCAGGACGGGCTGCGGCGCGTGGAGATGCTCGTCGACCGCGGCGTCGGGATGCGCACGCTCTACCAGCACACCGCGCGCCACCACCCCGCCACGATGGCCTACGTCGAGCGGGTCGCCCCGTACGGCGCGGAGGTCCGCACCCTTGAGGAGATCATCGACCGGCTCATCATCGTCGACCGGAAAGTTGCCTTCATTCCGGCGCGCAGCGACCGCCGGGTGGCCCTGGAGCTGCGCCACGAGGGCCTGGTGCAGTATCTCGTCGGCGTCTTCGAACAGTTCTGGCTCCACGGCGTCCCCTGGGACGACCAGGTCGTCTCATACACGCCGGAACTCGACGGCATAAGCGGCGTCCAGCGCTCCATCGCCAAGCTCCTCGTCGAAGGCCACGTCGACGAGGCGATCGCCCGCCGGCTCGGCATGAACGTCCGCACCTGCCGCGCCCACATCGCCAAGCTCGCCTCGGCGCTCGGCAGTGGTTCGCGAGCGCAACTGGGCTATCTGATCGCCCAGTCCGGGATCCTCTCGGCCCCGCCGGAGCAGGGCTGACAGCGGCCGCGCCGGCGTGCGATCATCGCGGCTGCCGGCGCTCCCCCCACGCCCCCGGGTGCCGCCCCCACGCTCCCCACGACCGAGAGCGACCCACCGATACCCATGCACCAGCGTTTCCGCGCTGCCTGCGCCACGGCCGCCGCCATCACCGCGGCCACCGCGGGAGTTGCCCTGCCGGCCACCGCCCACGCCGCCACCGTCACCTGCGCGGACGGCGTGTGGAAGGCCACGTACCACCCGAACACCTCCTTCAGCGGCACGCCCAGGCTGACCACCTGCGACACCTCGATCAGCGAGGACTACGGCACCGGCGACCCGGCCGGCGTCACACTGCCCAGCGACAACTTCACCGTCCGCTGGCAGACCACACGCAACTTCGGCTCAGGCGGGCCCTTCACGTTCACCACCGCCGTCCGCGACGGCATCCGCGTCTACGTCGACGGCATCCGCAAGATCGACATCTGGAAGAACGTCTCCACGACGCAGTCCAGGACCGTCAACCTCACCATCCCCAGCGGCCGCCACACCATCCGCGTCGACTTCGTCGCCTGGACCGGCTACGCGAACGTCAAGTTCGCCTACGCACCCCGCACCTCGGCCACCGTCGACACCGTCAAGCCCCTCGCCCCCACCGGCGTCTCGACGGCCTACGACCCCGCCACCCTCAAGGCCACGGTCCGCTGGACGAAGAGCCCCGAGATGGACCTCGCCGACTACCACGTCTACCGCCGCCCCGCCGGCACCAGCACCTGGACCAGGCAGACCAGCACCCCGCTGACCGCCACGTCCTCCACCAACACCCCGCCCGCCACCGGCGCCGCGTACCAGTACGTCGTACGCGCCGTCGACAAGGCCGGCAACGAGTCCGGCGGCTCGGCCCTCCAGTCGGTCACCACCACCGACAAAACCCCGACGGCCGCCCCCACCGGGCTCACCGTCGCCTCCGAGACGGGCGGGCTGCGCATCGGCTGGAGCGGCGTCGCCGGAGCCGTGTCGTACCGCGTCTACCGGGCGTCGAGCGCGGACGGCGCGTTCGCCAAGGTCGGCAGCACGAGTCAGGTCTCGTACCTGGACAGCTCGGCCGTCGAGGGCGCCACCTCCTACTACCGCGTGATCGCGCTCGATGCGGCGGGCAACGAGTCCGTGCGTTCCGCCGCCGTCAGCGGAAAGCGCAGCGACCTCACCCCGCCGTCCGCCGTGACCGGACCGGCCGTCACCCCGACCGAGTACGGCTTCGAGCTGCACTGGGACGCGAATCCGACGCCTGACCTGGCACGGTACGTCGTCTACGCGGGCGAGCTCCTGGGCGACGAGGAGGAGAAGGTCTGCTCCGTCCACGAGGTGGAGTGGCTGTCGGCCGACACGACCTCGTACGCGTACGCCACCCACCCGGACGGCGACGAGCGCTGCTTCTTCATCGACGCCGTCGACGACGACTGGAACTCCCACTACAAGTGGACCCGCTCGCCCGAGATCGTGGTCGCGACCGAGCTCGACACGACGCCGAGCGTGGCGACGCCCGAGGGTTCGCCGCTGTCCGTCGACGTGTGGTCGGCGGAGGGCGACGAGGGCAACCAGGTGACGTGGCGCGGGCTCGGCGAGGACTCCCCCGAGGCTGCGGGCGGCTACCGCGTCTTCCGCTGGAACCCGGCCACCGAGGCCTACGAGAAGATCGCCGACCTCGACAGGTACGGGTTCGAATACTTCGACACCGGCGGCAAGCGCGGCACCACGTCCTACTACTGGGTGACCGCCGTGGCCGCGGACGGCACCGAGTCCCTGCCCGCGGGCGACTGGGCGGTCACCGCACCGGCGCAGTGACCTGACGTGAACGACACCGAAGGGGCCGGGAGGTCACACCTCCCGGCCCCTTCGTGCGATCTGTCCCGCGCCCCGGCGGCGTCAGCCGTCCCGCTTCTGCTTCGGCCGCCACACCACCAGCGCGCTCGCCTGCTGCACGTCCTGATACGGCACCAGATCGCGCCGGTACGACGCGTGCACCTGGGCCTCGCGCTGCTGCATCGCCGCCGCCGCACCCTCCAGTGCCGCCGAGAGCTCGGCGACCCGGGCTTGGAGCGCCGCGACCTGGTTCTCCAGTTCGATGATGCGCTTGATGCCGGCGAGGTTGATGCCCTCGTCCTGCGACAACGCCTGCACCTGGCGGAGCAGTTCGATGTCGCGGGCCGAGTAGCGGCGGCCCCGGCCGGCCGTGCGGTCCGGAGAGACGAGGCCGAGGCGGTCGTACTGCCTCAGGGTCTGCGGGTGCAGTCCGGACAGCTGAGCCGCCACCGAGATGACGTACACCGGCGTCTCGTCGGTCAGTTCATAAGGGTTACGACGTCGGCCGTCCATCGCGTCATGCTCCCTTCGCAGCCTGGAACAGTTCTGCCCGCGGATTCTCGCCCGCAGTCGCCTTCCGGTACGCCTCCAGTGCCTCACGCGCCTCGGGATCGAGATCCGTCGGCACCGCGACCTCCACGGTGACGAGGAGGTCGCCGCGGGTGCCGTCCTTGCGGACGGCGCCCTTGCCACGGGCGCGCATCGTACGGCCGTTGGGCGTGCCGGCGGGCAGCTTCAGCGTGACCGGGGGCCCGCCGAGCGTCGGCACCTTCACCTCGCCGCCGAGCGCCGCCTCCGTGAACGAGACCGGCACCGTGACGGTGAGGTTGTCGCCCTTGCGGCCGAAGACCGGGTGGGCGTCGACATGGACGACGACATACAGATCGCCGGCCGGGCCGCCGCGCTCGCCCGGTGCGCCCTTGCCGCGCAGCCGGATCCGCTGGCCGTCGCTCACCCCGGCGGGGATACGGACCTGCATGGTCCTGGACGACTTGGCGCGGCCGCTGCCGTGGCAGACCTCGCAAGGGGTCTCCGCGATGAGCCCGCGGCCCTTGCAGTCCACGCAGGGGTCGGTCAGGGAGAACGAACCGCTGCCGCCGCGCGAGACCTGTCCGGTGCCGACACAGGTCGGGCACACGCGCGGTGTGCCGTTCTTGTCGCCGGTGCCCGAGCAGGCCTTGCAGGGCTGCTGGCTGGACATCCGCAGCGGGACCGTGGCCCCCTCCACCGCCTCGGTGAAGCTGAGCGTCACCTCGGACTCGATGTCCTGGCCGCGGCGCGGCTGCGTCCGCGCACCCGGCCCGGTGCCGCGGTGGAACAGCCCGCCGAACACGTCTCCGAGGCCGCCCCCGAAGCCGCCGGCGCCGCCGCCTCCGGGCTGGGTGCCGCCGAAGAGGTCACCCAGGTCGAAGTTGAACGTTCCGCCGGGGCCGGGGCCGCCTGCCCGGAAGCCGCCGTTGCCGAAGAGGGCGCGCGCCTCGTCGTACTCCTTGCGCCGCTTGGGGTCGCCGAGCACGTCGTTGGCCTCGGAGATCTCCTTGAAGCGCTCCTCGGCCTTGGCGTCGCCCTTGTTGGCGTCCGGGTGGAACTCGCGGGCGAGCTTCCGGTACGCCTTCTTGATCTCCGCCTCGGTGGCGTCCTTGGGGACGCCGAGAACCTTGTAGTAGTCCTTCTCCACGAAGTCCTTCGTGCTCACCGACGTCCCTCCTCTCGGACAACTCCGTATCCGTACCCGTAATCGATCACGTCAGCCCTCGTCCGGGCCACCGCTCTCCTCGCCGGCCGACTGCTCCTCCTTCGGCGCCGCGGGCGCCGCGCCCGGCTGGGGCTCGGCCACCGCGACCCGCGCGGGGCGGATGGTCCGCTCACCGATCCGGTAGCCCGGCTGCAGGATCGCGACGCAGGTCGTCTCCGTGACGTCCGGCGCGTACGAGTGCATCAGGGCTTCGTGGATCGTCGGGTCGAAGGGCTCGCCCTCCTTGCCGAACTGCTGCAGACCCATCTTGGCGGCGACCATCTCCAGCGATTCGGCCACCGACTTGAAGCCGCCCACCAGCTCTCCGTGCTCGCGGGCACGGCCGATGTCGTCGAGGACGGGCAGGAGCTCGGTCAGGAGCTGCGCGACGGCGATCTCCTTGACCGTGATCCGGTCCCGCTCCACCCGGCGGCGGTAGTTCTGGTACTCGGCCTGGAGCCGCTGGAGGTCCATCGTGCGCTCGTTGAGCGCGGTCCGGAGCTGATCCAGCTGCGCCGTCAGGGCGGCCGACTGCCCGGCCTGCGTCCCCGTCTGTGCTTCGTCCCCGGCCGGGGCCGCCCCCTCCGAGGGGGCGGCCTGCGCCGCTTCGTCAGGAGTGGCGCCGGAGGGGACGTCGGGCTTCTCCTCGAAGCCCGGGGTCTCCTCCGTCATCAGGCAGCGCCACCCTTCTGGTCCTTCTCGTCGTCGACGATCTCGGCGTCGACGACATCGTCGTCGGCCTTCGCCCGGGAGGCACCGGCGTCACCGGCACCGCCCGCGGCCTGCTGGCCCTGGGCGTCGGCGTACATGGCCTGGCCGAGCTTCTGGGAGACCGCGGCGACCTTCTCGGTGGCGGTGCGGATCTCCGCTGTGTTGTCGCCCTCGGCGGAGTCGCCCTTCAGCTTCTCCTTGAGCTCGGTCACCGCCGTCTCGACCTCGGTCTTGATGTCGCCGGGGACCTTGTCCTCGTTGTCCTTGAGGAACTTCTCGGTCTGGTAGACGAGCTGCTCGGCCTGGTTGCGGGTCTCGGCGGACTCGCGGCGGCGGTGGTCCTCCTCCGCGTACTGCTCGGCCTCCTGGCGCATGCGGTCGACCTCGTCCTTGGCGAGCGAGGAACCGCCGGTGACGGTCATCTTCTGCTCCTTGCCCGTGCCCAGGTCCTTCGCGGTCACGTGCATGATGCCGTTGGCGTCGATGTCGAAGGAGACCTCGATCTGCGGGACACCGCGCGGCGCCGGCGGCAGGCCGGTCAGCTCGAACATGCCGAGCTTCTTGTTGTACGCCGCGATCTCGCGCTCGCCCTGGTAGACCTGGATCTGCACGGACGGCTGGTTGTCCTCGGCCGTCGTGAAGATCTCCGAACGCTTCGTCGGGATCGTCGTGTTGCGCTCGATGAGCTTGGTCATGATGCCGCCCTTGGTCTCGATACCGAGGGACAGCGGGGTCACGTCGAGGAGCAGGACGTCCTTGACCTCACCCTTGAGGACACCGGCCTGGAGCGTGGCGCCGATGGCGACGACCTCGTCCGGGTTCACACCCTTGTTGGCCTCCTTGCCGCCGGTCAGCTCCTTGACGAGCTCGGCGACGGCCGGCATACGGGTCGAGCCACCCACGAGAACGACGTGGTCGATCTCGGAGAGCTGGATGCCCGCGTCCTTGATCACGTTGTGGAACGGCGTCTTGCAGCGGTCCAGCAGGTCCGCGGTCAGCTGCTGGAACTGGGCGCGCGTGAGCTTCTCGTCCAGGTGCAGCGGGCCCTCGGCGGACGCCGTGATGTAGGGCAGGTTGATCGTGGTCTCGGTCGAGGACGACAGCTCGATCTTCGCCTTCTCCGCGGCCTCGCGGAGACGCTGGAGAGCCATCTTGTCCCTCGACAGGTCCACGCCGTGACCGTTGGCGAACTGCTTCACCAGGTAGTCGACGACGCGCTGGTCCCAGTCGTCACCACCGAGGTGGTTGTCACCGTTGGTGGCCTTCACCTCGACGACGCCGTCGCCGATCTCCAGCAGCGAGACGTCGAAGGTGCCGCCACCGAGGTCGAAGACGAGGATCGTCTGGTCGTCCTTGTCGAGGCCGTAGGCCAGCGCCGCGGCGGTCGGCTCGTTGACGATGCGCAGGACGTTCAGGCCCGCGATCTCGCCGGCCTCCTTGGTGGCCTGACGCTCGGAGTCGTTGAAGTACGCCGGGACGGTGATGACCGCGTCCGTGACCTTCTCACCCAGGTAGGACTCGGCGTCGCGCTTCAGCTTCTGAAGGATGAACGCGGAGATCTGCTGCGGGTTGAAGGTCTTCCCGTCGAGCTCGATCTTCCAGTCCGTACCCATGTGACGCTTTACGGAGCGGATGGTCCGGTCCACGTTCGTGACCGCCTGCCGCTTCGCGACCTCGCCGACGAGCACCTCACCATTCTTGGCGAAGGCGACGACGGACGGCGTGGTCCTGGCGCCCTCGGCGTTGGTGATGACGGCGGGCTCCCCGCCCTCCAGAACGCTGACGACGGAGTTAGTCGTGCCCAGGTCGATGCCGACCGCACGTGCCATTTCGAATCCTCCAGTGGGGCTGAACTTGAGTGGAACTGGCTCAAGGATGCCTCACTGGCCCCATCGAGTCAACAGACCTGAGTCGACCGGACTCAACTATGGTGCGCGGTCCCGGCGACCCGCCGGGCGCGGGCCTGCACATCCCGCGCCACCCACCGTGCCATTGTTCGCATAAAGCCCGCGAAAGCATGACAGGAACGGCGGAACGGTCGGGTGAGAGCCATGCAGCCCAAGCGTCTTCTCGATCTCGCCCTCGGCTCGCTCCTGCTGACCCTCGTCGCACCCCTGCTGGCGGCAGCGGCCTGCTCGGCCGTGCTGCACCGGAAACCCGGCGGCCCCTTCGCGCGGGAGACGAGGAGCGGACTGCACGGCCGCCCGCTGACGGTCCGCTCGCTGCGCACCCGACGCTGGCGGCTGGACCTGCTCTCGCGGCTGCCTCTTGTCGTGCGGGGCGAGATGTCCCTGGTCGGGCCGGCGGCGCTGGCGCCGGACGATCCACGCGCCGCCGCGCCCTGGCGGCAGGCCGTCAAGCCGGGCCTGACCGGCCTCGCCCAGGTCCGGCGGCATTCGGCGATGCCCTGGGACGAGCCGGAGCTGCTCGATCAGCACTATGTGGAGCACCATTGGATGGGTCTCGACCTGGCCATCCTCGTACGTACGCTCCCGGCCCTGCGGCCGCCGCGCACTCAGGGTGACCTGAGCGACGCAGATCACCGCTTGCGCAACTACAGTGCGGCCGAATAAGTGGGTAGTCTCAGCACGGACTGAATAAGTTACCGCTTAGTAAGTCCCGATCTTCCCACCTCGCAGGCCCGAGGGAGCCCCAAAATGCAACTCGCCGCGATCATCGTGTCGCTGGTCCTGACCGTGGTCGGCGTTGCGCTCATCGCCCGAGCCGTCGCGCAGATCTACCGGTTCGTGAAGCTAGGCCAGCCCGTGCCCGCGGGCAGCCGCACCGACGACCCCAAGGCTCGCACGATCACCCTGGCCAAGGAGTTCCTCGGCCACACGCGGATGAACCGCTGGGGGATCGTGGGCTTCGCCCACTGGTTCGTCGCGATCGGCTTCCTGACGCTGCCTCCGACGCTCGCACAGGCGTACGGCCAGCTGTTCCAGGCCGACTGGACCCTGCCGATCGTGGGCGGCTTCCTGCCGTTCGAGATGTACATCGAGTTCATCGGCCTGATGACGGTCGTCGGCATCGTCACGCTGATGGTGATCCGGCTCCTGAACCTGCCCTCGCGGGCCGGCCGCAAGTCGCGCTTCGCGGGCTCCAAGGCCTGGCAGGCGTACTTCGTCGAGTACGTCATCCTCACCATCGGTCTCGCGATCCTGGTCCTGCGCGGCCTGGAGGGCGCGATCCACCACGTGGACCACTACGAGGCCGCGTACTTCGTCTCGTACCCGCTGGTCCTGGCGTTCAAGGGCCTGAGCGTCCCCACCCTCCAGACGCTGGTCTACCTGGCCGCGACGGTCAAGATCGGCACCTCGCTGATCTGGATGATCACGGTCTCGCTCAACACCAACATGGGTGTGGCCTGGCACCGCTTCCTCGGCTTCCCGAACATCTGGTTCAAGCGCAACGCCACCGGCGAGTCCGCGCTGGGCGCGCTCCAGCCGATGACGTCCGGCGGCAGGCCGATCGACTTCGAGGACCCGGGCGAGGACGACGTCTTCGGCGTCAGCCAGGTGGAGCAGTTCTCCTGGAAGGGCATCCTCGACTTCTCGACCTGCACCGAGTGCGGCCGCTGCCAGTCGCAGTGCCCGGCCTGGAACACCGGGAAGCCGCTCTCCCCGAAGCTCCTGATCATGTCGCTGCGCGACCACGCGCACGCCAAGGCCCCGTACCTCCTGGCCGGCGGCGGCAAGACGATGGAGGGCGAGGAGAAGGCGTCCGACGAGCAGCTGAAGGACGTCCCGGCGGCCGCCCTCGGGGAGGCCGAGCGCCCGCTGATCGGCACCGCCGAGGAGAACGGCGTCATCGACCCGGACGTCCTCTGGTCCTGCACCACCTGCGGTGCGTGCGTGGAGCAGTGCCCGGTCGACATCGAGCACATCGACCACATCGTCGACATGCGCCGCTACCAGGTGATGATCGAGAGCGCCTTCCCTTCCGAGGCGGGCACGATGCTCAAGAACCTGGAGAAGAAGGGCAACCCCTGGGGCCTGGCCAAGAAGCAGCGCCTCGAGTGGACCAAGGAGGTCGACTTCGAGGTCCCGGTCGTCGGCAAGGACGTCGAGGACCTGTCCGAGGTCGAGTACCTGTACTGGGTCGGCTGCGCCGGTGCCCTCGAGGACCGCGCCAAGAAGACCACCAAGGCCTTCGCGGAGCTGCTGCACATCGCGGGCGTCAAGTTCGCGATCATGGGCGGCGAGGAGAAGTGCACGGGTGACTCGCCGCGCCGCCTCGGCAACGAGTTCCTGTTCCAGCAGCTCGGCGCGGAGAACGTCGCGATGCTGAACATGGCGTTCGGCGAGGACGAGGACGACCCGGAGACGAAGAAGCCGAAGTCGTCGAAGAAGATCGTCGCGACCTGCCCGCACTGCTTCAACACCATCGCGAACGAGTACCCGCAGCTCGGCGGCGAGTACGAGGTCATCCACCACACCCAGCTGCTCCAGCACCTCATCGACGAGGGCAAGCTGATCCCGGTGACGCCGGTCGAGGGCCTGATCACGTACCACGACCCCTGCTACCTCGGCCGCCACAACAAGGTCTACACGCCGCCGCGCGAGATCATCGCCAAGGTGCCGGGCCTGCGGAACGAGGAGATGCACCGCCACAAGGAGCGGGGCTTCTGCTGCGGCGCCGGTGGTGCGCGCATGTGGATGGAGGAGCGGATCGGCAAGCGCATCAACACCGAGCGTGTGGACGAGGCGCTGTCGCTCAACCCGGACATCGTGTCCACCGCCTGCCCGTTCTGCCTCGTGATGCTGACCGACTCGGTCAACGGCAAGAAGAACGACGGCAAGGCGAAGGAGAGCCTGCAGGTCGTGGACGTCGCGCAGCTGCTGCTCGACTCCGTGAGGACGCCGGTGGACCCGGGCGCTGACGCGGCGGAGCCGGCTGGGGGCACCCCTGGCGGCAGCGCCGGGGGTGCGCCGGAACCGCAGCCGGTGAAGTAGCCGTCCCCGTCCTCAGTACGGGAAGCGAGAAGCGGCCGGACCTGCCTCGGGGGCAGGACCGGCCGCTTCTCGCGTCACCGGGCGCTCACCGCTCGGCCCTGTACGACGCGACGCGCTTGCCGCCGAAGTCGTCGACCCAGGCGTCGCCGCCGTGCCTGCCGTCGATCACGACGAACTTCGGGTGCTTGCCGTTCGGGAGGAGCAGATACGTCCAGCCGTGGTGGCGGGCGGACGGCTACGCAGCGCCCAACCATTGGCCTCAGGTGTCTGGCAGGAGCATGATGAGGCGGCTGGTTCCGGAGAGACGGATGGGGTGGGTTCCGCCGTGGTGCGTCGACATCGACTGCGCAAGGCCGCGCTCGCCGGCCTGGGCGCGCTGCTGCTGGCGCCGTCACTGGCGGGCTGCGGGCCCTCATCGGCCCGCCCGGCCGCCACGTCCGACGCCCCGGCCCCGGGCGACGGCCCCTCCGCCTCGGCCTCCGCCTCCGCACTCGCCGGCAAGGCCGCCGCCCCCGCCCTCCCCGTACCGCGCGGCGACGGCAGCCGCGTCCCGGAGGACTTCAACGGCGACGGGCGCCGCGACCTCGTCCTCGACGACCTCGTCAAGGCGCCGGGTGCGGCCCACGACGACGACGCGGGCATCGGCATCGTCTACGGAGCCGCGAAGGGTTCCCTGGCCCCTTCCGTGCGCCAGCTCCTCACTCCGCGCGGGAACGGCGCCCGCGTCGCGGGCGTGCTCCCCTCCGCGTTCGACGCCGCGGCCGCGTGCGACCTCGACCAGGACGGCTTCAGCGACCTCATCGTGGCCACGGACCCCCCGTACGACGGCATCGGACGCCCGCCCGTCCCCCTCCAGCTGCTCTTCGGCGGCCCCGCCGGCCTCACGGGCACGGCGGTCGCCCTCCGCATCCCCGAACAGGCGCGGTACGGCAACGAGTGGCCCGACCACCCCGCCTGCGGCGACTTCGACGGCGACGGTGCCCAGGACCTCGCGGTCACCGCGAGCGGCGGCCGGATCAGCTTCCTGCGCGGCCCCTTCACCCGTACGGGCGCACCGCGCGCCGCCAAGGCCCCGCTCCCCGGCGCAGGCCCCGTGATCGCCGCCCCGGAGCCCGACGCCGACCCGAACGGCGACGGCTACGACGACCTCGTCCACGCGACGCACCCCCGCACGCCCGGCGAGGCGGCCGGGGCCCGGCTGCTGCTGGGCGGCCCGGGCGGCCCTGCCCGCCCCGGAGGCTCGTACAGCTTCAAGGCCGTGCGCATCCCGCCCGCGCCCCCGCTCCCCGCCGGCGAAGCCGCGCCCGTGACCGAGCTGCTGCGCTACGCGGACTTCGACGGCGACAAGCGGGCGGACATCGTGACACGCACCCATCGGGGCGAGAACGCCGACGTCATCGCCCTGTACCCGGCTTCCGGCGACCGCACAAGACCCTTGATCACTTTCAGTTCGTCGATCTTCCTGTGACATCCCTCAAGGGATGTCACAGGTCGGCAGCAAAGGCCCCCGGTTCTCCTGCCCGGGACACCGGACACAGCGGGAACAGGTACGTTCGAATACGTGGCTGGATTCAGGATCGGACGCGGCCGGGACAACAACCGCACCCCGCGACAACAACCGCAGCAGGCGCCCCCGCCGCCGTACGGTCAGTACGGCGCACAGCACGGAGGCCCGCACGCGGGCGGCCGGGCGGCGCCCGCGTACCCCCCGCAGCATCAGTGGCAGCAGCAGCACCAACAGCAGCCATACGGCGAGCCGGAGTACTTCGGCGACCCGCACCCCCACCAGCAGCCGGGCGGGTACGCGGCGGGTGACCCGTACGCCGACAACCCCGGTCACACCCGGGCGTTCACCGTCGGCGACGACCCGTACGGCGACGGCTCCACCTACCGCGCCGGCGCCGCGCCCGCGGCTCCCGCGGGCCCGCGCCTGCACTGGAAGGAACTGCTGAGCGGCATCGTGTTCCGCCCGGGTCCGACGTTCCTGCAGATGCGGGACTACCCGGTCTGGGGCCCGGCCCTGACCGTCACGTTCCTCTACGGCCTGCTCGCGATCTTCGGCTTCGACGAGACGCGCAAGGAGGCGATCAGCGCGCCGTTCGCGACCGCGCTCGTCTCGGTGCTCATCACAGGCGTGGTCTTCGTCATCGGCGGCCTGATCCTGGGCGCGGTCACCCACACCCTGGCCCGCCAGCTCGGCGGCGACGGCTCCTGGCAGCCGACGGTCGGCCTCTCCATGCTGATCATGTCCCTGACGGACGCCCCACGACTGGTCGTCGCGCTCTTCCTGGGCGGCGAGAACTCGCTGGTGCAGGTGGTCGGCTGGGTGACCTGGCTGGCGGCGGGCGCGCTGTTCACGTCGATGGTGAGCAAGTCGCACGACCTGCCGTGGCCGAAGGCACTGGGAGCGTCGGCGATCCAGCTGATCGCGCTGCTGTCGATCATCAAGCTCGGAACGATCTGACGCGGTTCGAACCGATCGAACCGATCGAACCGATACAGGAAGGCCCCCACCTGAGCGGTGGGGGCCGGCGAGGTGCGACTGGTGGCATGGCCCAGGCCCAGTTGCCTGGAGCTGTTGATCCCCGGCACCACAGGGTCCTGTCGGTCCGGGTGGCGCAAGTGTGCTCGTACCCCGTCGTCGGCACCGCCCAGTTGGCGACCGTGCCGACCTGTACCGGTGGTGTGCGGTTCGCGGTGTCGCCCAGACCGAGCTGCCCACAGGCGTCGTCCCCCGGACACCGAGCCGCACCACGCGGGCCGGTGCAGGTCGGGCCGAATCGAGTCGCGCGACAGCGCGAGGGTCTCTACAGAGCCTCGCGCGACGGAGTGACCGGCGTGCCCGGCTTACGCACCGGAGGCAGCACGCTCCACGGGAAGTTGATCCAGTCGTCCGTGCGCTTCCAGACGTACTCGCACTTCACGAGCGACTGCGACTTCTCGTAGATCACGGCGGACCGCACCTCGGCGACGTGGTCGACGCAGAAGTCGTGGACGAGCTTCAGGGTCTTCCCCGTGTCGGCGACATCGTCCGCGATGAGGACCTTCTTGTCGGAGAAGTCGATCGCGTTCGGTACGGGCGCGAGCATGACCGGCATGTCCAGGGTCGTCCCCACGCCGGTGTAGAACTCCACGTTCACCAGGTGGATGTTCTTGCAGTCCAGCGCGTAGGCCAGGCCGCCCGCGACGAAGACACCGCCGCGCGCGATGGACAGCACGATGTCGGGCTCGTACCCGTCGTCGGCGATCGTCTGCGCGAGCTCGCGGATCGCGTCGCCGAACTTCTCGTACGTCAGGTTCTCGCGTGACTCGCTCATCGCGTGCCGACCCTCACACTTGCGTCCGATGGAAATTGACGAACGATCGCGAGGCCGTCGGCCCTCGCTGTCCCTGGTACCGGGAGCCGTACTTCTCGGATCCGTACGGGTGCTCCGCCGGCGAGCTCAGCCGGAACATGCACAGCTGCCCGATCTTCATCCCCGGCCACAGCTTGATCGGCAGGGTGGCCAGGTTCGACAGCTCCAGCGTGACGTGCCCGGAGAACCCGGGGTCGATGAAGCCGGCGGTGGAGTGCGTGACCAGCCCGAGCCGCCCGAGGGAGCTCTTGCCCTCCAGCCGGGAAGCAAGATCGTCGGGCAGCGAGATGACCTCGTACGTCGACGCCAGCACGAACTCGCCGGGGTGCAGGATGAACGCCTCGTCGCCCTCCGGCTCGACCAGCCGCGTCAGGTCCGCCTGCTCGACGGCGGGGTCGATGTGCGGATAGCGGTGGTTCTCGAACACCCGGAAATAGCGGTCGAGCCGCACGTCGATGCTCGAGGGCTGCACCATCGAATCGTCGTACGGGTCGATACGCACCCGTCCCGCGTCGATCTCGGCCCGGATGTCCTTGTCTGAGAGAAGCACGCCCCGAGGATACGCAGAGCGCGCGGGCCCGCCCCAATCGGACGCCCCGCGCGCACCCACCGCTACCGCTTCACCGGCTCCACAGGCACGGAATGCCGCAGCCTCGCACACCGCGGACACCGGATGAGCCGCCCGGGCCCGATCCGGCCGGCACCGAGCTGCTGCATCGGAAACGACGACGTGGTGAAGACGTGCCCTTCGGCACAGCGAACGACGGTGCGCTCCAGCGGATGGCCCTGGTCCGTCGAGTCCATCAAGCTCATCAAGCCCCTTCCCCAACAAGCGTGGACGAGATAGCCACATTAGGGGATCAACAGGACACCACTCCACGCGGCACTCCGCCCCGCCAAAGGTACGCCCCACCCCTCCACCGCGCCCTCACATCCCCCACCTTCCTCGCTCGACCAAGCCCTCCGGCGGGCCCCGGCACGCTCCGACCGAGGGGCCCTGACAGCCCGAAGGCCCCTCGGCTCAATTCACCGGGGGCCTTCGATGGGGTACAGTGTGCGACGATGCGATGCCGATCAAACGGTCCGCTTCGCGGGTGTAGTTTAATGGTAGAACATGAGCTTCCCAAGCTCAGAGCGCGGGTTCGATTCCCGTCACCCGCTCCATGAGAAAGCCCCAGGCCAGCAGCCCGGGGCTTCTTTGTTGTCTAGACCGGATCAGGCTTCGCGTGCCCGTTCCGTGCCCGATCCCTGATCATCGGGCACGTCGGCAGCCTTCTCCCGCTCAGCGCGGACACGGGCGTCGATCCCGTCCGCCACCTCCCGCTGACGCTCCAAGTTCGAGTGCTGATAGATCAGCGCGGCCCGTTCGGAAGACTGCCCGGCGCGGACCATCGTGTCCTTGAGCGTGGCACCGGACTGGGTCGAGAGCGTGTGACCGGTGTGACGAAGGTCGTAGAAGCGGAAGTTCTCCGGCAGCCCGACTTTGGCACGGGCCTTCCCCCACTTCCGCCCGAACGTGGAGCGGCGGAACGGCTTGCCCCGCTCCCCCACGAACAGCAGTCCGTCCGGCTGCTTCTCCGCGTACCAGGCGAGATGCCGCTTGAGGTCCTTCTCCAGAAAGGCCGGCAGGACGAGGAACCGCTTGCCCGCATCGGACTTGGTGTCGCCCGGTGCCCGCCGACCGGTGGTGAGTTCGGGCTCAGCGGTCCGCACCCAGATGCCGACGTTCTCCAGGTCGACATCACGACGGCGCATCGCGGCCTGTTCCTCCGGCCGGGCAGGTCCGTACGCAGCGATGTAGACCATCAGCCGCCAGCGAGGCCCGAGTGCGTCGGCGAGCGCGTCGACCTGGGCGACGGTGGCAGTCGGACGCTCCTCGGCGATTTCCTTGCCCGCGCCCCTGATACGGCAAGGGTTGCGTCGGATCAACTCGTCATCGGCGGCGGTCTCCATGATGGCTTTCAGCAGCCGGTACGCCTTGGCGACCGTGGTTTCCGCCCCGGTGGTGTCGAGGCGTTCCGAGCGCCAGGAGCGGACGCTGGGCGGGGTGATCTCGTCCAGGTCCAGGTCCTCGAAGGCGGGCAGGATGTGCAGGCGGAGCAACCGCCGGTACAGCTCGTCCGTGGTCGGCGAGAGACGACGCTCTTTGACCCACTGCAGCGCGTAGTCCTTGAAGTTGACCGCACCGGCGTCAGGGTCCGCCCAGTCACCACGCCGGATCTCTGTCTGCTGCTCCGCCAGCCAGTCGTCAGCGTCCCGTGCGGTCTCGAAGGTGTGCGGTGCCGGACGGTCGACCCCGTCAGGGCCGAGGTACCGCGCCTGATAGCGGCCGGAGGGCAGCTTTCGGATGCGACCGAAGCGCCGCTTGTTCTTCGCCATCAAGCAGCCCTCCCGTACCGAGCGCGGCGACGGCGGATGGGCTGGACGGTGTTGCCGTCGATGTATGCGTCCAGCGCGCTTTCGGTGATCCGCACATGGCGGCCGACCTTGACGAAGGCGATCCGCCGTTCGGCGATGAGCCGCCGAGGGAAACGGACGGTGGTGCCGAGGCGTTCGGCAGCTTGCTCGACGGTCAGCAGGAGGTCACTCACGACCGGTCTCCTTCCAAGGCGGCGAGTGCTTCGCGGGCGGTCTCGCGGTTGAGTTGGATGTCTCTGGCGATGGAGGCGGCGAGTGCGGACTCACCGGGGGTGTGGCCGTGTCCGGCGTACTCCCATGAGGCGAGGACGAGCACGGTGTCCGGGTCGCCGAGGGCGTCTTGCTCCTGGGCGGCGCGGTAGTCGGCGCGGATCTGGCGTAGGGCGCCGAGGGTGGTGGAGTAGCGGCGGGATTTGGTGGAGAAGTGGCCGCGGAAGCCGAGCATGTGAGCCCAGGCGCCCAGCTTCCGGTCGGGGTAGAGCGGGGTGAGGTCGAGGCACGCTTCGATGAGACGGCGCGGGTGCTCGGGCACGTCCAGGAGGTCGAGGACTTCCCGGTTTCCGATCCTGCGGTCGAGGCTGCCGGTCGACTCTGCGGCTTTCGTGGCGTACTTGGCGACGTAGGAGGCAACTGCCTGTTCGGTGATGTCGGTGCCGTCGCCGAATGCCTTGACCGGTCGGATGTCGAGCTGTCTGCCCCAGCGGAAAGGCCGGCAGGGCTGGTCCCCGGCGGCCGGGACGGTGATCGAGGTGTACGAGTGGGCGACGGCAGCGCGGATCGAGTCGTCGAGCAGCTGCACGCTCGCCCAGGACGGCGGCGGCGAGTCGGGACCGTCCGGTCCGTCGAGGCGGATCACGGCATGGAAGTGGATCGCGCCGCGCTTCTGGAACTCAGCGACCTTCCCGTACGAGACCCGCAGCACGTCTTTCAGCTCCCGCTGGGAGAGTCCGGCGCGGGCGGCGATCTCGCGGCGCAGCCGAGTGGTGAAGCGCTGCCACAACTGCCCGGCGTGGTTGTTGAACAGGACCGTCCCGGCGTAGTCGTAGGTGGCCGGGTCGAGGGCGGCGCCCAGGGCAGGGTCGTCCTCGGGGTGGCGGGTGCCGCAGCGGCAGACGCCACGGTCGGGCCGGTTGTGCACGGGGCCGAACGAGGGGGCGGTGAGGGTGGCGAAGACGCGAGGGTGATCGCGGACGGTGGCGGGGATGTCCTTGGACTCGTCCCCGGCCAGGCCCGCGCGGATGAGGTGGTAGGTGTCTCCGGCGTAGGTGTAGGCGCAGGTGGGACAGCGGGAGGCGCGGCGGTTGCCGCAGGCGACGCGGAGCCGTCCGTCCGGTTCGGTGTCGGTCGAGTAGCGACGCAGGGTCTCACCAGTCGTGCGGTCTTTGGCGAGGGTCCAGCCGGTGAGGTGGATGGGGTCGGAGCAGCCGCCGGTGCGGTGCACCTGGTCCTTCCAGCGGTCGAAGCCGGGGGACCCGGCCACCCGGAGGACATCGTCCAGGGTGGCCGGGTCCAGGCCCGCCGCAGTGGCGGTGTTCGTCACGCGGCCACCTCAGCGAGGGCACGGCGGACGGGGCGGGTGCCGGTGCCGTGGCAGGCCGGGCAGTGGACGGTGATGGTGCGCAGGTTCCCGTGCCGGTCGCGGCCGCCGAGGGTGACGCGGACGGTGGGGAAGCCGTCGCAGTTCGAGCAGACCCGCAAGGCGGGGGTGGTGGGCTGGGCCATGATGGGGTTCCTTCCGGATCGTTTGGTTCGGGCAGGGGCACGGCTCCCGGGGCGGGCAAGACTTGGCGGTTGAGACCGCCCCGGGGGCCGGTCAGCGGCGCTTGTGCTCGGAGGCGATCAGCGAGCGGACGACGAGCGCGCACACAGCGACCGAGGCCGCGGTGACGGCGACCGCCAGGAGCATCGAAACCAGGACCGCGCCGACGACCAGGACCACGGCGGTGCCGCCACCGACGAGGGCGAGCGCGGTGCCGGGCGTGAGCTGGACCGTGGGCCGGACCGGTGCCGCCGGGGCGACGGGGACCGGGGCCGGGGCGGGGGTGTGCTGGACGATCGCGGTCGGCTCGACGGCGGGCGGGGTGACGATGCCGGTCGGGATCGGCATGGTCGGGATCTTCGGACGGAGCATGAGCGATCTCCCTTCTGCGGTTGGGCTACTTGATGGCGGTGTCGATGACCGGTGCGAGCAGGCTGTCCGCGAGGAGGAAGCCTCCGAGGAGGAGCACGGCGACGAGCCACCAGGGCGGGCGGATGAGCTTGATGCCGAGGGCGCCGACGACGATCAGGGCGAGCCAGAGCGGAACGTCCATGGCGGTGTTCTCCTGTTCAGTCGGTGATGCGGCAGCGGTGGGTGCGGGCGGCGAGCTGGGCGGCCGAGGAACTGGAGAAGTCGGCGGACCAGCCGCAGCGGTCGGCGGAGCAGACGGCGGCGTGCTTGGTGCGGCCGTGCCGGTCGCGGTGGGTGCCGATCTGTACGGGTCCGATACGCATGACGGAGTGGAAGTGGTCGCGTGCGGGCATGTCAGTCGCTCTCCGTTCGGGTAGTCGTCGGGTCGGGGAAGGTGGCGCGGATACCGGCGGCGGTGGCCGGGTCGGCGGTGAGCTGGGCAGCTTCCTCGGCGAGCAGGTGAGCGAGGTAGGGCCGGTCAGCGGCAGTCATCTCGCGGGCGCTGTCGAGGTAGTCGGCGGCGGTCAGGTCGGCCGGGTCACGGGTCACGGGGCTTCTCCCTTCGAGGTCACGCGAGTTGGGCGGCGATGGCGTCGGCCATCGGGGCGGGGACGCCGAGGCGGGCGCGCAGGGTGTCGGTGTCGATCGGGGTGCCGGTACGGGCGTGGTGGTCGGCGGCGACTTTGCGGGCGTGGTCGACCAGGGCGGCCGGGACCGGTGGAGCCGGGACGGGAGCAGGTTCGGCAGCTGCGGGCAGCGCCGGGGCGGGCTCCGCCTCGGCGACGGGGACCGGCTCGGGGGCGGACTCCGGTTCGGCCGGCACAACCTCGACCAGCTCCGGCTCCGAGTCAGTCGCGGCCGGTGAGTGGGCGAGGAGGGTGCCGCCTAGGAAGGCGAGCGCGGGCCATCCGGCGATGCCGAAGCGCAGCCAGGCGGGCGGATGCGCCAGGTCGAGGAATCCAGCGGTGGCGACGTTCGCGCCGAGCGAAGCGACCAGGGCGATCAGGAACCAGCACCAGGCCAGCCGGGACGGTCCGTCGTTGCGCAGCCGACGCCAGGCGGCGACCAGGAGCAGGTCGACGGAGACCGGGTAGGCCCATGCCTTCCATCCGGTCTGCCCGGCAGCGGTGGCGAGGTCGTGCAGGTGGGCAAAGGACAGGGCACCGGCGATCACGGCTTGCACCAGAACGGCGTCGACGCGGAGTGAGCGGGTCATGTCTTCACCTCCTTTGCGGGCGTTTTGGGCATGGCGGGGGTAAGGAGCTGGCGCGAGGCGGTCGCGCCGACCGGGGTGAAGGACGGGTCAGACGGAGGCGGGTGCCTCGGTCGGGGCCGGGGTCTTGACGAGTGAGACCGTGGGCGGCAGCTCGGGCCGGAAGGCGGCGAGGCCGGGCAGCTCGGGGGTGCGGTGGGCGTGCCGGTTGCAGGCGTTGACTGCCTGGCGCATCGAGGTGTGCGGGGTGCGGATGCGGGCCCAGCCGCCGGTCGAGTCGCCGGTGACGGCGAGGCCGGGGGTGTCGGTCGGGATGGAGATGGCAGCCAGGACGGCGTCGGGGGCGATGTCGCCGAAGGCCATGTTGGCGGAGGTCTCGTCGTTGACGCGGTGGGCGGTACGGGCGGTGAGTTGGGCGCGGAGCATGGTGATGCCCTTGCCGAGTTCGGAGCCGAAGCGCTGTCCGCAGATCTCCAGATAGAAGCCGGCAGCGCGGCCGAGCTGGGCGAGCCGGGCGAGCGCGGTGATGATGCGGTCCCGGCGCTTCTCCTCTTCCTTGGTTGCGAACAGAGCGAGTTCGGCGACCTCGTCGACGAGCAGGACGATCGGGGTCGGACGAAGGTGGTCGGGCAGGTCCCAGATGTCGGCGGCGATCTCCGCGTCGGGTATGTCGGCGGTGATGCGCTGGTCGGCGCGGATCAGTTGGTAGACGCCCTCCATGTGTGTGACGAGTGCGTCGAGGAGTTCGGCGGCGGTGTCGGGGTTGTCGGCCAGCGCGGAGAACCGGCGGGCCAGCGGGAACAGCTCCACGCCTTGCTTGCAGTCGATGCCGACCAAGGCCACGTCTTGTGCGGCGAGTTCGGCGACCAGGTTGCGCTGGTAGACGGACTTGCCGGACTTCGTGGCCCCGACGGTCAGGGCGTGCGGGGTGGTGCGGTAGTCGCGGTAGTGGACGGCGCCGTCCTCGCGCAGGGCGACCGGGACCCGCATCGGCACACGCTCGACCTTGGTGGGCATCTGCACCTGGGCCAGGACGTCGTATCCGGTCATCCGGAGTTCGACCACACCGGAGCGGATCTCGCGCGAGGTGACGCCGTACATCGCGAACGAATGCCGCAGCCGGTCACACGAGGCGGCCATGTCGAAGGCATCCTGACCGGGCCGTAGCCCCAGCCGCAGGACGAGGCCGGTGCGGGTCGGGCGGAGCCGCAGGATCCTCGGGGCCCGCGAGGCCGGGGCGGGCCGGTTCGCCATCCGGGCGAGGGCGAGCCGCCAGCGCGGGGGCGGGACGGTCAGCCCGCACGCTTCCATGACCGAGGCGTAGCGGACCAGGACGCGCAGCGTCGCGAGGGTGACGCCGAAGGTCAGCCAGTACCAGGCGGGGCGCCGCCACCGCAGGAGACCCGCGACGGCGACGACCACCAGCAGCGCGACCGTGAAGCCGGTCATGATCAGGCCGCCTTGGGCTTCGTGGCGCCCTCGACCAGCGATGTGACGGCGACCGCGCGGAAGGCGATGCCGTGACGGCGCTGCCCGTTGAACTCGTTCTCCCACGGCCGGGCGATCAGGCCCGTGATCGCGACCGGCGTACCCATGGCCAGGTCACCGGAGATGCTGTTCTCCGGGACAGTCACGGTCAGGATCTCCACCTCGCCGTTCGCCGCGAACATCACGTCCACGGTCGACAGCGCGGCACCGGACTCGGCGTCCATCGCACGCTCTCCGGTACGGCGGTCCTTCACCTTGGGCAGCGGGGGCTGGGCCACCATCACGGAGGCGGCGGAAGTGTCGACGGGGATCTGACGCACAGAGATCACTCCTCTAGAAGTGCTGGACTCCGTCACTCATGTACATGAGTGACATGAAGAAGAGTGCACGACTCCTATACATGAGTCAACCCGCCAGGGCGAAGAAGTCCCAGCGGGTTGAAGAGAGTTGAGCGAGCGTCAGTCGGCGGCGGGAATGCGGTACTCGAAAACGAACTGGTCAGCGGCCATGAGGGTGTCGCAGACCTCCACCACCCGGCCCGCTTCGGTGACCGCGTTGCGGAGGAGGTGCACGACGGGTGCGCCTGGGCTCAGTGCCAGTTCGGATGCCTCAGCCTTGGCGGCCGGGCGCGCTGTCAGCGTCTCGACGAACTCGGCGAAGGTGTGGCCGTCGTCCTCCAGCCGGGCGTAGATGCCACCGGGGCCTGGGTTCTCGGCGAACAGTTCGGGGATGTCCTTGACCACGTCCCACGGCAAGTACGACGTCGCGGTCTCGACGGGGACGCCGTTGCGGAAGTAGAGCCGCCGCCGGGCGAGGACCTGAGTGCCGGCAGAAACGCCGAGCCGGTCGGCGATGTCCTCCGGGGCCTCCATCGGGCCGATGTACAGAACGCTGACCTTGGCCGTGGCTCCGGACTGGGCCGACTCGGCGAGATACGCGGCCTTGCCGCCGCGGCGATGCGAGGCGCTGAACCGGTCCGAGGAGCGTAGCCGCACGGGCGGCCGGTCCTTCACGATCGAGCCCTTACCGTGGCGAGTGTCCACGAGCCCACTGGCCCGGACCTCCACCATCGCCTTGCGGATGGTGCCGCCGGAGACGCCGTAGCGCTCCACCAGCTCGGATTCGCTCGGCACCAAGTCACCAGGCTTGAGGATGCCCGCCCGGATCTGCTGGATGATCTCGTCGGCGATCTGAACGTACCGAGGTACGGCCCTCCCACCTCCTACGGCTGTTCCCATAGTCCTTCTCACTCTCCTATGCTCCTGTACATGAGTAACAGCGCCCGAGAGACCCAGTCAACGCCACTGCACTCCGTGTCCGTGGCGGGAGCAGTGGTGCGTGAGGACGGGCGACTCCTGGCGATCCGCCGAGCCGACAACGGAACGTGGGAGCTCCCGGGCGGCGTGCTCGAGCTCACCGAGGCCCCTGAAGACGGGGTGGCCCGAGAAGTCTGGGAAGAGACCGGCATCCGGGTTGAGGTGGACGAGCTCACCGGGGTCTACAAGAACACGACGCGCGGCATCGTCGCTCTGGTGTTCCGATGCAAGCCGTCCGGCGGCATTGAGCGAACCTCTGCCGAGTCGATGGCAGTTGACTGGCTCACGCCCGAAGAGGTCGCCGAGCGCATGGCCGAGGTCTACGCGGTCCGGCTGCTCGATGCACTGGACGGGCACGGGCCCCACGTCCGGAGCCACGACGGCAAGCAGCTGATCCAAGCGCGGTAAGAGTTTCTCTACTTCATCAAGGCGCATCCGCCGCGCACAGCGCGGCGTCGCGCGGCCCGGCGACTCGGGCCGCGCTCCTGTCTTCGCCCCGCTCTGGCCCGGCCGCCGGCCGCACGCCGATAGGCGAGGGCTTGATGGGGTGAACCCCTCTGTGGCTGGGGCGGTCGGCTCCACGGCTTTAGCCACCTCCCCGATCCGGGTCCCGCGTCGAGCAAGACCAGGGGGCCACTCGGACACATTGCGGGCAGGGGACAAGCCTGCCCGAGTTGCTGGCAAGCTTACGGCCCCCTGATCATGCTCGACCCCAGACCGGGCAGGACACCGGCCAAACCCGTTCCGCCGACCTAGGCAGCATCTAATTCTGCTTCGCGCTACTTTCGCGCCCTTCTTCTGTCAATTTCATCCATTGCGTCGTGCGCCTGCTTCATGAGGGCAGCATACTTTTCTGCCGTGAGGTCTACCGGCATTCCATGTGCAATCCTGTTCCGCGTGTCGATAAGCCCTCTGAGTGACTCGCGAAACTCAGGACCGAGATCGTACAGGTCGGCATAATCCCTGAGCATTTCCCCCAATGGGCCCGCCTGATTCCTGCTTGAATCGCGCTCTTTTAGCTCATCTTGAATGGCTTGCTCGATACTTTGCCAAGCCTGCACGACCTCCCACGTCCTCGCTTCTGAGGAGGTCGCGCGCGCCAGCGAGGCAGCCTGTACTGCCGACTCCTTTGCTTGCCGGTGAGAGGAGAAGGTCGCCGCGGCTGCCAGCATGGAGATAAGCGCAGCTGCCGCGCTCGCAATTAGATCCGCTTTGTCGCCGGAATCCAGTGAGATTACGTAGCCTGTCAACGCTCCCGCCCCAAGGCCAGCCACAACAAGGAGGGATCGAAAAACAGATTTCTTGGAGATTCTGTAGTAGGCGACGGGGTCACTCGATAGGCTCTTAATCGCCAAGGTGACATCTCTGCCTGTAACGGTCTTCGATTTCCGCCCATCGGCGACAAGTCTGGCCTTTACGAGGATTTCGTATGCGTATTCACTTGTGGCTCTATTTAGAACCTGCTCGGCGTCCTTGGTCAGGGTGTAGCCGTACGCCTCACTCTTCGCATCATCCATCATTCCGCCCCAGGACAAACGCGGCAATTCCAATGGTGGCGGAGACGGCAAATCCGATAGACCCAGTAGCTTTATCTAGATCGCCTGCGAATACACCAGCCACAACGGCGGCAGCGTAGGAGACGAGCTGCATCGTATGTTTCAACTTGGGTACCCGGCGCTGGATGTGTCCACGTCGACCGAGTAGGTTAGCTTCCTGGATCATGCTGTTCGTGATCATAGGAGCACCGCTCCCCACGTGTAGGCTCTCCTCCAGACGACTCGCCTCGCGAAGGACATCCTCTCCGTACGCTTTCATGCACTCCTCAAGTGCCTGCCTTGCAGGGTCAGCAAGCGAGGAGCTGCCCGAAACTTCGATTGTCAGGTCGTCCGATGCCACGAGGAACAGGCTATGAGACTTGTGGCTTCACGTCCGGCAGTTGGCGGTACAGCAGCTCTGTACCGCAACCCCAGCAACCACCCCCGTCCGCTACCGTCCCTCCGGGGCCTCGTAGCGGCTGGTATGGCCGTTGCTGACCGATCCGGCTAGAGCTACGGATCAGAAGGTGACTGTGCCCGATCCGTGCCCGACAGGCCGGTAAACCACGGTCAACAGCGGGTGCAAGGAAGAGCCGTGCGGCTCGCCCTGACACCCGTTGCCGCTGGTCAGGCCGCCAACGACACCCCAAGGCACGGTGATTCCCAAGCTCAGAGCGCGGGTTCGATTCCCGTCACCCGCTCCACGCGAAAGCCCCAGGCCAGTGGCCCGGGGCTTTGTTGTTGTCTGGACCGCGTCAAGCGTCTCGTGCCATATCCGTGCCAGATGCTGGGGAATCCACTGCATCACGCCGTGCCCGCACCAGCCGGTCCAGCCCCGCGGATACCTCCCGCTGCCGCTTCAGGTCCGAGTGCTGATGGATCAGCACGGAGCTCTTGCCGCGTCCGAAATGGGCGGCCGGGGGGCGCTGTCCCCTGTGCAGCGCCCCCCGGCCCGAGGGCGGCGCTACGGCAGCGTCTTCTGGTAGCCCTTGTCCTGGTCGGAGTCGTAGACCAGCTCGCCCTCGGCGTCGTACCCCTTGATGTGCGGGGCCGCGGAGACCTGCTGGTTCAGGACGCCGGAGGCGACGAACCAGCCGTGGTCCAGGGCGGCCTGGCTGGTGGCGTCGCCGTAGGAGACGGTCACCCGGGCGACCGACGGCTCGGCCCGGCCGATGGCGCCCCAGCGGAACGGAAGTTTCCAGTTGCCGCGGTCGAGGACCGACTGCTGGTAGAGCTTGCCGCCGTTGATGTCGGCCATCACGGGGCCGGCGTCCGGCGGACCGTCGGCGCCGACGCTGGTGTTGATGCCCTGGGCCTCGCCGTCCTTGATTCTGCAGATCAGCCGGGTCTGCTGTGGCTTCTCCTTCACCGCGACGACGAACATGCCGTCGCCGGGCGCGTTGGAGTCGCCGGTGCTCCTCATCGCCAGGATGATCCGGTAGCCGTCGGCCGAGCCCAGGTCCGTCCTGCCCATGAAGCCTTGGTGCCCACGGTCGTAGGCGAGGCACTTCTCCAGCCCTTCGGTGGCCTGCTCGAAGGTGATTCCGTCGAGGAGCTGACCGTCCGTGGCCGGCCGCGCGGGCCCCGACGGGGACGCGGACTGCGCCGGTGTCGGCGCCGCCGACGTCGGCTGCGTGGCGCTGAACGACGGCGTCGGCGCCGCCGTGTCGCCACCCGTGTCCCCGCCGACCAGCGCGTACGCCCCCACGGGCACCGCCGCCAGCGTCATCAGGACCGCCCCGGCCGCCGCCACCCGGCGACGCCGCTCCACCGTGCCCTGGCGGCGGATCGCCGGATACGGTGCCGACGAGGGCCGGATCGTGTACGCGTCCTCGGCGAGCAGCCCGCGCAGCTGCTCCTCGAAGTCCCCGCCGGTTCCCATCTCCTGCTGCTTCTGCTCCTCGTTCACCTGATGCCTCCCTGCCCGGACGGGACCTGGCTGCGGTCATGTCCGTCCATGACCTGCGCGAGCCCCGGATGCGTACGCAACTTCGCCAGTCCCTTGGACGCCTGGCTCTTGACCGTGCCGGTGGAGCAGCCGAGCACCTCGGCAACCTCCGCCTCGGACAGGTCCTCCCAATAGCGCATGACGACCACCGCCCGCTGTTTGGACGGAAGTCGGGCCAGCGCCGCGAGCAGGGCGCTGCGCTCGCCGGCCCACGAGACGGCTTCGTCGCGCCCCGCCACCTCAGGCGGCGCGGCGGTCAGCGCCTCCGTCACGCGCCGCTTGCGGAACCGGTCGCTGTTGCAGCTGACCAGCATCCGGCGGATGTACGCCTCCGGACTGTCGCTGCGCGAGACGCGCCGCCATGAGCGGTACGCCTTCGCCAGCGCCGTCTGTGTCAGGTCCTCGGCGTGGTGCACGTCGCCCGTGAGCAGATACGCGGTCCGCACGAGATGGGACCACCGCGCTCTGACGAATTCCTGGAACTGAGCGTCTTGCTCGGCTTGCATCAAGCACCCTCCTCGCCCTCCAGACCACCGTTTCCGGGGATTCGGTTGCCCGGGATCCGAGGCCGGGTTTCGAGGGGAGGTGCCAGCGCCGGTCTGGCGGCCAAGCCAGAGGAGGTCAGCGGCGCCTCATCGATGAAGCCGCTCTCCTCTGCAAGCGCGCCTTCCTGGCCTGGCGCTCAGTGACCGCACCACACAAGCTGATCCAGTGCCCCATCTCGTGGACGTAGCCGGGGAGTGGGCGACGGCGCGAAGCATACGCTGGCCTTCGTCACCGCCTGCTAGTCACGCTCGTCCACCTTCGCCACGGTGCCCCAGACCGCCGGCCTTGCGACATGTTTCTTGATCAGGTTGCGCTCATGTACTGGGGCCGGAAACTCCGGTTGCCCTAGGAAGGCTCAAGTGCTCATCAAACGCGCCGTGCTGGCCGTGGGGATCGTCGTCGCTGCTGGTCTGCCGACAGCAGGGACCGCCGCGGCGGAGCAGGGGACGGCGATCGGCCGGATCACCGTTCTGGCGCCGTTGACGCTGATTCAGAGCGCTACCTCCACCGAAGGGCCACGGGGCGAACCCCCGTTTCAGATGAAGTGGCCACCACACGATCGGAAGTAGCGGACCGTCAGAGGGGGAGGCGCAATGTCACGGGGATGGAAGATCGCAGTCATCGTGCTTGCGGCGGGGATCGTCGGCTGGTTCCTGTGGCCCTGGTTCCTGTATTCCTGGATGCGCAGGGAGTGAGGCACGAGACACCGGCCGGGCAACCGGTCGGGGCCACACCCCGCTCAACCCAACCCCGGTAGGCCGTCGTTGTGTCACACGTGCCACAACAAGCGGGCAGTCACAGGGAATCGGAGCGAACGGCGGACTCGAACCCGAGGTACGGCCGGCACAAGGAGCATGCAAATCCCGCCAGTGACACCCGATCTCGCCCCTGAAGCGGTGATCACGTGTCAGGTGGGCCGGGCGCACTGTGAGTTTCCAGGCGATGGACGAGTGCACGCAGAGCGCGAAGTTCAGCATCCGGTGCATGCGCGCCCTCTCGGGTGAGGGCGATCCATGTTCGGGGGCGCCGGCCGGCGTGGCCCTTCTCCATGGTGATCAGGCCCGAATCCTCCAACACCTTGAGATGCCTGGAGAGGTTTCCGTCGGTGACGGCCAGTTGCTTTTCAGGAAGCCGGGCTCGACCCGGTCGGCTTCGCGGGCGATGGTGAGGATGCCGAGCCGCACGCGCTGGTGGACGGTGTCATCCAGCGCATGGGCCGGATGCAGTCCTTCGCGGTCGTCCCGCGCAGCGGACGAGTCCCCGACGCTCATGAGACGACCGTACGCGCACCGGCCGCACCAGCGGCGCCCGAGGCGGCCCGGCGACGGACCTTGGCCCACTCGGCCAGACCGGCGAGGAGCAGGATGACGGCGAGCAGGAGCGCCTTGGCCTGCGGGCCGTCGGTCCAGCCTGGGTGAGCGGGGTGCTCCCAGGGGAGCCACCCGCTGCCCCAAGAGGCTCCCAGACAGCCGGTGAGCAGCAGGGCGTGAGCAGTGCCGGCCGCCAGGATGATCCAGCTGCGCTCGGCCGGGCCGAGGGCGTTAGAGTCCGATGCCGACCAGGTACCACGGGGATGCGTAGCTGTTCTCCAGCAGCACGGCCTCCCACGGCTGGTTCCTGGCGAACAGCAGCACCAACAGGGCGGTCGTGACCACCGCGGTGGCTGCGGCGGTCACACCCTGGACCGCGCGAGGGCGGCTTCACGGGACTCCCCGCTGCGCGGCCTGCGCTGCGGGCAGACTCCGGTCTCGGGGCCCACGGTTGGTATCGACCCCTCACTCGATGTCTAATTTGCCTGGTATTTACTGTTTGACTTCATTCCGGCCTCGCACCTAGGCTGGCTGCGCTGGTGCAAATGAGACGACTTGCACAGAAGCCGCCATACGGATGGATGTACAGGCGTCTCGGAGCCGGTCGGGGATCGCGACGCATCAAGGTCGCGGCCCGAACGGCCAAGCGGCAGGCTCGGATTTGTGGTGCAGGGCACCAGACACGGGCCGCAGACGAATCCCCACGCAAGCTCTCGTGTGGCGCCGTGAGCGCGTGAGTTCCGCGGCTTCCGGGCCTGCGAGAAAACCTTCGTCATCCCCAGAAGGGGGAGCATCATGCACACGACTGTGTCCAGGATCGGCCGTCTGCTCGCCGTTCTGTTCGCCACGATCGCCCTCGCCTTCGCGAGTGCCGGCGTCGCCAGTGCCCAGAGCTGGGCCTCCTGGGACCACGGGTCCAGCTACTCGTCCGACAGCTACGACCACGGCAGTGGCTACGACGGCGACGACGATGACGACGATGACAACAGGTGGTGATGCGGACAGCAGCTGCCCGTGACGGCCACCGGTGGATCTCCCGGAGACGCGGATCTCCCGGACACGTGGAGGCCTGCCGGTGGCCGGCGCGGACAAGCAAGCGCGCGCCTGTGGACCATCGCAGCGAGTGAGAGGCGCACCGGCCCATGGCCGGGCGCCCACCCGAATTGCTGCGGAACGTAGGTCCGTTCCCGTCGGCGGGGCACTGCGCCCCTACGCGGCCGGGCCGACGTCGACGGGGAGGGGTGAACTGTGGGCGGATGTCCGGCCGACTTCGGTCGGCGTCCGCCACGAGGACCAGGACAACGTGCGTCACCCGGCGTCCGTTGCCGCCACGTCATCAGCCCGGGGAAACGAAGCCGGACTCGTACGCCGCGATGACCGCCTGCGTGCGATCCCGCACCCCGAGTTTCGTCAGCACGGAACTCACATGTGATTTGACCGTCTCGGTACCCACCACCAGGCGGGCGGCAATCTCCGCGTTCGACAGGCCGCCTGCCATGAGACGCAGCACCTCCCCCTCTCGCTCGGTCAGCGCGGCGCGCTCCATGGCCGCCCGGACCTCCGCATTGCCGTGGTCCTTGCCGTACGAGGCGGCCAACTGCCGCACCGCTGCGGGAAACAGCAGCGAGTCGCTTTCGGCCACCAGCCGCACGGCGTGCACGATCTCCGCCGGCCGGGCCCGCTTCAGCAGGAACCCGTCGGCGCCGGCGCGCAGTGCCCCGTACACGTACTCGTCGTTCTCGAAGGTCGTCACCACGACGATCTTCGGCGGGTCCGGAACCGTGCGCAGCACCGCCCGGGTGGCCTCGATGCCGTCCATGAGCGGCATCCGTACGTCCATGGCGACGACGTCGGGGCGCAGTCGCCGTACCAGGGGGATCACGGCGGCGCCGTCGGCCGCTTCGCCCACTACCGTGATGTCCGGCTGGGCCTCCAGCACGGCGCGCAGGCCCGCCCGTACCAGCGGCTCGTCGTCGACGAGGAGAACGGTGAGCGGCATTCCGGCAGCCTAGATCACTGCAGCGGCAGGTCGACGTGCAGCAGCAAGTTACCGCTGTCCTGCCCCGCCCGGGCCTCGCCGCCGAGCAACGCGGCGCGCTCCCGGATCCCCTGCAGCCCGCTGCCACCGCCCACGCCGGTCACCGATGCTGTCGTGGTCATCGGATTGCGCACCTCTATTCGCAGCCGTGTCTCCTCCACGGCGATGCGGACACGGACCGGCACGGCACCCGCGTGCCGCAGTACGTTGGTGAGAGCCTCCTGGAGTATCCGGTACCCCTCACGGGACACCGGAGCCGGCACATGGTCAAACGCCCCGGTCACCTGGGCATCGACCTGCGCACCCGAGGAGCGGGCGGAGTCCAGCAGTCGGTCCGCCGCGCCGAGGCCGGGCCGGGTGCCGACTGGCCGCGCCGGTTCGCGCAGCACCATCAGGACCCTTTCCAGGTCTTCCAGCGCAGCCCGGCCCGTCTCCTCGATGATCTCCAGCGTCCGATCCGTGAAGTCCGCGTCGGCGGCCGTCCGGGCGGCACCCGCCTGCACTACGGCCAGGGTCAGGGCGTGGCCGAGAGAGTCGTGCAACTCCCGGGCGATGCGGTTGCGTTCCAGCAGCCGCTCGGTACGCTCCTCCAACTCGGCCAGACGCTCCTTCGCCGACGGTCCGAGCAGTCGGCGGGCCGCCTCTGCCATGAGGGCACCTGCACCAGCCGCCACTGCGACCAGCAACAACACGGGAAACGGGGTCAGCAGGGCGTACGCCCAGCCCGTACCGGAAGGCCCCACCAGTGGGTCGGACACGTCAGGATCTCCGGCGGCAGCCCCGACAAGCGACAGGAAGAGCGCCATCAACTGCCCCGTCACCAGTGCGACGGCGAGCCCTGCTTCCAGGCGCAGCACCATCCAGGCACCAGTTCTCGCCCGATCGCTCCATGAAGCGGACGGGACGGCGGAGACACCCGAATCCTCTTTGCCCCTCACGCGTGCGTGCGGCCCGGGAAACAGCATCAGCCGCGCCTGCAGCCCCTCCGCCCGGCGCACCTCGGGCACCATGGCCGCGGTCAGGATCAAGGGGATCGGCAGGACGGCGATGAGTACCCAGTCGGACGGCGTCGGGCTGGTCAGCCCGGGATAGACCATTGCGCAGGCGAAGGGCACGATCGACCCGACCAGCAGGTGAAGCCAGCGGGTGTACGTGACCGCACGGGTCAGGGGCGACAGGAAGCCTGGCATGCGGTCATCGTGTCAGAGCGAGCAGGACTGGGGTTCCCCCGCGCGGGGGAGACGGTCTCCTCCGGCGCGGGATGCACGGCCCCGCCCGCACGACGACGCTGAAGCCATGAGCAGCATCGATGTCAAAGACCTCACGAAGGAGTACGGCAGCACCCGGGCCGTAGACCGTCTGACGCTGAGCGTCGAGCCGGGCCGGGTCACCGGTTTCCTCGGCCCCAACGGCGCCGGCAAGTCCACCACCATGCGCCTCGTCCTCGGCCTCGACCGCCCCACGGCCGGAACCGCCACGGTCGACGGCCGACCGTACGCGACGCTGCGCGAACCCCTTCGCACGGTCGGCGCCCTGCTGGACCCGCAGGCCGCCCACGGTTCCCGCACCGCCCTCGACCATCTGCGCTTCCTCGCCGTCAGCAACCGCATCCCGGCCCGCCGCGTGGACGAGGTCCTGCAGGACACCGGTCTGGCCACGGCGGCACGCCGCCGCATCAAAACCTTCTCGCTCGGCATGCGTCAGCGCCTCGGCATCGCCGCCGCGCTGCTCGGAGACCCGGCTGTTCTCCTGCTGGACGAACCAGCCAACGGCCTGGACCCCGAAGGGATCGTCCGGATCCGCCACTTGCTGCGCCGACTCGCCCGCGAGGGCCGCACGATCCTGGTCTCCAGTCACCTGATGAACGAGACCGCGACCTTCGCCGACCACCTCGTCGTCCTCGGACGGGGCCGGCTCCTCGCCGATCTCCCCATGCGGGAGTTCATCGAACAGCACGGCCACGCGCGCGTACGCGTGCGATCCGGCGCCCCTGCCCGGCTGCGAGCCGCGCTGCTGGCCGGTGGATACACGGTCACAGGAGGCGATGACGGCCGATGGGTCGTCGAAGGCGCCGAAGCCGAGCAGGTCGGGGCCATCGCCGCCCGCGAGGGCGTCACCGTGCTCGAACTCGCCGATGAACACGCGTCCCTGGAGGAGGCCTATCTCGCTCTCACCGCGGACGAGACGGAGTTCTCCGCCACCGCCCCAGCCCTTCCCATCGCCCCTCAGGAGGCCTGACCATGTCGGTCACAGCGGTGCTCCACTCCGAGTGGATCAAAATGCGGTCGGTCCGGGCGAGCTTCGGATCGCTCATCGCGGTCTTCGCCGCGGCCCTGGCCATCACTCTGCTCGTCTTCGCCACCGTGGGCCGAGCCGAGGCGGACAACGGCGGGGACCCCGTCTTCGAAGCCTTCTACGCGATCAACTTCGCACAGATCGCGGCCATCGCCTTCGGGGCCACCGCTGTGTCGTCCGAGTATGCGGGCGGCGCCCTGCGGACTTCGCTGTCCGCAGTGCCGCACCGGGACCTCTTCTACGCGGCCAAGGCGGCGGTTCTGGCCGGCGCCGCTCTCGTCGTAGGGCTCGCCACCGCCTTCGCCACCTTCTTCGTGGGGCAGGCGTTCCTGGGGAAGTACGCCATCGGCCTCAGCGAACCAGGTGCGCTGCGAGCCTGCCTGGGCGCAGGGATCTACCTCACTCTGATGGCGTTGTTCGCCGCGGGGCTCGCCTTCCTGCTGCGCAGCGCCGTCGCGGTGCTGAGCCTGCTCATCCCGTTCATTCTGATCGTGTCCTTCGTCGTCGGAGACATCGCCGAGGGAGCTGCCGCCTACCTGCCGGACCGCGCCGGTCAACAAGTGCTGCACCAGGATCCGGCGGGAGGCCTCGGCCCCTGGACAGGGCTCGCGGTGACCGCGCTGTGGGCGGCTGCCGCACTGCTGGCCGGTTGGCAGGCGGTGCGCCGACGCGACGTCTGACTCTCTGGCGCCCGGCACGCGCCCCCGGCGGCCGATCCAAACAGCCACCAGCCTGCCCGTGCGCCGACGGAACGTCGACGACGAGCGTCGTCCACGACTCGACACCCATGCTCGGAACGCGGCGGTGAAGCGTGCCTCCCTCGGTGAAGAAGGCTGAACCCGCTGGGCAGCGCTCGTTCCAGATCCGTGCCGGACAGAGCGGACGACCGCCGTCAACGGTGAGCCGAGGAACCGTTCCACCGGATCGCCTCACCAGCCATTGCGGCGATTCGTTCCGACAGGGAGTCAGGTGCGGGGCTCCCAGCGGAATCTGCGGGCCGCGATCCAAGCGAACAGAGCCGTCCACGCGATCGCCAGCACGCCTCGGATCAACGCATCGCCCGCTGTCAGCTCACCCGTCCACCCGGAGCGCATCAGGTCGACCGTCGGGGACATCGGCGCGAACAGCAGCACGTCGCCGAGCATCTCGGGCAGCACCTCGCGGGGGATGTAGATCCCGGAGATCATCGGCAGGATGAAGACGGCCGGGAGCGTGGCAATCAGCACGGACTCGACGGTCCGGCACAACGCCGCCGTCGCGGCTGCCATTGCCGTCATCAGCGCAACTCCGGTGAGCAACCCGGTGACCGCCGAGAGCGGTTGCCGGGGTGCCACACCGAACATCACCGACAGCACGGCCGCGACCGCCACGATCTGCACCACGGCGATCGTGACGTACATGGACGCGCCGCCGGCGAGGATCACCTGGTCGGACACCTCTCCCGTACGCAGCCGCTTGAGCACCAGTTCCTCTCTGCGGGCCACGTACAGTCCGGTGACGGACGAGTACAGGGAGAAGATCATCAGAATCCCGGCGGCGGTCGACACCATCAGCGGGCCCAGGTTCAGGCCGTGCTTGTCGAGCTCCATCTGGTCCTGCACGAACCGCATCGACACCGTGATCATCAACGGCACGAACAACACGAAGATGTAGTTCGCCTTGATCCGGTTGAACAGCTTCCACTCGATACGGAACAGGGCCTTCATGTGCCGCATGGCCAGACCGTTCACTCCGCCGCCCCTTCCTGGCTCGCGATGCTGATGAAGGCTTCTTCGAGGGAGGCCGGCCGCGCGGTGAACCGGTCCAGCGTCACGTCACGGTCCTCGGCCCAGGCGAGGAGCCGGGCGGCGTCCTTCTGCAACTGCTTGGTCGTGACGATCACCCGTCCGCCCCGCTCTTCCGCCCTGCCGCTGACAGGCAGTTCGTGAACGGCCCACTTGTCCGGCAGACCGAACGACAGCGTCGACGAGTGGCCGGCGACGATCTCCGAGACGGTGCCGGAGGAGGCGATCCGACCCCGGTGCATGATCGCCAACTCGTCTGCGAGGGACTCGGCTTCTTCCAGGTAGTGCGTGGTCAGAAGGATCGTCGTGCCTTTCTCCTGCAGGCTCCGGACGAGCTGCCATGTGGCGTGGCGGCCCTCAGCGTCCATGCCGGCGGTCGGTTCGTCGAGGAACAGCACGTCAGGGTGCGACAGCGTTGCGACGGCCAGATCGAGTCGGCGCCTCTCGCCGCCCGAGAGGTTCTGCACCATCACGTCGGCGCGGTGAGGCAGCCCGGCGAGTTCGATGGCCTCGGCAACGGGTCGGGACCGGGAGGTGAGCTGGGACCACATCTCCACGCTCTCCGCCACCGTCAGATGGGATATGAAGCCGCCCTCCTGCAGCATCGCCCCGGTACGGGGCCGGATGCGGCCCCGGTCGGCGACCGGATCGAGTCCGCCGAACAGACGGACGCGGCCCCGGTGCGGGGCGGCGAGGCCCTCGAGGAGTTCGACGGTGGAGGTCTTGCCGGCGCCGTTGGTTCCGAGGAGGGCGAACAGTTGCCCGGGCCGGACGGTGAAGCTGACCCCGCGTACGGCGTCGAACGCGTTCCTTCCCCGCCCGTATCGGCGCCATACGTCCTCGGCATGAATATGACTGCTTCCCTCTTGAGCCATGCGTCCTTCCTCAAATGAATGGATGGGGGATGAGGCGATTCTTTCACGTGCGAACAGCGAGAAGCCAGGCGTGGAATTGTAGATTCCGTGAAAGGGCCCGATGTAATCGGAACCTCAAATTCCGCGAAAATAATCACATTGTGACGCCGATCACGCGGGTAATTACTTGATCAAGTGGATCCGGTCGTTCATATACTGACGGCACGTTCACCGGCGGCAGGGACTGACCACCCTCCGCCTGGTGCCGCGGACCCGACGCTTCGTCGCCCCGCCCTCCAGGTGTGGCCGCCCCAGTCCGTCCGCGCAGTCCACGTGATCTCAGTCAAGGGGGAAGTTCATGCTTCTGGACAAGGTGAATCAGGACGCCTCGCTCGCCGATCTCGTGGCCGAGCGCGGTCCCGAGGCGCGCATCGCGCCCGTCATGGCCACTCCGGCCATCTTCACGCCGGCCGCCGTCAAGGTTGGCGTGAGCGCCGGCGCCGCGGTCGCCACCTACATGGCGACCAAGGCGGTCAAGTAGCACCTCGCGGCGCCCCTCACGGTCGCCGCTGTCACACCTGCGTGCGCACGCTGATTCTCCTTGACCCTGCGTACGCCACGGTAAAGCCGAAGTCAATCAGCCACTTACCAGAAGCCCTGTCTGACGCGCGTCCAGAATTTCCTGTTCACGGCGACCACGGCCTGCTGTTCCCATATCCGGGCCTACCGTGATTCGGTCGAGAATATCGGCTTTCTCAACGACCGAAGTGACGCCTATTTTTCCGTCCGACTTCCCGCCGCCGGGCATTCCCCGCGGTGGCGGGATGTTCCCTGCCCCGACACATAACGGAGAGGAGGAAAACACATGCTGACGCAGAAGGTGAACGCCAACGCGTCCCTCAAGGGGGCGCTCGAGGCGGGCGCGCCCGCTCGCGGCACGGCTCCCGTCATGGCCACTCCGGCCATCTTCGCGACCCCCGTGATCGCCAAGGCCGCTGGTGCCGTGGTCGGTGCCGGTGCGGTTACCGGTGCTGCCTACGCGGCGTACAAGGTGGCCACCGGCTGAGCCCGGTGAGCCCCGGTTCCGGAGACTCCGGTTCTGGCAGACAGTGCAAGTGTCTGCCAGAACCGGAGCACTCTCCCATGTATCAGATTATTGGAGGATGCACCATGTCCGTGCTCGTTGAGAAGGTCAACGCAGGCGCCGGTCAGGCGGCCGACGGCTCGGTCGCTCCCGTGATGGCGACCCCCGCTGCGTTCGTTGCAGGCGTTGTGGCCGGCGGCAAGGTGTCCGCCGTCATCACCGCCGCCGCCGGCGTCGGCGCCGCGGTCAAGGCCGCCCAGAAGTAGCGGGCGTTGGCGGGAAGCCCAGCGGTCCGGGGTTTCCCGCCTGTCCCTTTCACCGCCCCACGCCCCACGCCACCTCAACTGACATGCGACCAGGAACAGATCATGCTGTCACGTCTCCGCAGAGCCGCTGAGTCGGCGTGCGCGAAGCCGCTCACCACCGCCGAGCGGCTGTCCGCCGCCACACACCTGCTGTCCAGCCTCGAGTACATCGTGCGCAGGGCGGACCGGGAACCGGGCGGCCTGAACGATTGGAACCACACCAGGTCCCAAGTGCCCGCCAAAACCAGGGCGATGCAGGCCGTCAAGGACTTCATCGCCCGCGAACCGGTCACCCAGGCCCTCCACGGCTCCCGCGCCCTGGCAGCAGCGGTCCTCATCTCACCGGTGAAGAGCAACAAGGTACGGATGGCCGCCAACGCCTATCTGGCGGGCAGTCAGCTCCTCATCTATCCACGGCACCTGTTCGGCACGGACGGATCCGACCAGGTGTCGTTCCTGGTGCAGACAGCCGCCGCACTCGGCCGGGCCGGCGGTACCGACGCCAGCCGCACCGCCGCCGTGCAGTTCATCGGCGCCCAGACCGTCCTGTCCTACGGGGCGTCCGGCTGGGCCAAACTCCCTGGTGACACCTGGCGGTCCGGCGACGCCCTCGCGAAGATCATGCGCACCCGGACCTACGGCGACGAGTGGTTCTACAACCAACTGGAGAAGTACCCGGCATTGTCCCGCGCGGTCTGCCACACCGTTCTCGCGCTGGAGTGCGGATTCCCCCTACTGCTGCTCAAAAAGGGCAAGTACATCGACGCCGGCCTGCTCGTCATGGGTGCCTTCCACGTAGCCAACGCCCGCTTCATGGGCCTGTCCCGCTTCGCATGGGCGTTCGCATCCACTTATCCGTCCGTCAGGGCACTCGCCAAAGGCACCGGTGAGGCGGCATGAGCAGGCTCACGTTCCCGAAACTCACCACAGCGGGCCTGGCCGCGTGCCTGGCCGCCGGTCTCGCCCACCAGGGCTACGCCACCCTCGCCACCCAGGCCGGCCACGCGGGCTTCGAGCGGCGCCGCCTGCGCTGCGACAGCGGCAACCTCATCACCTACCACGTACGGCGTGGTGCGGCGGGCGGTCCGACACTGGTGTGCGACGCCGGCCTGATGAACTCGTCCGCGGCGTGGCTGCTCGTCGCCGACCACCTCGACCCGGCGATCTCGTTGGTGCTGTACGACCGGGCTGGATACCGCAGTTCGCTGCGGCGCTGCCCGGAGGACTACGCGCTCGGCGAGTCCGTGAACGACCTGACCGAAGTCATCGCCGACGCCGTCTCCACCGACGGCCCCTGCGTGCTGGCCGGGCACTCCCTCGGCGGTTACCTCGCCCACCGCGCGGCCGCCGCCACCACCGGCCGGATCCACGGACTGGTACTGGTCGACCCCACCCACCCGCGTGAGCTGCTGCACTCCCGCAGGCAGCGCGAAGGCTCCCGCGGCGTGAACCTGACGATGAAGCTCGGCCCGTGGTCGTCGGTGTTCGGGGCCGGCCTGCTCATCGACAAGAAGGGACTGTTCTCCTTCGCGGAGAACAGTCCTCACCTGCGGGCACTGCGTCTGGAAGGCTCCGCCCCCTCCACATGGCGAGCCGGACGGCGCGAGTGGGACTACTCGTACGCCTTCATGCTCGACGGCGGGCGGCCCCTCGACCGGCTGCGGATCCCCGTCTCCGTGGTGGCGGCCGAGTCGACCATGCGGGACACCCCCGAGCACCAGGACCTGTACGACGAGTACATCGCGTCGGGCAGCGGCGGCCGGATCGTGACCATCCCCGGTTCCAGTCATCTGTCCATCACGGGCGGGGTCGAGCACGCCCCGCTCACCACCAGGGCCATCGAGGACGTGGTGGCGGCGGCCGCGGCGCAGAACGGCGGAGAAGACCGGCAGAAGCAGGGGGATGCGGCGTGAGCAGAACGTCCACGGTGATGGAACGGGCGGTACCGGCGATCCTCGCCGGCTGGTTCGTGGCGTCGGTACTGGGCCAGCACCCCGACCGCAGCTACGACAAGGTCCGCAGCGGCGACAAGACGGGCACGGGGATCCTCATCCCCAACTGGCGGTTCTTCGCGCCCAACCCGGCCGTGGAGGACCAGCACTTCCTCTACCGGCTCGCCAATGAGGACAGGACGGAGCACACCGAGTGGCGGGAGGTGTACCCCATCGCGCCCCGCAAGCTGATCCACGCCTTCTGGTTCCCCGGCCGCCGCGCCGAGAAGGCCATCTTCGACGTGGCCTCCACCCTGCTGAACAACCCGGGTGCGATGACCCCGCTGCACAAGGAGGCCAAGGAGTCCGCGTACCGGCTCGTCAACGAATTCGTCCGTCAACGCCTCACTCCGGAGCCGGGTTTCCCGCTGTTCCAGGTGCTGCTGGTGCGCTACTCCGGCTACGACCACAGCGAAGATCCGAAGTACGACATGGTCTTCGACTACGAAGAGGTGAACCCGTGACTCAGGACGCGCAGGACACGCACGACGTCCAGTACGGGATCGCAGTCGCCTCCGTGTACGACTCGCTGATCGCTCCCGCCATGCCCGCCGAGGCCGCCGTCGACCGGCTCCGCCCGCACGTGACCGGCGCCCACGTCCTGGAGATCGGCGTCGGCACCGGCCGTGTCGCCATCCCCGTCGCCGCCATCGCCGCCCGGGTGGTCGGCCTGGACAACTCCCGGCCGATGCTGGACGAGTTCCGCGCCAAGACCGTCCCCGGAAACGTGTCGCTGGTGCGGGCCGACTTCCGGGAGCCGCTTCCGGTCACCGGCCCGTTCGACGCGGCATACTCCACGATGGGCTCGCTGGCGTGCGTGGCCGACCGCGAAGAGCTGACGGCCGCCCTCGCCCACATACGCGCCGTGCTGGCGCCGGGCGCGACGCTGTCGCTGGAGTACTACGCCACCGGCACCTACCGGCCGCTCGTGGCGCAGCACACGGTGACGCTGCCCACCCCGCACCACGGCGGCACCACCACCTTCACCATCACCCTCGACGACGCGGATCTCCTCACCATGGGCACCCGCATCGACGCAGTCGGCACACCACCGGTGGAATTCAGCGAGCACGTCCTGCTCATCGAGCGCGACGAGGTCGAAGCCTGCCTGAACCGCGCCGGATTCACCGTCCAGCACGTGTACCCGGCCCAGAGCCCGCAGCCGTACGACTGGTACACCGCGCGCGCCACCGAGTAGGCAGGGAAGGGAGGGGCCGGCGGTGCTGACAGCAAGCCGTCTGACGTGCTTCGCCATCGCGTTCGCCTTCGCCGTACCGAGCACGCTGGTGATGTTCCGCGACAACGGCGTGGTCACTCGGGACGCGTGGGTCAAGAGCTTCATTCTCGCCGCGGCCGCTGCCACGGTCATCTCGGTCGTCTTCGGTAAGGGCAACCTGTGAACATATCCGTGATCGTCCGCCGCCACCGACTGCTGCTCGGCGCCGGCACCCTCCTCGGCCTGATGGGCACCGTCGCCACCCTCGTACAGCCGCTTCTCATCGGCGACCTGATCGAGGCCGTCGCGACGGATCGGCCGGTGCTGTGGCCGATCGTGTTCATCGCCGCCCTGTTCGCCGCCGACGCGCTACTGGCCGCGACCCACTTCTATCTGATCGGCCGTGCCGGGGAGAACATCGTCCTCGACATGCGCACCACGCTCACCGGCCGTCTCCTGCACGCGCAGATACGGGCGTTCAACAAGCTGGAGCACGGCGATGTGTTCACCCGAACCGTCGCCGACACCTCGATCGCCAGGATCGCCCTGTCCTCGTCCGTGGCCCAGATGATCACTTCTGGGTTCACCGCCGTCGGCTGCATCGCCGTCATGGCGTGGATCGACTGGCAGATGCTGCTGGCCACGGCCGGCTGCCTCGGCACCGCCTCGGCGATCGCCCTCGGGCTGGCCCGCGCGGTCCGCAGAGCGGCAGTGACGAACCGGGAGGACACCAGCGCTTACGGCTCAGGACTCCTGCGGGTGCTGGGAGCGTTGACCACCGTGAAGGCGTCCCGTGCCGAGCAGCGTGAGGAGGAGCGCCTCCACACCCTCGCGGACGCCGCACGCGGCAGCGGGCTCCGCGTCACCCGGCTGTCGGCGATGCTGATGCCCGCCATGAACGTCGGTACGCAGGTGTCCCTGGCCGTGGTGATCGCGTGGGGCATGGCGCGGACCGCCACCGGAGCCCTCCCTGTCGAGGACCTGACGGCATTCATCATGTACCTGTTCTATCTGGTGTCTCCGCTGGTGATGCTGTTCATGTCGCTCGGGGAGTTCCAACAGGGCCGGGCCGCCATCGACAGGGTGCAGGAGCTGGCCGCCATCGAGCAGGAGGAGACCGGCGACGCGACCGGCTCCGTCACCGTCGCAGGGGCACCGGCGGTCGAGTTCGAGGCCGTCACCTTCAGCTACGGCGACACCGCGGCCCCCGCCGTGAACGACGTGTCGTTCTCCCTGCCCGCCACCGGAGTGACCGCGATCGTGGGCCCGTCCGGCGCCGGCAAGACAACCCTGTTCCAGCTCGTCGAGCGCTTCTTCACCCCCGACCGGGGCACGATCCGCCTGGCCGGGACCGACACCGCGAGCATGCCGCTCGGCGAACTGCGCTCGCGGATCGGTCTCGTCGAGCAGGACTCCCCGCTGATGCGTGGCACGGTGAGGGAGAACCTCACGTACGCCCACCCGGACGCCACCCCCGAGGACATTGCGGTGGCGGTGGAGGCTGCCCACCTGACCAAGGTCATCGACGCCCTGCCGGACGGTCTGGACACCGAACTCGGTGAAGGCGGAACCGGCCTGTCCGGAGGGCAGCGGCAGCGCCTCGCCATCGCCCGGGCCCTGCTGACCCGTCCCGATGTGCTGCTCCTCGACGAGGCCACCTCGAACCTCGACTCCGACTCCGAGACGGCCCTTCGCGACGCCCTCACCACCATCGGTGCCCGCTGCCAGGTCCTCACCATCGCGCACCGCTTGTCCACCACCATCGGCGCCGACCGTATCCTCGTCATCGAGGACGGGCGCCTGCGCGCCATCGGCACGCACGCCGAGCTGATGGACGGCGACAGCACCTACCGGCGGCTTTCCGGCCGACAGCTCGCCCCCTCCGGGACCGCCTCATGAGCCCCGCGACGAACGCCGCGATCGTAGGCTCCGGGCCCAACGGGCTCGCCGCCGCCGTGACCCTCGCCCGGGCCGGCCTGAGCGTCTCCCTGTTCGAGGCGGCTGACACCATCGGCGGCGGCTTGCGCACCGAGCCGCTCTTCGACCAGGACGTGGTGCACGACATCTGCTCGGCCGTCCACCCCATGGCCGCCGCCTCCGCGTTCTTCCGGCAGTTCGACCTGCCCGCTCGCGGAGTGCGGCTGCTGCAGCCCGATATGCCGTACGCCCACCCCCTGCCCGACGGGCGGGCGGCGGCCGCATGGCGCAGCGTCAGCCGCACTGCGGACCACCTGGGCGCCGACGGCCCGCGCTGGGCACGACTCATGGGCCCCCTGGCCAACCGGTCCCAGGCCGTGGTCGACCTACTCCTGTCCAGTCAGCGCACCCTGCCACCGGATCTTCTGACGCCTCTGCTACTCGCACCCCGCGTGCTGGCCCACGCCACCGAGCGCACACCCTTCACCACCGAGCCGGCGCGGGCGCTGATGGCGGGCGTGGCCGCGCACGCCGTCGGCAGGCTCCCGTCGATCGCGTCGGCGGCGGTCGCGATGCTCCTCGCGCACACCGCGCACAGCAGCGGCTGGCCCCTGGCCCAGGGTGGCAGCGCCCGCATCGCCGACGCGATGGCGGCCGACATCACCGCGCACGGCGGCGTCTTCCACACCGGACACCGCATCAGGGACCTGGTCGAGCTCGCCGACTTCCCGCTCGTCCTGATGGACGTCAGTCCCAAGGAACTCCTGGCGATCACCGGTGAGCGGCTGCCCTCCGGCTACCGGCGCGCCCTGCGCCGCTTCCGCTACGGCCCAGGCGCGGCGAAGGCCGACTTCCTCGTCTCCGGACCCATCCCGTGGGCCAACCCGCTCGTGCGGCAGGCCGGCACGGTCCACCTCGGCGGCACCCGGGCCGACATCTTCCGTCAGGAAACCGCCACCGCGGCGGGAAACCGGGTCCGCGACCCGTTCGTCCTGGTCGTGGACCCAGCCGCCACTGATCCGTCCCGGGTCGCAGGGGGCAAACGGCCCGTATGGGCCTACGCCCACGTCCCCAACGGCGACACCCGCGACCCGGTCGACCTGATCCGTCGGCGCATCGAGGAGTACGCACCGGGCTTCACCGACACAGTCATCGCTTCCCGTGGCCTCTCGGCCGCCCAGTACGCGATGTACAACCCCAACTACGTGGGTGGGGACATCGCCGCGGGAGCCATGACCCTACGCCAGTCACTGGCGCGCCCGACCGCGCGCTGGGACCCGTACACCACCCCGCTGCCCGGGGTGTACCTGTGCTCCGCGTCCACCCCTCCCGGACCTTCCGTGCACGGCATGTGCGGCCATCTCGCCGCCCTGTCCGCGCTCCGCCGCCATCACGGCATACGGACCCCGCCCAACCTGTCTCCACCGAAGAAGGAGTTGATCTGATGCGTGCTCGCGTCCCGGTCGCCGCAGCGGCCGCCGTCGGCGCCCTGCTCACCGTCGCCACCCCGGCCACCGCTGCGGACGTCACCAAGCCGGCGCGGACCGTCGCCTGGTCGGCCGGACACGAAACAGCCACCGCCACCGGTGAGCGGTGGATCGAGCAGCCCCGCGACCTGGTGATCAGCGGAAAGCTGTCCAACACCGGTGAGGGCTGCTACTCGGTGTGGACCCGGTTCGTCAACGACCTTGCCCCGGGTCCGCTCAGGAAGCAGGCCGAGGTGTGCGGCCCTGGCACTGTCGACGTCACGGCACGACAGGCCCACCGGCTCACCTCCTCCGGCCGGCTCACGGTGTGCAAAGGCACCGAAAACATGAGGGACTGCGGTCCCTGGCAGAACATCACCTCGTGGCCCGCCAACCGGGACTGACCACGCCCACCGAAAGGAGAAGCAGCATGAGCGGCATCGACAGGAACGACCTCGACGAGGTCATCGCCAAGACCTTCAACGAGGTCAAGACCGCCGTGAACACGCACAGCGAGAAGAGCATCCAGATGTACAGCAATGCTCTGCGGGCACTGGTGGAGCTGCGGCAGCAGATCCTGCGAGAGGAGCACGCCGGCAGCTAGCCACCGCGAAGCGTCGGTCCTCAGGCCCTGATGGTGGCCCTGAGGACCGACGCTGTCGTGTGCGACCGCTGTCCGGGCAGCCGATCGAATCGGCTACCCCCTGCGCGTGCCCTGTCCGTGCCCTTCAGGGCGGTGAGCACCACCAGGGGCAGGCGGGCAGGGTGCATGCTCGGGCAGCCACGACGGATGAGCCCGATCCCCTCCGAGTGTGCGTCTTCCCGGAGGGGGGCTGGATGCGGAACGGGGGAACGGGGGAGAGAAACAGGTGCGGGTCCAGCCCTCGTTGCGGCCGGGCCTGCACAAGGTCCCGGCCCCCGTGCCCGTCTCGTGCAAACGGGCTCGGCAGAAGCCGGCCGGGGCCTAGCAGAAGCCGTTGAGGCCCCACCACTCGCCGTCGGTCCGCTCGCCGCCCGACAGGAGGCCGTTGCCCAGTCCCCGGTAGGTGACCAGCCAGCCGAGGTGACCCGGGTAGCCGTCGATCACGTACTTGTCGTTGGTCACGGCGGCAAGATCGGGACGTCCGTCGCCGGAGAAGTCGCCGGGCGCAATAAGGTTGGCCATGGCGTTCCAGCCGCCCTTGCCGGCCAGGACGCGCCCGCCGAGGGCGGCTGAGCGGCCGGGGTAGAGCCACAGTTTGCCGGTGGACGCCTCGCGCGCGTAGAGGTCGGGGCGCCCGTCGCCGTTCATGTCGCCCACGCCGACGAGCGCGTTCATGGCGTTCCAGCCGCCGGTGCCGATGAGCTTGCGCGCGCCGAGCGTGCCGGTGGAGGTGCCCGGGTACAGGTACAGCTTGCCCGTGGTCTTCTCGACCGCGATCAGGTCGGAGCGGCCGTCACCGGTCAGGTCGCCGAAGGCGGTGATGTTGCGCATGCCGTTCCAGCCGCCCGCACCGATCAGCTTGCGGGTGCCGAGGGAGCCGGTCCCGGTGCCTGGGTAGAGCCACAGCTTGCCGGTGGACGCCTCGCCGGCGATGAGGTCCTCGCGGCCGTCACGGTTGAAGTCGCCGTGCCGGGCGAGGGCGTTCATGCCGTTCCAGCCGCCCGTGCCGATGAGCCGGCCGGTGCCGTCGCCCGGAGTGAACCACAGCCGTCCGGCCGTGTCGCGGGCGATCACGTCGGCCTTGCGGTCGCCGTTCATGTCACCGAAGCCCAGGGCCTTGGGGGAGGTCTCGGAGTACCAGCGCGGGTAGGCGGGCTGGCTGCACTCGCGCTCGGTGCGGACGAACTTGACCGAGCTGGTCGTCGCGGTCGGGTACGAGTGGTATTCGCCGGGACCGGCGGGATCCTCGGGGAAGTAGCCACCCCACGGCACGTAGTTCTTGTCTTCGTAGACGCAGGCGATCGATCCTGTCCGGTTGACGTGCGAGCGGATCTTGTTGTCCCAGCTGCCCAGGTCCGCGACACTCTTGTTCGTCTTGTACATCTGCCCGGTCGCGCTCCCGCCCGACCAGCCACACCAGTAGCCCGCCGGGCAGTCGTACGCGCCGGCCGCCGCCGGAGCGGCATTCACGGTGGCCAGGCCGGTGCCGGCGAGCACGAGGCCGGCGAGCGTCGCCACCCCCCGCACGAAACGGTTCTGCATGTGCTGTATCCCCTCCCACTTGATGCGCGTCGGCACCTTATCCCGTCGGACCGACGGGGCTGCGGGGCAGTGCTGCGGGTCTCCAGTTGCCGGCCGTCGCAGGCCGGGAAGCAGCGGCACGCCTGAGTGCCGGACGCGTCCGCACACCCGCGCCCGCACACGCACACGCTCGGACCGGCCGGTGCTGCGGTTACACGGGGCCGTGTGGCAGCACGGTAGATGCCGACGGCGACGGTGCAGCCGCACCTGCACCCGGGCGTCTTCTCGACCCTGAGAACCCCCAGATATCCCTGATATGTGTCAGCCTCCTTTGACAGGTGTCGCACAGTGCTGTCAGCTTTGACTGACAGGTAGGTACGAAGGGGGTCGCGATGGCCGGGGTCCCGCACCCTCAGCCGACCGGGGACGAGCTGCTGAAGGTATTCGCGGCGCTCGGGAACCCGCACCGGCTGAGGATCGTGGAGGCGCTCGTCTCCGGGGGCCGGAACTACGTCAGCCGGCTCGCCCGCGAGCTGGAGATCGGCCGTCCACTGCTGCACATGCATCTGCAGCGGCTGGAGGCGGCCGGACTGGTCGCCGGCTCCCTGGAGCTGTCGGAGGACGGCAAGGCGATGAAGTACTTCGAGGTCACGCCCTTCGCCTACACGCTCACCCCAGACGTCGTGGCGGCCGCGGCGCGGACGATCACCGAGGAAGAGAAGGAAGAGGCGGCGACCGTGAAGGAGAAGGCGAAATGAACGGAACGGACTGGGCCGGCGTGGTCGGCGCCGGCGGGGTCTTTTTCCTCCTCATCGTGGTCGTCTGGCAGTTCGCCGCGACCTGGCGGGCCCGCATGCTCGCCGCCCGCGAGGAGCAGTACAGGCAGCTCGCCGCGAAGTACGCCGAGCTGCTGGAGGACAACGTCGAGCTGCACCGTCGCACGCTGGACGAGCTGTCGCAGGCCCGCGCCTCGATCACCTCGATGGAGAAGATGATGCGCTCCATCGAGTAGCACCACGCCCCATGACGTACGGCCGGGAGCGGCAACTCCCGGCCGCACTGATGGAGAACGCATCCCAGGCACCCACCCCTGTGCCACGGCAGGTCGGCAAACCATCACGCCGTGGTGCGGGTCCCGTGCGCCCTTTCACCGGTCGGAGACCGGCCGTACTCCACACCCAGGAGACTACTCATGAACGCGCTGCTCAGGCGCGCGGCGAGCGCCCCCGGCGGTCGCCGCACCAAATGGCTCGTCCTCGTCGCATGGCTGATCCTCGCCGTCGCGCTCGGTCCGCTCGCGGGCAAACTCGGGGACGTCGAGGACACCGGCGCCAACGCCTTCCTGCCGGGGGCATCCGAATCCGCGCAGGTCAACACGGAGTTGGAGAAGTTCCGTACCGACACGGTGATGCCCGCGGTCGTCGTCTACACCGGCCAGGGCGCGGACGCGAAGGCCGCCGGGGACCGGGCCGCCTTTGCGACGTTCGCGGCCGAGGGCGAGCAGGTCTCGCCGCCCGTCCCGTCCGGCGACGGCAAGGCCCTGATGACGGTCGTCCCGCTCTCCACCGAGGGGGACGACATCACCGCCACGATCGACGAGATGCGCGAGATCGCGTCCACCAACGCCCCACCGGGCGTGGATGTCGCCGTGGGCGGTCCCGCCGGTTCGCTCACCGACCAGGTCGCGGTCTTCGACTCCCTCGACTCCACCCTGATGATCGCCACCGGACTGGTGGTGGCCGTCCTGCTGCTGATCACCTACCGCAGCCCGGTCCTGTGGCTCTTCCCGCTGCTCTCGGTCGGCTTCGCCGCGGTCCTCACCCAGGTGGGAACGTATCTGCTCGCCAAGTACGCGGACCTCCCGGTCAATCCGCAGAGTTCGGGCATCCTCATGGTGCTCGTCTTCGGCGTCGGCACGGACTACGCGCTGCTGCTCATCGCCCGCTATCGCGAGGAGCTGCACCGCCACGAGGACCGGCACGAGGCCATGCAGATCGCGCTGCGCCGCTCGGGACCGGCGATCCTCGCCTCCGCCGGAACCATCGCCGTCGGCCTCGCCTGCCTGGCCCTCGCCGACCTCGACCCCTCACGCTCCATCGGCCTGGTCGGCGCGGTGGGCGTGCTCTGCGGCTTCCTCGCGATGATCACCTTCCTGCCGGCGCTGCTCGTCGTCGCGGGCCGCTGGGTCTTCTGGCCGTTCGTACCGCGGTCCGGCACGCCCGCCCTCAAGGCGCACACCGTCTGGTCCCGCATCGGCGCCGCCGTCGCCCGGCGCCCCCGCTGGTCCTGGATGATGTCCGTCGCCGTCACCGGCGTCCTCGCGCTCAGCGCGGCCGGTATCTCCATGGGCCTGCAGCAGGCCGAGATGTTCCAGGACAAGCCCGAGTCGGTCGTCGCCCAGGAAAGGATCTCCGTGCACTACCCGTCCGGCGCTTCCGACCCGGCAAGGATCGTCACGCGCGCGGCGAAGGTCTCGGACGTCGGGTCCGCGGCATCCGAGGTGGACGGTGTCGCCCGGATCGAGGACGGCGAGCGTACGGCGGACGGCCGACTGGCCACCCTGTCCGTCGTGCTGAAGGACGTCCCGGACAGCGAGGCGGCCAAGGACACCATCGACGGTCTGCGCGACGCCGTGCATGCGGTCGACGGCGCCGAGGCGCTCGTCGGCGGCACCACGGCGCAGACCCTCGACATCCAGCGCGCGTCCGACCGCGACCTGAAGATGGTCATCCCGGCCGTGCTCGCCGTCGTCGTGCTCGTACTGATCTGGCTGCTGCGATCCCTGGTCGCCCCGCTGCTGCTGCTCGCCACGGTCGTCGTCTCGTACTTCGCGGCACTCGGCGCCTCGAACCTGCTCTTCGAGCACGTCTTCGGGTTCGCGGGCGTGGACCGGTCGCTCCCCCTCCTGGGGTTCGTCTTCCTCGTCGCCCTCGGCATCGACTACAACATCTTCCTGATGCACCGCGTACGGGAAGAGGTCGGCCGCATCGGCCACACCCGCGGTGTACTGGAGGGCCTGACCAGCACCGGAGGCGTCATCACCTCCGCGGGCATCGTCCTCGCCGCCACCTTCGCGGTCTTCGCCGGCCTGCCGCTGGTGACGATGGCGCAGATGGGCGTACTCGTCGGCATCGGCGTTCTCCTGGACACCTTCCTGGTCCGCACGATCCTCGTCCCGGCCCTCGCGCTCGACCTGGGCCGCTGGTTCTGGTGGCCCGGCCGCCTGTTCCGGAGCCTGGGCCGGCGTGACGGCACCGAGGGTGCATCGCACACCGCGGTGGCGGACCGGACACACGAGCCCGCCTGATCCCAGAGGCTGCGCCAGGGCTTTTCGGTCGCCCGGTCACCCGGTCACCGGGCGAGCGGGCGACCGGTCGCCCGGGAAGCAACGTGACGCCTCGTGCACCCGCTCGGGCCCGCGTCCACGGGACCGGGCCGGTCAACCGCCCAGGCGCCGAAGGGCGTCACCGAGGTCCGCGGCCCCCGTCGCGCGGCGATGGTGCGGGAGCCTGGCCAGGAGCGGCCAGGGCCACGAGCCGTTCGGCCCGTTCCGTCACGGCCGTCAGCGGGGGTTTGCCTTCCCCTGCGCAGGCCGGCTCGTCTCCAGCATTCTGGCCGCCTCCGACCGGCTCCGTTCATCGGCCCGCTTCCTCCCGGACCGCGCCGGACTGCGCCTGATGCAGGTCCATCAGGAAGTCGGCGGCCTCACGCCGTTGGCCGGAGAGGCCGTGCTCCTGCTGTGGACGACGGGTGTGGTGACGCCGGCCGCGGTGAGCTTCGCCCGGCGGGACGTCTGGGGCCCGGACGGGGTCCAAGGCCCGGATGGGGAGAGGGCCCCGCTCAGCGCCGTGCGGACGGGGGACCGAGCCCCGACGGACACCCCATCACCCGTCTGGCCAACCTGACGTGCCGTCGCCCGCCGCAAGCGGAACCCTAGGATCCGTCACCAGACGCAGGGATGTCGCCCGCCCCTGCCCGGCATCGGCAGGGCCCCTCATGACCGGAGGAGACGGGATGCTGCACGGCTCCGGCCGGACCCACTGGAAGCGGTTCGCCGCCGTTCTCGTCCCGGGCGTCGTGGCCGCCGCCGCCCTCGGCATCGGCATGGCGCAGGGAGCGCTGGCCGCCTCGTTCTTCATCTCCGGCAAGCGGTTCCAGGTCGCGATGGACACCCTGGAGGCCCGTGGTGTGAGCATCTACGGCATGGTGGACGTGACCAAGGAAGGCACCCTCGTCCCGGTCGTGGTCACCGGAGCCCGGCACGCGACGATCAGCGGCCTGTGCCAGACCGTGGTGGTGCAGGTCCCGGTTCTGGGCCCGTACACGCTGAGGCTCACCGGCGGCGAAGAGCGCAGGGCCGAGGCGAGGAACCTGTTCCTCGACGCAACATCCTCGTCGTTCGGGGAGGCGAGTTTCGACGACCTCGACATCGGTGTGGCGGCGGGAGCGATCACCAAGGGCCCGATCGATCCGGGGGACAGGGACTCGAAGTTCTTCGACCCCAACGGCTTCGCCCAGCAGGCGGATTCGGCGTCCCTGACCGACGTGGAGTGGACCACGGTCGCGGTCTCGGCCGCCACGTTCACGGTTCCCGACCTCGAGGTGCGGGTCGAGCAAGGCCGTCACGAGTGCTTCTGAACCTGCGCGCCGCTGCCGCCGACGCCCGCCGTGGATTCAGGACGTGGCGGGGTGAGCGGCCCTTCTGGGCCGGGCTGTTCACCCTCGCGGCGGGCCTGCCCATCGTCTATTTCCCGTACGCGGACATGAGCCTGGGCGGCATCCCGCTGGCCCTGTCGACCACGGCCGGCGCGGGGGCGCTGGTCATCGGGATCCTGCTCGTGGTCCTGGGCATCTCCCTCTGGTTCCACCAGCAGGTGCGCGTCTTCGCCGGGATCACGGCCATGCTGCTCTCCCTCGTCTCGTTTCCCGTGGCGAACTTCGGGGGCCTCTTCATCGGGCTGTTCTGCGGCCTGATCGGCGGTTCCCTGGCCTGTGCCTGGGTCCCGCCCACAGGCACCCCCGAGCCGCTGCCCGCCGCGAACCGCGGGTCCGCGCACGACCCCTCATAGCGCGCGCCCGGGCATCGCGGTAGTGGACGAAGCGACAAATCCGCGCACCGGCCGGCTCAACACTTTGTAGAAGACGACGATGTTCGTGAGGGGCCTCACGGGGTTTGATTCCGGTCACACGACGAGACGCTGCTGGTAACACAGCGGGGCTTCGATGCACGTGACTGTACTGACAACCCTGGGGCCGCCGACGGTGCCGGACCAGGGACAACCAGACCTCCTCCCACTCACCTACCTCTTGAAGGGCAAGGCAGAGATGGCACGTGTCGCCGCCCGGCTTTCCACGGACGGAGAGCAGAGCACCCACCCGGTCGACGAGGTGCTCCCCCTCCCCAAGCTCGCCCTCTACGGCTTCCAGCACGTACTCGCGTTCTACGCGGGCGCGGTGATCGTCCCGATCATCGTCGGCGGTGCCCTGGGACTCACCACGGAACAGCTGGTCTACCTGATCAACGCGGACCTGTTCACCTGCGGTATCGCGTCCATCATCCAGGCGTGGGGCATCGGCCGGATCGGTGCGCGGCTGCCGCTGATCCAGGGCGTCACCTTCACCGCCGTGTCCCCGATGATCGCCATCGGTCTCGGCGCCGGAGGCGGCACGGCCGCCCTCCTCGTCATCTACGGAGCCGTCATCACGGCCGGCATCGCGACCTTCGCGTTCGCCTGGCTGCCCGCCAAGGCGTTCCGGACCGTCATGCGGGCCTTCCCCCCGGTCGTCACCGGAACGGTGATCACCGTCCTCGGCATCGTGCTCATCCCGGTCGGGCTCAACGACGCCGCGGGCGGCGTCGGCAGCCCGGACTTCGGCGACCCCAAGCACTTCGCCTACGCCGGCGGCACCATGCTCTTCATCCTGATCCTGATGAAGCTCCGCAGGCCGTTCGTCTCCAGCATCGCCATCCTGCTCGGCCTGGTCGGCGGCACGGCCACCGCCTTCCTGCTCGGCGACGCCACCTTCGGCGACGTCGGGAAGGCGGACTGGTTCGGGGTCACCACCCCCTTCCACTTCGGTGTGCCGAAGTTCGAGTGGTTCCCGATCCTGCTGATGCTCATCGTCATGCTGATCACCATGGTCGAGACGACCGGCGACACGTACGCCATCGGTGACATCGTCGGCAAGGACGTCGACAGCGAGACCGTGGCCCGCGCGCTGCGTGCCGACGGTGCCGCCACGGCCCTCGGCGGTGCCCTCAACTCCTTCCCGTACGTGGCCTTCGCGGAGAACGTCGGCCTGGTCCGCATGACCAAGGTCAGGAGCAGGTTCGTGGTGGTCGCCGCCGGCGTGTTCATGATCATCCTGGGACTGCTCCCGAAGGGCGCCGCGTTCGTCGCCTCGGTCCCCCACGGGGTGCTCGGCGGCGCGGCAACCGTGATGTTCGCCATGGTGGCACTGGCCGGCATCCAGACCCTGGCCAAGGTCGACCTCAAGGAGGAGAAGAACGCGCTGGTCGTGGGCGTCTCCCTGGCCTTCGCGCTGCTCCCCGCCACCGTCCCGGTGCTCTTCGAGGAGCACATGAACGCCGACCTGTCCTCGCTGCTCAACAGCGGTGTCACTCTCGGCGCCACGGCCGCCATCGTGCTGAACCTGATCTTCAACGGTCTGGGCAAGGACGAGGCCCCGAAGGGTGAAGAGCCTGCGGCGGTCGTCCCGGCCCGCTCTGCCGAGGCCTCGGAGGGCAAGGCCTCTGAGGACAAGGCCGCCAAGGGCGAGGCCCCCGAGGGCGAAGCCGCCCCGTCGCCGACCGCCTGAGCCCTCGAGGTGTGGCCCCGGCCGAGCTCGCCGCCCGGCCGGGGCCACCTCCGCTCGCCACCTCTGCTCGCCACTGCTGTTCGCCGCATGAATGTGCGCGGCGGAATCGGCAAGTCCCCATGCCCGACGGCCCGTTCGCGCGCTGAGCGATCTTGTCTCCGCGCCGGGCATTCGGGAGACCCGCTGCTGCCGCCGGGCGGACATGATCTCGCAGCTGGGCCATTGAAAGCGTCTGCCTCTGCAGCCTGGCCTGCCCGTACCGGACCGACGGCCAGTACGGGCAGGCGACCAGGAAGGCCAGCGGGCGACCGTGTCGCTCGACATCGCCGGGGCGACGGAGGTGACGGCGGCGAAGGCCCTGGCCGAGGCTGCCCGTGTCCGGAGCGTGCCGACGCCCGGGCGGCCGCCGAAGCACTCGTCCGAGCTGCCAACGCCATGGGTCGGAACGTCGCGCTGGTCCGCAGGGCCTGGCTCACCGAGCAGGCCCGGCAGCTGCGCGACGGCGCCTCACCCACCCCGTGCCCGGAACCCGGTGGGACGTCGTCGTCCGCATCCTCCCGTCCCGGCCGGGCCGGTGGAGGACCACGGGCCCGGCCGGTGCCCGCGTCAGAGCAGTGCGTCGGCGATGGTGCCGAGGGACAGGGCGGGGAGGAAGTTGAGCAGCGCCAGGATGATGGACGCCGCGGTGGCCAGGACGACGAAGTTGGCGCCCTGGGCACGGAGCGTGCCGACGGTGACGATTCCCGGCTGCTGCTTGGCGAGGCGGCCGGCCAGCGCCAGGACGCAGACTATCGGCAGATAGCGTCCGGCCAGCATCGCCACCACCATGAGCAGGTTGTGGAAGTCGGTGGCGCCGTTGAAGCCCGCCATCGCACTGCCGTTGCTGTTGGTGTTGCTGGTGTACGCGTAGATGAGCTCGGTCAGACCGTGCGCTCCCGGGTTGCCCATCGAGGTCTGGGCATGGCCCAGCGCGAGCGCGAGGCCCGCGCACCCGAGGATCACGGTGGGCGGGATCAGCGCGTACACGACGACCCACCGCATCTCCGCGAACCCGATCCGCTTACGCAGGTACTCGGGCGTGCGGCCGACCATCAGACCGCCGATGAAGACGGCCACCAGGACCACCATGATCAGGCCGTAGAGCCCGCTGCCGGTGCCGCCGGGGGCGATCTCGCCGAGCATCATCGCGGCCAGCAGCACACCGCCGCCGAGGCTGGAGAAGCTGTCGTACGCGGCGTTGGCCGCGCCGTCGGCGGAGCCCGTGGCGGCCACGCCGAAGAGCGTGGAGCCGGGGACGCCGAAGCGCGTCTCGGTGCCCTCGTACGATCCGCCGACCGCCTCCGTGACCGTGCCGGTGTGGGCGCTCTGCGCGAGCGAGCCGGCGGCGAGCAGCAGGCCGAAGAGGATGCCGACCACCGTGAGGAGCGTCCAGCTGTGCTTCAGGTTGCCGGTCATCCGGCCGAACATGCGGATGCAGGCCGTCGGAATGAGCAGCATCAGCACGATCTCGAAGGCGTTGGTCCACGCCGAGGGATTCTCGAACGGGTGGGCGCTGTTGGCGTTGAAGACACCGCCGCCGTCGCCGGAGAAGAGCTTGAGCCCCTCCCACGAAGCCGCCGGGCCGCCGAGCAGCGTCTGCTTGCCGCCCGCGACCGTGGTGACGGTCTGACCGCCGCCGAGGCTCTGGACCACGCCGCCGGCCATCAGGACCAGTCCGGCGACGACCGCGATCGGCAGCAGGATCCGGAAGATCGTGCGAAGCAGGTCGGTCCAGAAGTTGCCGAGGTCGTCCGTCGAACGCCGGACCAGGCCACGGATCAGGGCGAGGGCCGCGCAGAGGCCGACGGCCGCCGAGGCGAACGCCTGGACGCCCAGGCCCGCCATGACGGCGAGGTGACCGGTCGTCGACTCACCCGCGTAGTTCTGCCAGCTGGTGTTGGTCGTGAACGAGACGGCCGTGTGCAGCGCGAGCCGCCACGGCATGCCCTCGTGCCCCGTCGACCACGGCAGCTTGCCCTGGAGGGTGAAGAGGGTGAAGAGCGCCGCGATGCTCATGAAGGAGAAGGCCAGCAGCGCCGTCAGATAGTGCCGCCAGGTCTGCTCCTTGTCCGGGTCGATGCCGCAGACGCGGTAGAGGGCCTTCTCCGCCCGCCAGTGCTTGCCGCCGTCGAGGGCGCGGGCCATGTAGTCGCCGAGCGGGACGTGCAGCCCCACCACCACGGCGAGAACGATCGATGCCTGGATCCAGGCCGCCATGATCAGGCTCCCTGCTTCGGGGACGGCACCGGATGGGTGCGGTCGAGCGCGATGTTGAGTTCGACGACGTTGACGCCCGGCTCGCCGAGCACACCGAGCGCCCGCCCGGTGGTGTACCGCGCGATCAGCTTGCGGATGGCGGCCTCGTCCGCGGACCGCTCACGCGCGATGCGCGGCGCCTGCAGTTCGGCGTACGCCGGGCTGATGTGCGGGTCGAGACCGCTCGCGCTCGCGGTGACCGCGTCGGCCGGCACCTTCGGGTGGGCCGGTGCCTTGCCGCGTACGGGCACGGCCACGGCGCGGCTGTAGTCCTCGCCGTCCTTGGCGCACTCGACGGCGACCCCCTGGTAGGAGGCGAGGAACGGCTTGGCGGGGCAGGCCTGGTTGAGGCTGACGACCTTGGTGACCCGTCCGCTCGTACCGCCGTCGTGGAAGACGCCGAGGACCGCGCCGACGCCGTCGTCCGTGCAGTAGGGACGCGAGCCGTCGACGCCCTCGAGGTCGCCGACCGCCTTGCTGCGCCCGCAGACCAGGGTGAGCAGGCTCGGCTTGTCCTTGGTGTCCACGACGGACTCGGGGCCCTGGTTCCCGGCCGCGGAGGCGGCGGCGTCGTATCCCGTACCGGCGTTGGAGGGCCGGGACTGGAAGTACTGCGTGAGCGGGTTGCCCTTGGCGTCGGTGAAGGACTGGCCGATCAGCGAGCTGCCGGCCGCCTTGCCGTCGGCTCCGGTGATCCGCGAGCCCTCCGCCTTGCCGTTGAGACCGGGAACCTGGGCGAAGGCCGTCATCGCGAGCGGATAGGCCAGACCGGTCAGCAGCGTGAGGACGAGGACCACCCGGAGTGCTGCGATGTGCTGGGCGAGCCAGTGCGGGATGCGTGTCATGTCAGATCCCCGGGATGAACTGGACGAGGGCGACGTCGATGAACTTGATGGCCAGGAACGGCGCGACGATCCCGCCGAGTCCGTAGATCCACAGATTGCGGGTGAGCAGGGCCGAGGCACTGCTGGGCCGGTAGCGCACGCCGCGCAGGGCGAGCGGGATCAGCGCCACGATGACCACCGCGTTGAAGACGACGGCGGACAGGATCGCGGACAGCGGCGAATGCAGATCCATGATGTTGAGGCTGCCGAGCCCCGGGTACACCGCGGCGAAGATCGCGGGCAGGATCGCGAAGTACTTCGCGATGTCGTTGGCGATCGAGAAGGTCGTGAGCGCGCCGCGCGTGATGAGGAGTTGCTTGCCGATCTCGACGATCTCGATGATCTTCGTGGGGTCGGAGTCGAGGTCGACCATGTTGCCGGCCTCCTTGGCGGCCGACGTGCCGGTGTTCATGGCCACGCCGACGTCCGCCTGGGCCAGGGCCGGGGCGTCGTTGGTGCCGTCGCCGGTCATGGCGATGAGGTGGCCGCCGGCCTGCTCGCGCTTGATCAGGTCGAGCTTGTCCTCGGGGGTGGCCTCGGCGAGGAAGTCGTCGACGCCCGCCTCCTCGGCGATCGCCTTGGCGGTCACCGGGTTGTCGCCGGTGATCATCACTGTACGGATGCCCATCCGGCGCAGCTCGCTGAAACGTTCGCGCAAGCCGGGCTTGACGACGTCCTTGAGGTGGACGATACCGAGCACCCGGGCGGAGCCGCCGTCCACTTCGGCCACGGCCAGGGGGGTGCCGCCGGAGGCGGAGACCTGGTCGACGGTCGACTCCAGCGCCGCCGGGATCTCGCCGCCCTGCTCGCGCACCCACGCCGCGACCGACGCCGCGGCTCCCTTGCGCAGCCGCCGGCCTCCCGGAAGGTCGACGCCGGACATCCGGGTGGCAGCGGTGAAGGGCACCCACTCGGCGCCGTCCACCACCCGCTCGGTCAACTGGTGCCTCTCGTGGGCGAACTCGACGATCGAGCGGCCCTCGGGAGTGTCGTCGGCCAGGCTGGACAGCAGCGCGGCCCTCGCGAGCCGCTCGACCTGCACATCGCCGACCGGCAGGAACGCGCTCGCCCGCCGGTTGCCGAAGGTGATCGTGCCGGTCTTGTCGAGCAGCAGGGTGTTCACGTCACCCGCGGCCTCGACCGCCCGGCCGGACATGGCGAGGACGTTGCGCTGGACCAGGCGGTCCATGCCGGCGATGCCGATCGCGGAGAGCAGCGCGCCGATGGTGGTCGGGATCAGACAGACCAGCAGCGAGACCAGCACGATGCCGGTGACGCCGTCCGCGGTCAGCGCCGCGGTGTCGGGCGCGGCCGCCATGACGCCCTTGGAGAAGATCGCCATCGGCTGCAGGGTCACGACCGCGACCAGGAAGACGAAGGTCAGCATGACGAGCAGCAGGTTGAGCGCCAGCTCGTTGGGGGTCTTCTGCCGGTTGGCACCCTCGACCAGGGAGATCATCCGGTCCAGGAAGCTCTTTCCGGGCTCCTGGGTGATCCGCACGACGAGCCGGTCGGAGAGCACCCGGGTGCCGCCGGTGACCGCGCTGCGGTCGCCACCGGACTCGCGGATGACCGGCGCGGACTCACCGGTGATCGCGGACTCGTCGACGCTCGCGGCGCCCTCGACGACATCGCCGTCGCCGGGGATCAGCTCCCCTGCCGGCACGGACACGATGTCGCCGCGCCGGAGTTCCGCTGCGGCGACGGTCTCTTCGACGTACGCGCCCCCCGCCGCGCCGGGCTCCCAGCCGGCGAGCCGCCGTGCCGTGGTCTGCTGCCGGGTCCTGCGCAGCGAGTCGGCCTGCGCCTTGCCGCGGCTCTCGGCCACGGCCTCGGCGAGGTTGGCGAAGACCACGGTCAGCCACAGCCAGCCGGTGATCAGCCAGCCGAACAGCGTGGGGTGGAGGACGGCGATGCCGGTGGTGAGCGCGGCGCCGACCTCGGTGACGAACATGACCGGGTTGCGGAACAGGGTCACCGGGTTCAGCTTGCGCAGCGCCTGCGGAAGTGCGCGCCACAGTTGCGTCGGATCGAGCATTCCGGCGCCGATCCGGCGCGGCCGCTCGGGCGCCGGTGGGTGGGCGTCCGGTACGGGCGCGGGTCGGACCTGTGCGGGAGCGGACATCAGAAACGCTCCGGCTTGATCAGGGCCACCACGAGGTAGGCCAGCAGTGCGACGGCCACGATCAGGCCGACGGTGTTTTCGACGGTCATCGAGACCTCGTCCTCATACTTAGGGATGTTCAGGAATCTTTCGGGCTGCTCACGCCAGGGAATGAGCAGCCCCCCGCCGGGGGAGAGCCCGGCGGGGGTTCAGGGAACGGGTGCCGGGCCGACATGGGCACCCCGGCTGCTAGAGACCGATGTCGCGGCTGCCCATGTCGGCCCGCGATGCACGGCCCACGAGCACCCGGGCACGGCCTTGCGGGACGGCGACGACGGGCGGGCGCCCCGCGGAGCAAGCGGGCGCGGGGGCCGGGGCTGCCGCGCGGGCAGGCGCCGGGGCGGAGAACTGGGGGTCGACGGTGAGGGCGGTGACGCCCAGGGGCGCGGCAAGAGCGCGCAGCGCGGGCTCGGAGAGCCTGACGCAGGCCTGGTCCTTGCCCAGCGTGGCGGTGAGCTTCTCCGCCGAGGTGAAGCCGACGGCCGTGCGGCGGCCCAGGGGGGTGCGGAAGAGGCGGGCTGTCCAACCCGTGGGTCCCGGCCGGACGGGGACGAACAGACGTCCGGCCGGGACGGGTTCAGAAGGTTCCGGGTCCTCGGAATGGTCGACTGCAGACATGGTTCCGCTCCTGAGAGACGAGATGCGCCGCCCGGCCGGGCCGGCCGGATGTGCTCAGGCGAAGGTATGCCCGTCCGCCAGGGCAACGGCCGCCCCGCTGACGGATGCTTGACAGGAAGGGCCGCACCCGTAACGCGACGCTGACGCCCGGAGCAAGGATCCCCGGGCGAGTCGTCGCGTCGGGGCGCCGTGGCGCTGTCGGCGCCGTCGTCAGGAAAGCCGGAGGTCGATCCAGGGGATGGTGTCCCCCGGCAGGAGATAGCGCTCGGTCTCGACGAATCCGTGCTTCTGCGCGAACCGCAGCCCGTCCACGTTGGAGGACAGGACGACGGTCTCGATCACCTCCGCACCGAGCTCCCGCGCCCGCGCGACGCCGCGCGCATAGAGTTCCTCGCCGAACCCCCGCCCGCGGTGAGCGGCGAGCACGCGGGCGATGACGGTGGCCGTCGACGCGTTGTCGTCCGTGGGCGGGCGCACCGTGCTGCAGCCCACGGGGGCGTCACCGAGGTAGGCGACCTCCAGGTGGTTGCGGCCTGCACGTTCCCGTACCTCGTCCAGGGACAGGACATGGGTCGGGATGATGACGTTGTGGACGTACCGCCACTCCTCGAGTGCGGCGTCGCCGTCCGGCTGTTCGATGCGAAGGTCAGACATCGCAGCAGCCAAGCCGAGCGCGGCTCGGAGCGTCAACTCTGTTTGTCCCGCGTCCGCTTGTGACGACTCCGTTCGTCACGGCCTGCCTTGGGCCGGGAGCTCCAGGCGGAGCTCGTAGCCGCCGTCGGCGGTCGGGCCGGAGGTGACGGTGCCACCGAGGAGCGCGGCGCGCTGGCGCAGGCCGACCAGGCCGTAGTGCGCACTGGGCAGGGGGAGCGCCGACTGGGTCGGTGCGGTGTTGACGACCGTGACACGGACGGTGTCGCCCTCGTGGAGGACGCGGACGGTCGCGACGGCGCCGGGGGCGTGCTTGCGTACGTTGGTCAGCGCTTCCTGGACGGTGCGGTAGATCGCGCGCTGCACGGTATGGGGAAGGCCGTCGGGGACATCGGTCTGCAGCTCGGCCTCGATGCCGCTGCTGCCAACCAGCCGCGGGAGGTCGACCAGGGACGGTTGCGGCGTCAGCTCCGTGGGGCGGCCCCCGGCGGCGCGCAGGACGCTGACCATGTGCCGGAGCTCGTCCAGGGTCTGCACACTCAGCCGCCGGATCGTGGCGGCGGCCTCCTTGACCTCGGCGTCGCGGGTGCCGACCTGGAGCGCTCCGGCCCGCACCGCGATCAGGCTGACCTGGTGCGAGACGACGTCGTGCATCTCCCGGGCGAGCTGTGCGCGCTCCCTGGCCAGCACGGTCTGGGCGGTCAGCATCCGCTCGTGGTCACGCGCCTCGGAGATCTCGGCGAGCCGCAGCGACAGATCGCGCCGGGTCTGGACGAGCTGGCCGAGGAAGACAGGAGCAGCCGCAGTCGCCGCGGTGTAACCCAGAGTGATCAGGGTGGCGGTGTCCGTCAGGTCGAAGTTCGGGGACGGCCACGAGGTCATGTCGGCGATCGTGAACGCCAGGGCGCAGACGGCGAGCAAAGTGCGGCGGCGGCTGAGCGAGGACAGCGTGTACAGCGCGACCAGGGCGGCGACGCCCGCGTCGGAGAGCAGCACCGCGGGCAGGGTGAGGAGGAAGACGACCAGCGGCAGGCGACGGCGCAGCGGAAGGACGCAGGCGGCGCCCAGGGCGAAGGCGAGGCGAACCGGCTGACCGGTGTCGACGTTGGCCCAGACGTCCAGCAGCGAGGCCGCGACGAGAAGGGCGTTCTGCAGCGGGACGAGCACACGGCGGGAAGTCATTCCCCCTCCTGGTGCTGCTGGTCCGGCCGGTCCGGCGGGCCCTCGGGGCACTGCCGGTCCTGCGGCGCCTTGAGCAGGCCGGCCCGCTCGGCGAGCAGGGCGGCCTGGACACGGCCCGCCACCTCCAGCTTGGTGAGGATGGCGCTCACATGGTCCTTCACCGTGCCGGTGCTGAGATGCATGCGGGTGGCGATGTCTGCGTTGGACAGTCCCTCGGCGATGAGGACGAGTACGGCACGCTCACGCTCGGTCAGCCGGCACAGACGGCGGGCGGCCGGCTCCTGGGCCCCGGCCTCGAGATAGCCGTCCACGACCGTCCGGGTGACCTTCGACGACAGCACCGTGCCGCCGTCGGCCAGGGCCCGGACCAGGAACGGCAGCTCCTCGGGGTCGGTGTCCTTGAGCAGGAACCCGGCGGCGCCGGAGCGAAGAGCCGCTGCGACGTACTCGTCCATGTCGAACGTCGTGAGCATGGCCACCACCGGAGGGTGCGGCAGCCGGCGGAGTCCGGCCAGAACGGTGAGTCCGTCCACGTCCGGCATCCGGATGTCCAGCAGTACGAGGTCGGGACAGATCTCCTGTGCCGTCCGGACCGCCTGACCACCGGGAACCGCTGCGACGACCTCGATGTCGTCCGCCGCGTCGAGGATGCGCTGGAAGCCCGTACGGATCAGGGCCTCGTCGTCGACCACCATTACCCGGATCACGGTGTGCTCCACTCGCTGTCGGACCACTGTCCGATTCCTACCATGTCGGCGCATAGCATGCCGTGCCCAGCGCCGAATCCGGCCGTACGGCGGGGCCGGGGCAGCCGGTCGGCGGGGGCGATTCCGGACAGATGCCGGATGGTTGCAACCGGGCAGCTTCCCGGACGCTGGGCTCATGACGCAGGACTCGCTCCGGGCAGGCGCACCGGCTCTTCCGGCGGGGACCGCCGGAACACCCGCCGGGTGCCGCCACCACCCCGCCCGCCTGATCGGATGACCGGACGGGCCCCCACCCCCTGGATGAATCATGGACACGTTCAGCTACCACGGCAGCGACGGATGCTCCTTGCACGCCGCCACGCTCGGGACGGGACCGGCCCTGATCCTCCTGCACGGCGGGGGCCCGGACCATCACAGTCTGGTGCCGCTGGCACGCCGGCTCGCGGAGAGCTACACGATCGTCCTGCCGGATGTACGCGGATACGGACGCTCGGTGTGCGCCGACCCCGATCGGCACACATGGGCGCAGTACGCCGACGACGTCGGGTCACTCCTCGGCCATCTGGGCCTCGACTCGGTGGCCCTGGGCGGGACGGGCCTGGGCGGCACCATCACACTCCGTGCGGCTGCGGCACACCCCGAGCGCATACGGGCCGCGGTCGTCATGAGCGTCGACGACATCGAGGACGCCGCCAAGGAGCCGGAGACGGCGGTGATGGAGGGCTTCGCCGAGCGCGTCATGCAGGAAGGGATCGACGCCGCGTGGAAGGCCGTGCTGCCCGATCTCGCACCGGTGATCAGGAATCTGGTCCGTGACGCCATGACCCGCTCGGACCCCGCCAGCATCGCCGCCGCCTGTGCGATCGGCCGCGACCGCGCCTTCACGAGCGTCAGCGAGCTCGCGTCCATTCCGGTTCCGACCCTGATCGTTCCGGGCAGCGAGCACCGTCATCCCGCGGCCTCGGCCGAGGAGATCGCGGATGCCCTCCCCCACGGGCATCTCGCCAAGGTCACCCTCTCCGGCGATCTGCTCACCGCCGACGATCTGGCGCAGACGATGGCTCCGGCGATGTGGGCGTTCCTCGCCTCACACCACCTGCCCGTCCAGACCTGCCGCAGGGTCGTCCGCCGCGAGCGGCCCGTGGTCGCCCTCGCACGGTGACGACGGAAGACGCGCACGGTCGAACCAGTCCCTGGTGCCCTCCCTGGTCGAGAGGGCGATCAGCAGAGCACCCGCCGCGACGCCGGCACCGCACATCTCGTATCCGGCCGGCACGGCGACCGCGCTGCCGACGAGGATCACCCAGCCGATGACGACCGCGCCGACGCGGACCTTGTTGCCGCCGTCGGCGAACTTCGCCGCGATGACGAACGAGGCCGCGGCCAACAGCGCGAACGGAAGCGCCGCAAGGAGCAGCATGCCCAGGATGAGCTCGCCCAGGGCACCGGTCTCGAACGTCGCGGCGACCACCGTCAGCCACACGACGGGGACGACGCTCGACGCGCCCACGACGAAGAGCATGGCGCGAGCGCATCGGGCCGTGCCGGGCATCCGGCTCATGCAGGTTCCTTTGAACGAGCGGGCGTTGGTGGCGAGGCGCGCGGGGTGCGCGATGCGCGTGCCCCGCGCGCCTGGCCACCGTAGTCGCCCTTTGGTCGCTCGCGTGCGGTTACGCCGCCGGGGCCTGGCCTTGCGCCTGGCGGGCGACGGTGAAGCGGGCCTCGGCCTTCGCTCCGTTGACGGTCACCGTGAGCGACCCGGCGCCGGGCCTCAGGCCGGTGAGGCGGCCCGTCGCCGGGTCGTACGCCGCGACGTGCCAGGGCATGGCCCGGTCGGGGTCGCCGACGTACACGTTCGGCGAGCCGCTCCAGTCCGCGCTCATCGGGAAGCCGACCGGCACCTCACGCGCACCGGCGCCCTCGCCCTGGAGCACCGTCGCCGTGACGCCGGTGTCCTGCCCCGCGGGCAGCGCCGCCGGGGCGGTGAGCGTCAGGCCGTCGACGTGCGCCCTGGTCTGGACGGAGACCCAGTCGGGGCCGCCGTTCCACGGCTGCCAACGGGCCGCTGCCTGCTGCGCCCTGGACACCCGGTCGACGCCGACCAGCGACCATCCGGTGAAGCCGCCCTGGTCCGCGGGAGTGGCCGGGTTCTTCCCGGAGTTGCCGTTGATCAGGTACGGAACACCGTCCACGTGCTCGGCGTGGAACGTGCCGACGTGGCTGCCGATGAGCCCCGCGCCCTTGCCCGTCGTGCGGCGGAAGCCGGCGAGCCAGCTCTCCAGCATGGCGGCCTCCTTCCGGTCGCCCAGCTGACTGCCCTTCTGCGGCGTGGGGTCGCGCGGCGGCACGTGCTGGACGACCATCACCGAGCCGATCCCCGGGTCGGCCGCGGCCAGGTCCAGCTGCCGGCGCAGCTCCTTGATCTGCGCGAAGCCGCCGCCCCGCAGCCCGAGGCTGGAGGTGTCGAGGGTGACGAAGCGGGTGCCGTCGTGGTCGAACGTCCGCTGCGCGGGCCCGAATTCGGCCACGAAGTTGTCGATCTTCCCGCCCATGACCTCGTGGTTGCCCGGCACGTAGTACCAGGGCAGGTCGTCGCCCAGCTCCTCCTCCAGGATGCTGCGGGCGAAGGCGAGGTCCTCGGGCGACCCCTCGTCGACCAGGTCTCCGTTGATGACCAGGAAGTCCGGCCGGGCGGCCTTGATCTCCCGCAGGGTGCGCCGGGCCTGGGCGACGATCGGGCTGCCGGGACTGCGGGCGACGAACTGCGCGTCCGACATCACCGCGAACTGCCAGTCGCGGCCCTCGACCTTCGCGGCCGGGTCGACGAGCGGGTCACGGTGCGCCGGCTCGGCCGGCAGCTCGACGGCCGGCGGGACCTTCGCGGTCAGGTCGTCGATGACGATCTTTCCGGTGTACGAGCGGGCGGCCCCGGTCTCTGCGAGGTAGAAGCGGTAGCCGGTCAGCGGGTACGAGACCCCGGCGGGGACGGCGAACTCGACGTACTTCCAGCCGGTCCAGGTCACATAGGGGCCGCGCAGCAGCTGGTCGGAGCCCGCCGAGTCCTTCAGGTGCAGGGTCGGCCAGGCGCCGTTGCCGTCTCCCTTGATCCACAGCCCGAACGACTGCGGCTGGCCGTCGACCGGTATCCGCTGCCCCGGCGGATTGGCGTACGCGGCGCGGGTGGCGGTGGACTGGGTGAAGTCGTAGGCGATCTCCAGGCCGGTGCCGGTGTGCCCGTCGGCCGTCGGCGCGACCGAGCCGGAGGCGCGGGCCGCCGTGAACGTCCAGCGGTCGGCGTCGTCGAAGGACGCCTCCTGCTGCTCGGCCAGACCGACGGTGACCGCGAGCACCGTGCTCCTGCCGGCCACGGTCGCCCTGACCTGACCGGCCGCGGGCTGCGTGGTGCGCGCCTTGACGGTGAAGCCGCCCTCGGCGTCCGGCGTGATGTCGAACAGACCCCGGTCGTAGTCGAGCCTCACGTCGGCCGGCTCGATGGGGGCGCTCGTGCCGTGTGCGTCGAGGCCGACGATGCCGAAGCGCCCGGACGCCTGCGCGTCGGCGAGGCCGACCCGCCGGGTGGACGGCGTGATCCGGTCCAGCTCGTCGATGACGGTCAACCGGACGCTGCCGCGGGCGTTTCCGCGCTGTGCCGTGACCTCGGTGCTGCCGCTGTGCCGCGCCGTGAACACACCGTCCGGCCCGGCCCGTCCGACCAGGGGGTTCTCGGCGTACCAGCCCGCCGCCCCAGCCGCAGGACCGTACGTCTCGTCGTATCCGGCCGCGGTGAGGCGGCGGGTGAGTCCGGGGAAGACGCGCTCGGGGTGGCCGCCCCTGACCGGGTCGACGGTGGGTGCGGAGCCGGGATTCACGGCCGTCTCGACCCAGTAGCCCTCGAGCTTCCCGCTGCCGTCGGGGGCGGTGAAGGCCAGACCGTTGGGGACGGTCCGCTCGGTGCCGTCCGAGGGGCTGTTCTCCACCTGCGTCGTGTCGCTGCCCGGCTCGCGGGCGACGAGCGTCGAGGAGCCGCCGCCGTCGAGGTTGATGGCGTTGTAGGCGCCGGCGCGGTGCATCATCAGGGCGAGCTCGGTGAGGGTGGTGCCACCGGAGTCGGCCTGGCGGCCGTCCACGCTGAGGATGTGCATCCTGCTGCCGTCCTGCGAGAAGCCGACGGCGGTGCGCGGGGCCGCGGTGTTGTTGCCGCCGCCCTCGTGGTTGACCGGCTTGCCGTCGACGACGAGGAGTTCGTTGGCGCCGATGGCGGTGTGCGGCACGTCGCCGGTGTCGGCGCGCGGGCGGTACTCCAGGGCGACCGGGTCGCCGACGGCCAGCTGGGCGAGCGCGTCGGCACCGGCGTCGCGGCCGACCAGCACGGTCGTCCCGGCCGGTATCGGCCCCTTGCCGGGCGCGGCGGCCAGGGTGGCCACCTTGCCGTCCACGAGGGTCACTTCGGCGGTGCGCTGCGCTCCGTCGACGGTGAGGGCGCGGTCCGCCTCGCCCCACTGGGCGTTGTAGGCGCCGACGCCGCCCGCCGGAACGTTGGCGGCGTTGAGCGCGGCGAGCGGGCGGGCCCCGGCGGGGAGGGTCAGCGTCCCGTCGAAGTACAGCTGGAGGATGCGGCCGGCGTCGGCCGGGCCGATGCCGATGGCCCGGTGGTAGCCGCTCGCGGGCGAGTTGACGAGCTGTCCGTCGTCGACGGCGACACCGCTCGGAGCCCCGGTCTGGTTGATGTCGAAGAAGTCACCGTTGATCGCGGCCACGGTGCGCCGCCCCGGTCCGGGATCGTGCTCGGCCGCAAGCTGCGACACGGTCTTCCGGGCGGCGACCTTGCCCGGGTAGAGGTAGTCGACCTTCGCGTCGCCGGTGAGGTCGACGGAGAGCGCGTCGACCCGCAGCCACTTGTCGGACTCCAGCCGGTCGTACGAGGTCAACGCGACGCCCGGGGCGAGGGGACGGGTGGTCCGGGCGGTCTCGAGCCCGTCGCCGTCGGCAACGGAGAAGCTCCCGAAGCCCCCGCCCGGGCCGCCGTCGTCCGCGTTGCTCGCGCCGGGCGGCGAAACGGCCCGCAGCATCTCCGCTGCGGACCGTGGAAGCGGCTCGGGCGGCGGTACGGTCCCGGCGACGGCCGGCCCGGCGGCGCCCAGCGCCAGGGCCGAACACGCCGCCACGACGACCGCGGGTCTTGCGAGTCCAGAAAACAGCACGGCAACTCCGGTGAAGGCGGACAAGGTGCGCGCCTGCCGCGCACTCATCAGCGATTCAGGATCGCCGTGCCTGTGACGGCTTACCAGGGGGCGTCGGCGACGTCGGGAAGAACAAATGGTCTCGACCAGTTCACTCGGCCCGGTCCTGCGACGCGTGGCTCGTCGTGACGGCATACATATGTGCAACCGTGGTGATCGTTCGTCACTTTCCGTAATACTTCGTGCAGTTGTGCCGTGGATGTCACTCCGCATGCGGTCAGGCCGACCGCGCGCACCGGTGGCCGCTCGGCCAATTCGGGGGAAACACGGGGCGAAGCAGTCCCGCGTCGGACGCCTGGCCGCGCCGGCCGCGCTCGCGGCATCCATGATCCCGCTCGTCCTGGAGGCGGAGGCACGGAACGACCCGGGCAACGAATACGGCGACAGGCGAGGCGCGTTCGGCCTCGGTGCCGAACGGCACACGGACGGAGGGTGGCAGCTCCGGACAGCCCGGGCTTCCGGCCGAGGCCCCACGCGGTTCGTGCGGACCTGGCCCCGCCCGTCCCGTTCACCGGCCGACCGTCGGATCCGGAGGCCCGGGGCACCGCCCTGGACCTCCGGATCGGCCCGTCACCCCGCCGCGTCGCCGTCCCACAGCTCGGTGGTGTGTGCGCTCACCAGGGCGCCGATCCGGGCCAGGACCTCGTCGGAGGGCAGGGCGTCCAGGCGGCGTCCGTCGCGCAGGCGTACGGCGACGTGATCGTGCGCGGCCTCCTTGGCTCCGATGACCGCCTGGTAGGGGACGAGCCGCGCGGCGCGGACACGAGCGGCCAGGGTGCCCCGGTCCGGTGCGGCGAGCTCCGCGCGCAGCCCCTGGTCGAGACAGCGGCGCACCAGTCGGGCCGCCTGGTCCAGCTCCCCGTCGGAGACCGGGAGCACGACCAGTTGGGTGGGGGCCAGCCAGGCGGGGAAGGCGCCGCCGTGGACCTCGATGAGGTGCGCGACGGCCCGCTCCACGCTGCCGATGATGCTGCGGTGGACCATGACCGGCCGGTGTCCGGCGCCGTCGGGGCCGATGTAGTGGAGATCGAACTGCTCGGGCTGGTGGAAGTCGACCTGGACGGTGGACAGGGTGCTCTCGCGGCCCGCGCTGTCGGCGATCTGAACGTCGATCTTGGGGCCGTAGAACGCCGCCTCCCCTTCGACGGCCTCATAGGCCACGCCGGAACGGTCGAGGACGTCGGTGAGCAGCGCGCAGGACCGCTGCCACATCCCCGGGTCGGCGACGTACTTGCCGCCAGGACCGGGCAGTGACAGCCGGTAGCGGACAGCGCGGACGCCCAGGGCCTCGTAGGCGCGGCGGATCAGCTCCAGCGCCGCCCGTGCCTCGTCGGCCGCCTGGTCCAGGGTGCAGAAGATGTGCGCGTCGTTGAGCTGGATGGCCCGTACGCGGGTCAGTCCGCCGAGCACGCCGGACAGCTCGGAGCGGTACATGCCGCCCAGCTCGGCCATCCGCAGGGGCAGTTCGCGGTAGCTGTGGGACCGGGAGCGGTAGGTCAGCGCATGGTGGGGGCACAGGCTCGGCCGCAGGACGACCTGTTCGCCTCCGAGGTCCATCGGGGGGAACATGTCGTCGCTGTAGTGGGACCAGTGGCCGGAGATCTCGTACAGCTCGCGTTTGCCCAGCACGGGCGAGTACACGTGCCGGTAGCCCGCCCGGCGCTCGGCGCCGCGGATGTACTCCTCCAGGGCGTGTCGCACGGCCGCGCCGTCGGGGAGCCAGTACGGCAGTCCCGCGCCCATCAGCGGGTCGGTGTCGAACAGGTCCAGTTCGCGGCCGAGCTTGCGGTGGTCAGGCATCGTGGTCTCCTCGCGGACGTCGGGTCGGGACGGGTGACCACACGGCGAAGCCCCGGGGCACTCGCCCCGGGGCTTCGGACAAAGCAGCTGTCAGCGCGCCGGGACACTCTCCGGCGTCGTCGTCATGCTCACAGCAGCGCGCTTCATGCCGGCCACCGTACCGCCGTGCCGGAGCCGCGGGCGATCGGATTTCCGGTGCGGCCGCGCCCCTGGTCAGGCGGGTGACCCCCGGCGTTCCCCGCCGCGTGGTCGACGACGATGTCGCCGTAGCTCGTCCTCGGCTTCGCGGCTCCCGCCCGCTCGACCCGGATGTCGCCGGCCGAGGTCCGTGGCTCGCACGCCCCGAGCTGTCATCGGGGCCGCCTGGTGCGCGGCCTCACGCTGGTGGGCCATCCGTGGGCGCGGGCCGCCTCCTCAACCGAGAGGCCACCAGCAGGTAGGCGCGGCGCCCTGGTGGGCCGGGCACCGCACCGGACGGCCCCGCAGTCCGGCCCCGCAGTCCCTCCGGGCTGCGGGGCCGTCGTTGTCGGGTCGAACGGTCGGGCGCTCAGGCGCTGGCCGTCGCGCACTTGCCACGGTCGGCCTTCATCGGCCCGGCGGCGGAGGGCCGGACGTCGAAGTCGAACATGGCGGTGGGTACGTACAGCGAGCAGCAGGCGTTGGGGATGTCGACGATGCCGCTGATGCGTCCCTCTATGGGCGAGGAGCCGAGCAGCAGGTAGGCCTGCTCTCCGCTGTAGCCGAACTTCTTGAAGAACTCGACGGCATTGAGGCAGGCCCGGCGGTAGGCCAGCGTCGCGTCCAGGTAGTAGTTCGTGTCCGTGTCGTGGTCGACGGAGATCCCGATGAAGGTGAGGAACTCCGTGTACCTCGGCTCGACGTTGCCCGGAATGAACACGGGGTTGGTGGAGATGCCGTACGTCTCCATGCCGCCCTTGATCAGGTCGACGTGGAAGTCGATGAAGCCGCCCATCTCGATGGCGCCGCAGAAGGTGATCTCTCCGTCGCCCTGGCTGAAGTGCAGGTCGCCTCCGGAGAGCTTGGCGTCCTTGACGTGTACGGGGTAGAAGACCCGCGAACCGCGCGTGAAGTTCTTGATGTCGTGGTTGCCTCCGTTCTCGCGGGCCGGCACCGTGCGTGCGCCTTCCGCGGCAATGCGCTTGGCGAGGTCCCCGGTGGCCGTGCCGGCGAGTGCGTTGGTGCTGTCCGGCGGTACGGCGAGTGGCGGGACCCGGTTCGGGTCGGTGTCGATCAGCGCCTGCTCGCGGGCGTTCCAGCGACCGAGCATCTCGGCGGACGGAGCTGTTCCGAACAACCCGGGGTGGGTGATCCCGGTGAAGCGGATCCCGGGAAGGTGCCGGGAGACCGCCTGCTGTCCGTGGAAGTCCCATATCGCCTTGTAGGCGTCCGGGAAATAGTCGGTCAGGAAGCCGCCGCCGTTGGCCTTGGCGAAGATGCCGGTGTAGCCCCAGCCCTGGCCCGCCGCGTCGCCGGTCTGCTGCGGCACGGGGCCGAGGTCGAGTATGTCGACGACGAGCAGGTCGCCGGGCTCGGCGCCCTCCACGCCTATCGGACCGCTGAGCATGTGAGGGATGGTCAGGTCGATGTCGCGTACATCGTTCGCGGTGTCGTTGTTGCCGACCTGGCAGTCGGTCCAGTCGCGGCATTCCATGCGGAACTCCGCTCCTGGCTTCACCATGGCGACGGTGGGGACGTCCGGGTGCCACCTGTTGTGTCCGGGAACGTCCTGGTCGCGCATCGACTTGCTGTGGTCCACATGGAAGATTTCTTCGGGCATAACAGCTCCTCATTTTCGGATCAGGTCACGTGGGTGCGCCAACGCTTCCGGCCGGCGGGGCCGCTGGGGCCGGCTGCCGCGAACTCCGGGTGAGCGGCCACAACGCCGCGAAAACCACCACGCCGAACACCGCCAGCGCAATGGCGGTTTCGGTGGGGTTCACCCAGTAACCGGAGAGCAGCAGCGCCGCGGGAATCACGCCTGTGACCCAGCCCTGGATCGCCGTGACCCAGCCCGTATAGATCCTGAGGCCGTCCATCTTGAGACCGAGCAGGAGGAAGAACAGGAACCACAGGAATGCCCAGTAGAGCCAGATGACCCCGAACGCATAGTCCTGGAAGAGCCGGAAATTGACGAACGAGTATCCCAGGGCCGTAACCGCCACGAACAGCGAGTAGTAGCCGACGCCGGTGCTGTCGATACCGGCGAGGAGGCCTACGCCTACATACAAGTAGGTGAAGCCGAACAGGTAGATGCCGGATGCCGCCAGGATCCCTGCGGGGTCTCCGGCGGCGGCAAAGATGAGGTAAGTCGGCGTCAGCACCTGCAGTGCGCCGACGAAAAGGTTGAACACCGCCGCCGCCTTGGCGTCGACCTTTCCGAGCAGCAGCATTCCGTTGATGAAGAGCACCGCACCGACAAAGAGCAGTCCCACGTTGCCCACGGGACGCACCTCCTCAGCCCACGTGGGGGCCGGAATCGTCGTAACCCGCCTGGAGACGTTGTGCCTTGTCGACCACCGCCCTCAGGGTCGTGGCAACCGTGAGAGCGCGGGGTGCGGGCGCCGTGGCACCGCCCTGCGTGGCGGCACTTCGGAAACCACCGCCGGGGCATCACGGGACTGCTCCTCCCGTTCATGGAGGGCAGCGACCGAATGCGAGGACAGCGTCAACCCGGGCGAGGTGTACACACGTCTCGCAGCACCTGCGCAGACAGGGCAGCCGTGAACGGTGGGCGCTGTTCCGATGGCCAACTTCACGTCGAAAGGTCCACAGCGACTGCATAGATATTCATAGGTTGCCATCAGCAGCCTCCGGATGCCGGTGGACGCTGGCCAACCCGAGAGTGTGCGACGCGCCCCGATCGGCGCACGCCACAGCGCATTTCCTCTTTCAAGGAGACGTCTCGTACATCCACGTGTCAAGTGCAGGACGGTCTGGGCCGGCCCTCGCCGGAACCCTTGCCGGCGCTTGTGCGGGGCCCTTATCCGAACGACCCGACGGCGAGCCCTGCCGCTGCCGCCGCCAGACCGACCACGAGGCTCGACGCGGCGTACAACACGGCTTTTCCGGTCCGCCCTTTGCTGCCCAGGAGGATCAACTCGTAACTGAACGTGGAAAACGTGGTGTAGGCGCCGCAGAAACCGACGCCGGCAATGGTCACGACCTGTTCCGGCAGCCCGTGCCGTGCGCCGAGGCCCACGAGAAGCCCGAGCACGAACGAGCCGGTGACGTTGATCAGCCACGTGCCGCGCGGGAAGCCGCCGGGGCTTCGGTACTGCACGTACTGGTCGAGCACGTAGCGCGCAACTGCCCCGACCGCGGCCGCCGCACCGACGGCGAGCAGAGTGATCACCGCAGCCACCGCTCGTACCGGCGTGCGGGGCCGCGTCGTGTGGCGAGCCGTGCCCGCCGCGCCGCCGCACGCCTGCCGACGGCCAGGCCGAGCACGGTGGCGGCCAGTCCGGCGAGGAGACTGCCGAGGACGTTGAACGCCGCGGTCGCGTAATGGCCGTGGCCCAGCAGGCGATCGGTGTCGACCATCCAGGTCGAGAAGGTGGTGAAAGAGCCGAGGAACCCGACGCCGGCGAACGGCCGCACGTACCGGGTCGGCGGCCAGATCTCCAGCACGTACACGAGCAGCAGCGCCAGCAGGAACGAACCGGACACGTTGATGGCGAACGTCGTCACCGGGAACGCCGTGCCGGGCCTGGGAAAAGCCAGCTCCAGGGCATAACGGGCCGTGCCGCCCAGGAGCCCTCCGAGCGCGATCACCGCCAGGACGTCCCTGCGCAGACGCGAGCGGAACGGCTCGCTCGACGGTCTCATGGAAATAGCCGCATTCCTATCCGCTCGCACACCTCCCCCATTATTGCCGGGGATTGCAGCGCCGACGCCTGCTCGACTAAAATTCAAGATCATCGGCGCCTGTCCGGTTCACCGGTGCCCTGCCGGTTCGACCGGAGCAGTGGCCCCACCGATGGAGGACGGCCATGGCAAAGATCCTTGCGGTGCTCTATCCGGATCCCGTGGGCGGTTATCCACCCGAGTACGCCCGCGACGAGATTCCCACCATCACCGGCTATCCGGGCGGTCAGACCGCACCGACCCCGCAAGCCATCGATTTCACTCCGGGACAGCTCCTCGGCTGCGTCTCCGGAGAACTGGGGCTGCGCCGCTTCCTGGAGGAGCGGGGCCACACCTTCGTCGTCACGTCCGACAAGGAAGGCGCGGACTCCACCCTGGACCGCGAGCTTCCCGACGCCGACGTCGTCATCTCGCAGCCCTTCTGGCCCGCTTATCTGACCCCCGAACGGATCGCCGCGGCTCCGCAGCTCAAACTCGCGATCACGGCCGGGATCGGATCGGACCACGTCGACCTGCCGAGCGCCATCTCCCACGGCATGACCGTGGCGGAAGTGACCTACAGCAACAGCATCAGCGTGTCCGAGCACGCCGTCATGCAGATTCTCACCCTGGTGCACAACTACATGCCCGCCCATGAGTGGGTGACCGCCAAGAAGGGCTGGAACATCGCGGACAGTGTGACGCGCGCCTACGACATCGAAGGCATGGACGTCGGCGTCCTCGGCTCCGGCCGCATCGGCCAGGCGGTACTGCGCCGCCTCAAGCCGTTCGACGTCACCCTGCACTACTGCGACGTGCACCGGCTGCCCAAGGACGTCGAGGAGGAGCTCGGGCTGACCTATCATCCCGACGTCCGTGCGCTGGCCCCCTCGGTCGACGTGCTGTCGATCCACACCCCGCTGCATCCCCAGACGCAGAACCTCTTCGACGAAGAGCTGATCGGGGCCATGAAGCGAGGCTCGTACATCGTCAACACGGCACGCGCGCTCATCGTCAACCGCGACGCCGTGGTCCAGGCCCTCAACAGCGGCCAACTTGCCGGTTACGCCGGTGACGTCTGGTATCCGCAGCCGCCACCGCCCGACCATCCCTGGCGGACCATGCCGTACGAGGCGATGACGCCGCACGTGTCCGGTACGACCCTCTCGGCGCAGGCCCGCTACGCGGCCGGCACCCGGGAGATCCTGGAGAGCTGGCTCGACGGGCGCCCCATTCGCCCGGAGTACCTGATCGTCGACGGCGGCGGACTCGCCGGGACGGGAGCGCGCTCCTACACGGTCGCGGGATAACGAATAACGACCGGCGGACGAATCGACAGAAGGTCCGGGAATATTCGCCGGAAGATCCAGCAGAAGGCCCGGCAGAGGGCCCGGAAGAAGACCGGGCATGAGATCCACCGCCCTGCTGTGAGCGCACTCACGCCGAAATTGCTGGACGGACGCCGAGGGAAACCTTTAGCGTCCGTAATTAGTTTTACTTTTCCATATGCGGAGGCACCGGCGCCGCGCATACTGTTTCGCAAGAAAAGACCAAGGTGAAGGCCGGGAAGGTGGATCAGTGAGCAGCATGGACGCCGTGTGGGTACGGGGCGTGAACGGCATTCAGATGCATCACGTGACCGACCTTCAGGATGCAGGCCGGTTTCTGGGCAACGCAGCCATGGCGCTGCGGGCCGCACACGTGAGGACGGGCGCCGACCGGTACGCCGGCATCGCCGCCGAGCTCAGGGGCCTGGTGCAGCGGGTGCGGGAGCTGGAGGACGAGGCGCGGTCGAGCATGCACGACCTGCACTCCACCGACCCCGAGCGGTTCGCCCGCTGCCGGGACGGTCACGAGCCGTGGCCCGGTGAGATCCCGGCGGGCTTCATCCCGCGCCACACCTGCAAGGACGAGTGCCTCTACCACGATCGCGAGGTCCTCGAGGCGATCATGCAGTGCACCTGCGGCCGGCCGCCGTGCCGGGCGTGCGAGATCGGCGGAAAGCTCTGAGAAGCTCGCGTCCGCCTGCTTGAGAAGAGGAACGTGAGCAGAGGAAGAGGGAGCCCCGGGCCAGGGGCTCCCTCTTCCGGCGTTGAGCAGGACCCGCAGCGGGCCGCGCGTCAGCGTCTCTCCACGACTGACGCGAACGCACGGTCGACGCCATGGCCACACAGCCGGTAATCCGCGGGGCCTGGAGCCGGCGGGCGGCGAACGGTGCGTATCCGCGCGACGGAGCCGCGCAACTCCTGGCTTCCGTCGAGGAGCGGTCCGCCTCGCCGGCGCCCGTCATCGCCCGTACGGCATCCACCGCCACGTACGCCGCGAGCGCGAAGAACGACGCCGCGATGATCCGCAGCGCCCTGCGCTCGCGCGCCTCGCGCACGGCGTGGTCACGGGCGGAGAACTGCCAGGCGACGGCGGCGGCCGACGACACCTCGATGACGGAGTCGAGGCCGAAGCCCACGAGGGCGGTGGACGAGGCCGTGACTCCCGCGGTCAGGGCGACGGCGGCCTCGATCAGGTTGTACGCGATCGCGTACCAGCGGGCACGGCGTGACCGCGCAAACGGCCCGTCTCCGACAGTGGCGTGGGGGCAGACGTGCCCGGCCCGCGTAGCGGTCGTGCCCGCGGACGCGCCGTCGCGGGGCGGCGTCGCGGGGGCGGTCGGGCTGCACCCGGGGCGGTGAGCGGGGAGTATCGGTGAGTGAGGGTGCCGCGAGCCGGGCCCTCACGCCCAGCGGCGTACCACGAGCCCCGACAACTGCTTCGCCTGACCGCACCGGCCGCCGGCACGGCTGTCGTCGCAGGAAGGGATTCCCCCATGAAACTGCCTACTGAGCGTGGTCGAGGCTCCGCCGCCCACGGCGCGCGGCCCGCGCCGGCGACGGTGAGCGCTGCCGATGTCGGCATGCTCCTGCTGCGGCTGGCGGTGGGCGTGATCCTGGCCGGCCACGGAGCCCAGAAGCTGTTCGGCTGGTTCGGAGGGCCGGGCCTGGACGCCACGGCCGGGGGCTTCGCGAAGCTCGGCTACGAACCCGGCCTCTTCTTCGCCGGCCTGGCGGGAGCCTCCGAGTTCCTCGGCGGTCTGGGCCTTGCCGTCGGACTGCTCACTCCGCTCGCCGCGGCGGCCTCGATCGGGGTCATGATCAACGCCATGTCGGTCGCCACCGACATGTCGCTGTGGTCGGCGGCCGGACCGGCCTTCGCCTACCCCATGGTCCTGGCCGTCGCCGCCCTCACCATCGCCGCCGTGGGCCCGGGACGCCTCTCGCTCGACGCGCCCTTCCCCTGGCGGGACGGCGGATGGCTCCCGGCGGCGGTCGCCCTGGGCCTCGGCGTCGTCGGGGCCGTGATCGTCCTGGCGCTGTAACCGGCCTCTCGGCGTACGTCCCGCGGCGAGAGCGCCGCTGACCGTCCGGGACGCCGGGTGCGTGGTCGAGTCGGGGCGCGCGGCCCGAGGTTCGTGGACCTCGGGCCGGCGACCCACCGCGCGGATCGCGGTCAGGCGAGGGAAGCCCAGCTCTTCCAGTACGTGGCGTCCCCGGCCGGGACGCGGTTGGCGAAGGTGCCGGTGCCGGTGCCCGCGTTGAGCCAGAGGCGGTTGGAGGTGTCACGGGAGACGAGGTCGTTCCTGCCGTCGCCGTTGAAGTCTCCGGCGCCGATGACGTCCTTGTAGGAGCCGCCCCAGTCCTTGAAGACCAGGACGCGGTCCTTGAGGGTTCCGGTGCGGGTGCCGTTGTAGCGCCAGAGTTCGCCGGAGTTGTCGAGGGCGAGGGCGCGGCCGAACCGGGCCAGCACCTCGACCTCCGTGGCAAGAGTCAGCACAGCCTCGACGATACAGAAGATCCTGAATACAGGTATCTCTGAACAACGTGCTCTCCTGTATCGAGCCCGACGCACACGGACGCGTACAGGCGCATACAGACGCGAGGCGCCCCGTCACTCCTCGATCGGGAGCGGGAAGGAGTGGTGCTCGTGCGCCACGACCCAGCGCCCGCCCTCCTTGCGCAGCCCGATGGTCAGGCGTAGCCGGTTGTCCGGGTCCTCCCGCAGCTCCCGCTCGGTCCCGCAGCGCAGGAGCGCGTGGGCGAAGGCCACGTCATCGCCCGCCGTGACGTCGAGCGAGACGATCTCGAACGAGGCGCCCTGCCGCTGCCACACGAAGAACGGCGGCCAGGTGTCGCGGTAGCGGTCGATGCCCCGTACCCCGTCGTTGGGCGGCGGCACGTCGAACATCACGATGTCGTCGGCGTGATCGACGAGGACGCCGTCGATGTCGCCCTCGTGCACCGCCTGCGCCCAGCGCTCGATGAGCGCCCTGATCTCCCTCTCGTCGTCGGCCATGACCGCGCCCCTTCACCGGTGCCGCCCTGTACGGCGGACTTGTGCGGATGTGTATGAAATGAGGACCCTCGCGGCACGCGCAAGTCATCGGTCACCGGCCGGCTCTTGTCGCGGCACCCGCCGCCTGGTTGGGTACGCGCAGCGCGATCGGGCGCGGACGAGGTTGATGCCGAGGGGTGGCGCGTGGAGTCGACGAGCGGGCAGAAGCAGGAACAGGACGTACGAGACCGAGGCGTGCTGCCCGAGGGACTCGGCGACGCGATACGCAGCACCGCCGAGGAGATCGCGGCGCTGCTGCGCGGTGTCACCGACACGGGCGTGCCCGTCCCCGGGTCGCAGTGGAGTCTCGGGGAGGCGGCGGCGCATCTGGCACAGGCCAACGAGTTGATGGCCGACCTCGCGGCCGGGGCCGAACGCAGCTACGGGGACGGCACGCCGCAGAGCCTGGCCGCGGCCAACGAGCAGGCGCTCGCCGCGTTCGACGAACGCGGGGCCGGCCCGCTGGCGGACATGATCGTGGCGCAGGCGGAGGCCTTCCTCGCCGCCTCCCTCAAGGCGGCGGAGCAGGGGTCCGCCGCGGGTACCCCGGTCACGCCGCTGGGCCCGATGGGCCTGGCCGAGCTGGGTTCGTATCTGCTCACGCACATGCTCGGGCACGGCTACGACCTCGCCCGCGCGCTGGGCCGTCCGCACATGATCGACCGCACCCGGGTCGGGCTGACCCTGCCCTTCCTGATCACGGCCATGCCGCGGGTCGTCAACGCCGCCGCCACCACCGGGCTCAACGCCCGCTACGCGGTCCGTCTGCGGGGCGGCGCCGGCATCGGTGTCACCTTCACCGACGGCGAGGTCGCCGTGGGCGCGCAGGCGCCGGGCCGCCCGGACTGCACGATCCTGATCGAGCCCGTCACGTTCCTGCTCATGGCGCTCGGCCGCTGCGCACCGTGGGGTGCCATGGCCCGGGGCCGTGTCCTCGCCTGGGGCCGCAAGCCCTGGCTCGCCCCCCGCTTCCCGACGCTCTTCACGGCGCCCTGAGCTCGCCTCCGGTCACCCTTATGTGCGTACAGCGCAACAAGGGGCACCCTCTTCCAGGTCAGGCCCCTGCTCAGCGCCCACAGCAGCCGGTAATGCGACGGGTCGGCCACCGCCTTGAGCACCGCCACCGCGCGGTCGGCCGCGTCCGCGTCCCACGACGTGACGTGCGCTTCCAGGCAAGGATCGCAACGAGCCGCCCGCACGCCACGCAGGCACGCAGGCACGCAGGCAGGCACGGGACCGGAGCGAGGCGGGACATGGTGTCAGCCGAGCCGCCGGACGGGTGAGCCCGCGAGGAAGGCCTGGATGTCCTCGACGGCATGGCCGTAGTACGTCCGGTAGTTGTCACGGGTGACATAGCCGAGGTGCGGTGTCGCCAGCAGCCGCGGCGCCGTGCGCATCGGGTGGTCGGCCGGGAGCGGCTCGATGTCGAACACGTCGACACCCGCGCCCGCGATCGTGCCGTCCCGCAGCGCGGCGAGCAGCGCGTCCTGGTCGACGATGGCCGCCCGGGACGTGTTGACCAGATAGCCGGCCGGCCGCATCAGACCGAGCTCCGCGGCGCCGAGCAGACCACGCGTACGGTCGCTCAGGGCCAGATGCACGGAGACGAAGTCGCTGGTCTCCAGCAGCTCCTCCTTGGAGGCGGCGAGACCGGCGCCGACCTCGTCGGCGCGCTCCCTGGTGAGGTTCTGGCTCCAGGCCACGACGTCCATGCCGAAGGCGAGCCCGATCTGCGCGACCCGGCTGCCGATCTTCCCGAGGCCGAGCAGGCCGAGCCGCCTGCCGTGCAGATCGGCGCCGAGGGTGGACTGCCACGGCCCGCCGGTACGCAGTGCGGTGGCCTCGGCCACGATCCCGCGGGCGAGGCCGAGCAGAAGCGCCCAGGTCATCTCGACGGGCGGGATGGAGGAGCTGGCGGTGCCGCACACGGTGACGCCGTGCTGCTCCGCGGCGGCGAAGTCGATGACGGAGTTGCGCATGCCGGACGCGACGAGCAGCTTGAGCCGGGGCAGCCGGGCGAACACCGTGGCCGGGAACGGAACGCGTTCGCGGAGGGTGACGGCGATGTCGAAGTCCGCGAGGACGGCGACGAGTTCGTCCTCGGAACCGAAGTGCTCCGGGAAGGTGACGACCTCCACGTCGTCGGTGACGGGCGACCAGTCGACGACGGTGGTCGCGACGGACTGGAAGTCGTCGAGCACGGCGCAGCGGAGTCTCATGTCGGCGCTCTCCTCGGTTGGTTCCGTCGGCGAATCGGTCGTGAGTCGCCGGGCGGATCGGTGGTGACTCGGTCGTGGGTCGGCGGGCGGGTCGGTCGTGAGCGGGTGGTGCGTCGGTCGTGTCGGTCGTGTCGGTGACGGTCGGACACCGGCAACGTACCTGTGCCGGGAAGCCCGGCCGGCGGAGCCACCCATCGGAGGATCGTGAACGACTGGCAGAGCTGGGCCGCGATCGTCGCCTTCGTCGGCGCGTACGCCCTGATCATCAGCGAGAAGATCCACCGGGTCGCGGCCGCACTCGGCGGCGCGGGGCTGATGCTCGCGATCGGCGCGACCGACGACGTCTCCGCGTTCTACCTCCAGGACCGCGGCATCGACTGGAACGTCGTCTTCCTGCTGCTCGGCATGATGGTGATCGTCGGCGACTGCCTGCCCACCACCATCGCCCCGCCGCCGACCGGCCCCGACGACACCGCGCTGGAGGCGGCGGCGCTCATGGCCCGGGTCCGCAGCCCGCTGGTGGCCGTGGCCGGGAAGACCAAGGACGGCACCCGTCTGCTCGGCGTGATCACCGCCGCCCACCTGCTGCACACACTCCTCGGCGCGGCGGACGGCGACGGCGGCGTCAGCGGCGCAGGGGTCCCACGGATGCAGTGACGGCGTTACCACGCCACGACCCGGCCTACAGGACACCGGCGGGCGGGACACCGACACTGATCCGTACCGGCTTCCCGTCGGGCGCGGTGCCCTCGTACGCCGTGGAACGCCCGGCATGCTGAGCGGATGAGTCATCGCAGCCCCGAACCGGCGGCATCGACGGCCCGGGACTACTCCGGCGCGGTCTACGGTTCGCTCCTGGCCGCCTCGGTGATCGCCACGGCGGGAACGCTGGGCGCCTTCCCCCGGCTCCAGCTCGTGGTCATGCTGCTCACCACCGGCGTGATCTTCTGGATCACGCACGTCTACGCCCGCCTCGTGGGCGACCGGCTGGCGCATCAGACGCTGTCGTGGGAGGTGGTCCGCCACGAGGCACGCAGGGAATGGCCGATCGTGCAGGCCGCCGTCCCGCCTGCCGCCGCCGTGGCGGTGAGCCCAGCCCTGGGGCTCGGCGAGGGCGACACCGCATGGCTGGCGCTCGGCGTCGCCCTCGCCGAGCAGGTCGGCTGGGCCACCGTCCCCCTGGTCAGAGCCGGTGCCCCGCGCCGCCTGGTCGTCGTCACCGGTGTGGTCATCCTCCTTATGGGACTGGTCATCGTGGGCGCGAAGGCCCTGCTCAAGCACTGACCCGCGGCGTCGATGCGCCGGGGTCACAATGGGGAGGAGGGGGACCTCTGCCGCTGCGGAGAGGCGGGATGCCAGTGCCGTACGTAGCCGTGACCGCCCTGAGCGACGTCGGGCTGATCCGCGACCACAACGAGGACAGCCTCGTCGTCGGGCCGTGGACCCTCTCCGGCACCGTGACCGAGAATCCCCAGACGCTTCTGTTCCCGTTGGGCACCCCCCTGGTCGTCGCGGTCGCCGACGGGCTCGGCGGGCAGCCCGCCGGGGAGGTGGCGAGCGGGCTCGTCGTCCGCCACCTCGCCTCGCTCGGGCCCTCGCTGGAGGACGAGGAAGCCGTCCGTGAGATTCTGGCCCTCTGCAATCAGTCGGTGTACGCGGCCGCGGACCGCGATCCGGAACTGGTCACCATGGGGACCACGGTCGCCGGAGCCGTCGTGCTGGAGAAGTCGCTGCTGACGTTCAACGTCGGCGACAGCAAGGTCTACGACATGGCCGACGACGGGCTCCGCCAGGTGAGCGTCGACGACAGCCCGCCGCCGCCACCGGGACGGCGCACCACCTCCGCCGTCACCCAGACGCTCGGCGGCAGCCCCGTCTTCACCGCCGTCACGCCCCATGTCACGGTCTCGGCGATGTCCGCCGGCGACCGCTGTCTGGTGTGCACCGACGGACTGACCGACCCGGTGCCGGACGAAGAGGTCGAGAGCCTGCTGCGGGTGCACGACGACGGCAGGGCCGCGTTCGAACTCTGGAAGGCCGCCATGGAGGCCGGGGGCCCCGACAACATCACGCTCGCGCTGGTCCGCATCGGCGAATAGCGCCGGACATGGGGCGGCCGGCCCCGCGTGCCGACGGAGTCCGGAGGTTCCGGCCGCGCCTGGCGTGGCCGGAGGTTCCGGCTGCGCCTGGTGTGCGCGGCAGGCATGCTGAGGGGAGCAGTGAGGAAGCGTCGCGGCATCCGAGCAGTCGGGCAGGAAGGAGCAGGCGATGGCACTGTTCCCGCCGATGCCGCTCGCCGAGTGGCGGGACACGAAGGAGACGCTGCACCGCTTCGCGCAGGTCGTCGGAAAGATCCGCCTGGCCGCGAGTGACCGGCGCAACCACTGGTGGAACGTTCCGTTCCATCTCACCGGGCGTGGCATCACCACCCGCCCGATGGGCCACGTCGACGGCAATCCGATCTTCACCATGGACTTCGACTTCGTCGGCCACCAGCTGATCGTCGCGACGCTGGACGGCCGGACGGTCTCATTCCCGCTCTTCGGCCAATCCGTGGCGTCCTTCCACCGCACGACCCTGGACTCGCTGGCCGCGCTGGGCGTCGCCGTGGACATCGACATTCCGCGGCCGTTCGACCTGCCCGACTCCGCCCGCCCCTTCTCCGAGGACACCGAGCACGCGACCTACGATCCCGTGCAGGCCAACCGCTACTGGCAGGTCCTCAGCCAAGTGGCATCGGTGCTGGAGGAGTTCGCGGCCCGGTTCTCGGGCAAGGCCAGCCCGGTCCATCACTTCTGGCACACCTTCGACATCGCCCACACGCGGTTCTCCGGGCGTCGGGTCGACCAGCCGCGGCAGGTCGACCCGGTGACGCGGGAGGCGTACTCCCGCGAGGTGATCAGCTTCGGCTTCTGGTTCGGCGACGAGACCTTCCCCGAGCCCGCCTTCTACTCCTACACGGCTCCCGAGCCCGCCGATCTGGCCGCGGAGCCGCTGAGACCCGCGTCCGCGCGCTGGGTTCCGCGGGGGGACAGCCATCTGGCCGTGCTGCGGTACGACGACGCCCGCGCCGAGTCCGATCCCCGTGCCGCCGTGCTCGACTTCTACGACGGCGCGTACCGGGCCGGAGCCACCCGCGCCGGCTGGGACATCGACGAACTCGCGTGCCCCGGCGGAATCACGGACCCCCACCTGCCGCTGCCACCGATCTGATCGCGCTTCAGTGCAGGTGCTCCTGCCAGTCCGCGGGAACCTTGCCCCGGGGGCCCGGGGTCGGCTGGGAGGCCGGGTGGCAGTCGGGGCCGGACAGCTGCGGCCCCTCGTAGTACTCGCCGGTCTCGATGTTCCAGAACCACTCCTCGCCCGGCTCGAAGCTGGTCAGGAACGGGTGTCCCGCCACGCGCGCGTGCTTCGTGCCGTGCTGCGACGGCGAGGAGTCACAGCATCCGATGTGCCCGCACGCGGCGCAGCGCCGCAGGTGCAGCCACCACCCCGGCCCGTCGCCCGCCAGGCAATCGGCGCAGCCGTCCCCGCTGGGTGTCACAGTGGGATCGATGCCCGGGATCTGGTCGTGTGCCATGTCCTCAGTCCTCCGCTCGCAGGGTGACGGGCGCCTCGGTGCGGTCCCCGAGGAACTCGTACCACCGGCGCTGCAGGCAGACGTAGCGCGCATCGGCCTCGACGAGCCGCAGGAAGGCCTCGACGGTCTCGGCCAGGCGCTGCTGCAGCCCGAAGTCGGTGAGAGACCCGTCGTCGGTGAAGCCCTGATGGGCATTGGCAAGGCTGAACATGTCCGGGTAGACCCGGGTGCCGAGGTGCTCCAGCGGCACTCTCAACGCCCACAGGCCCCGGTTGCCGCCCACCATGGACGGCGATGCGGAGACAAGCATCGCGTGCTTGTCCTTGAACGGCTGCGGCTGGACCCGGGAGACCCAGTCGATCGCGTTCTTCAGCACGCCGGGCACGGAGGCGTTGTACTCGGGGGACGAGATCACGAAAGCCTCGCACTGCTCGAGCCGCCCGCGCAGCGCGAGGGCGCCGGCCGGCACCCCTTCGGCGGCCTCCACATCGCCGTCGTACAGCGGCATCTCGAACTCGCGCATGGTGGCGAGGTCGGCGGTGGCGCCGCTGTCGGCGATCAGACGTGCGACGAGGGCGGCGAGGCGGGCGTTGGTGGAATCGGCCCGCATCGCCGCGCCGAAGACGAGCACTCGCAGGGGACCGGGTGGGGAGTCCATGGGCATGACTGACATCCTTCCGATGTACCGACACGGACCAGTCTGGTCCGGGCATGGCCACCCCGCGATCGGACCGGGCGCCCGGCGCCCTGGCCGCGCGTCCCGTGCGGCGAGGAGGACGGTGTCCGTGGCCGGGCCCGGTGCCGATGCACGTCACGTACACCTTCGCCCTCTGTCCGCGGCGCACGCGCGCCCGCATCCGCCTCCGGGGCGGCCCCGGCGGCCCCTACCGCCTGGCGGAACCACTCATGGCCCGCAAGGTCCGCATCTCGATCACCAAGGACCTGCGCGATCTCGAACGCACGCTTCCGCAGCACTGAGCGTCACCGTGGCGGGACCGTCCCACACGCGCCGTCCCACACGCGCCGTCCCACACTCGCCGTCGCTCCGGCACTACGCTCCCGGCGACGACCGGCCGCGTCCCCGGAGGCTCCGATGGCATCCCCCGACTCCCCGCGCCCCGATTCCCCGCACCACGACGACCTGCGCTACGACGACCTGCGCGCGATGTTCATCAACTGCACGCTGAAACGCTCGCCCGAGGTCAGCAACACCCAAGGGCTGATCGACAGGAGCCGTGCCGTCATGGAGGCGGGCGGCGTCGCCACCGAGCTCGTGCGGGCCGTGGATCACGACATCGCGACCGGCGTGTGGCCGGACATGACCGAGCACGGCTGGGAGAGCGACGAGTGGCCCGCGCTGTACGAGCGGGTGATGGCGGCCGACATTCTGGTGCTGGCGGGGCCGATCTGGCTCGGGGACAACAGCTCGGTGATGAAGCAGGTGATCGAGCGGCTGTACGCGTGCTCGTCACTGCTCAACGACCGCGGACAGTACGCGTATTACGGGCGCGCCGGCGGGTGCCTGATCACCGGCAACGAGGACGGCGTGAAGCACTGCGCGATGAACGTCCTCTACAGCCTCCAGCACCTCGGCTACACCGTCCCCCCGCAGGCCGATGCGGGCTGGATCGGGGAGGCGGGGCCCGGGCCCTCGTATCTCGACCCCGGCTCCGGCGGGCCGGAGAACGACTTCACCAACCGCAACACCACCTTCATGACCTGGAACCTGATGCACGTCGCCGGCCTGCTCAAGCGCGCGGGCGGCATCCCCGCGCACGGCAACCAGCGCTCGCAGTGGGACGCGGGCTGCCGCTTCGACTTCCCGAACCCCGAGCACCGCTGAAGCGCGGGCGGCGGGCGGGCGGTGCACGGGCATCGCACCATGAAGGTATGGACGACTTCCCCAGCGGGGAAAGCCTCGCGGAGATCAGTGCACCCGGGCGCCTCGCGGACCCGGGCGAGGGCATCAGCGAGGAGGAGCTGGCGCTCGCGGCCCGCAACCACGGCATGCCGCTGGAGGCCCTGCGCTACGGCGTGACGCCGCCCGGGCTGCACTACGTCCTCGTCCACTACGACATCCCCGCCGCCGAGGCCGCCGAGTGGCGGCTCACCGTGCGGGGCCGGGTGCGCGCGCCGCTGGCACTCGGCCTGGAGGCGCTCAGGTCGTACGAGCCGGTCACCCAGCGCGTCACGATGGAGTGCGCCGGCAACGGCAGGGCCCGGCTCAGCCCGCGCCCCGTGAGCCAGCCGTGGCTCGTCGAGGCGGTCGGGACGGCGGAGTGGACCGGAGTGCCGCTGCGGGCACTGCTCGCCGACGCCGGGGTGGAGCCGGACGCCGTCGACGCGGTCTTCACGGGCGCCGATCACGGGGTCGAGCGCGGCGTCGAGCAGGACTACCGGCGCAGCCTCCCCGTGCCGGTGGCCGCGGGCCCCGACCCCGAGGTGCTGGTCGCGTACGAGATGAACGGCGCGCCCCTGCCGCCGCAGCACGGGTATCCGCTGCGGCTGGTCGTACCCGGCTGGTACGGCATGGCGAACGTGAAGTGGCTGTGCGACATCAGCCTCACCACCACCCCCTTCACCGGCTTCCAGCAGGCGGTCGCCTACCGCTACAAGCAGTCCCCCGACGACCCGGGCGAACCCGTCACGCTGATCGCACCCCGCGCCCTGATGATCCCGCCCGGCTTCCCGGACTTCATGTCCCGGACCCGCGCCGTGCGCCCCGGCCGGATGGGACTGGAGGGCAGGGCGTGGTCCGGGCACGCCCCGGTCGTCCGGGTCGAGGTCAGCACCGACGACGGCCACACCTGGCACGACGCCGCTCTGGACCCGCCGGAAGGTCACGCCTGGGCCTGGCTCCACTGGCACACGGCCTGGACGGCCACCCCCGGCACCCATGTGCTCACCGTCCGCGCCACCGACGCCGAAGGCCGTACGCAACCTCTCGACCAGCACTGGAACCGCGGCGGCTTCGGCAACAACCTCGTCCAGCGGATCCCCGTGGTGTGCCTGGAGGACGACGACTGAGGCCGGGAGCCCCGCGGCCGCCGGCAATCGCCCCCCAGGGCACAATCGCTCGATGCCCCGACCCGTCCCTCTGTCCCGCACGGTCGGAGAACTCGAGGACAACCGGCCGGCCACCGCCCGCGCCCGAGGGCTCCACCGGCCTCGTCCTGGCCGTGCACGCCCTGCGCAAGCGGCCGGTCGGCTCGCTGGCCGTGGACGAGCTGGTGCGGCTGATCGGACAGGACGTCGGGCTGCTCTTCCCGATGCCCGTCGCCCTCAAGATCCTTCGGGACACACTGCCCGCGCAGCACGCGGGCGGCTGGTACGACGACGACCTGCTGACCGTGGCGCTGACGAGGGGCCCGGCGGCCTGGACGGCGGATCCGGAGTGTGCGCGCGAACTGGGGGCGCTCGTCGGCGACGTGCGGCAGCCGTTGCCGTCGTACGTGCGGCGCGGCATCGAGCGCTTCCTCGCGTCGCTGCCCCCGGAGGTCGCCGGTCGCCGACCGCCGGTGTCGCCCGACGTGATCGGGCCGGCCTCTCGCCGTCACCACCCGGTGCGCCCCGAGTTGCGAAGCCGCCCGCCATGGGGTTGGTTCGAAGGAGAACCCCTGTTGGGGGTGAGCCATTGTGCTGTTCACCGACCGTGTGGACGCGGGGCGGCGCCTCGCGGATGTGCTGAAGCACCTGCGGGGGGCGGATCCCGTGGTGCTCGGGTTGCCGCGGGGTGGGGTGCCGGTGGCGTTCCAGGTGGCGCGGGAGCTGGGAGCGCCGCTGGATGTGATCGTCGTACGGAAGCTCGGAGTGCCGTACCACCGGGAGCTCGGGTTCGGGGCGATCGGGGAGGGCGGGGTGCGGGTCATCAGTGACGACATCGTGCGGCGCGGGCGTGTCTCCCGCGCGGACGTCGAGTCGGTGGAGCACGCCGAGCAAGCCGAACTCGCCCGGCAGGCCCGGCAGTTCAGGGCGGGTCGGGAGCGGGTCGACATCGCCGGGCGGACCGTGATCGTCGTGGACGACGGGATCGCCACCGGGTCGACAGCCGCCGCGGCGTGCGAGGTCGTCCGGGCGCAGGGCGCGGCCAGGGTGGTGCTGGCCGCGCCCGTGGCACCGCCGGACGCCGTGGCATGGCTGCGCACGGAGGCGGACGAGGTCGTGTGCCTGTCGACGCCGCGTGCGTTCTCGGCGGTCGGGGAGTGGTACCGGGACTTCTCGCAGACCCCCGACGAGGAGGTCGTCGCGCTGCTGGAGCGCGCCGCGAAGACGGCGCCGCCCGCCCCCGCGAAGACCGAGGAGGTCGAGGTGGACGCGGGCGGGGTCCGGCTCGCCGGGGAGCTCACGCTGCCGGACGGGGCCGCGGCCGCGGTGATGTTCGCCCACGGCTCCGGCAGCAGCCGCCACAGCCCGCGCAACCGCTCGGTCGCCGCCGCCCTGAACCGGGCCGGCCTCGGCACGCTGCTCTTCGACCTGCTCACGGAGGCCGAGGGCGCCGACCGGGCGAACGTCTTCGACATCGAGATCCTCGCCCGCAGACTCGCGGGCGCCACGCACTGGCTGCGCACCCGGACGCCCGTCCCGATCGGGTACTTCGGGGCGTCGACCGGAGCCGCGGCGGCGCTGTGGGCGGCGTCGACCGCCGGTACGGACGTCGGCGCCGTCGTGTCGCGCGGCGGCCGCCCCGACCTGGCCGGGCCCCGGCTTCCCGGCGTCCGCGCGCCGACGCTGCTCATCGTCGGCGGCCGTGACACGACGGTGCTCGACCTCAACCGCCAGGCCCAGGCGGCGCTTCGCTGCGGGAACCGCCTGGAGGTCGTCCCCGGCGCGACGCACCTCTTCGAGGAGCCGGGCGCACTGGACGAGGTCTCGGCGCTCGCCCGGGACTGGTTCACGCTGCATCTGACCCCGCAGGAGCCATAGGGCCCGCAGAGCCTGCAGGCCTGGCGAGGAGAACAGAAGCCGGTCGCCCCGCCGCCCCGGGGCGATCGGCTTCTGTCCGACTCCGTGACACCCGGCCGTGCCGACCTGACACTCACACCCCTCGCGAAGAGTGAATTCAAGTTCACCTGGCGGACGGATTCAGGGACCGGCATGACCCACCGCGCCGGAAGCCCCGCGGCCTTCGGAGCCGGGCGCTTCGTCGCCGGGCCGGGGCTCGGCGGGCTGATGCCGCTCTGCCTGGCCATGGTCATGGAGTTCGCCCCGCCACGCAGACCGCCCTCGGTCTCGCGGTCGTCACCGGACCCGGTGACGACCGCAGGCTCAGGTCAGCGGGGGGAGCGGCAGACCCGTGTAGTTCTCCGCCAGTTCGGCCGCCGCGTGCGGCGACGCCGCCACCCGCTCCAGCTGCGACAACTGCAGCCGCGTCTCGAACGCCGACTGCGCCGGGTCGACATGCAGCGTCGTCGTCATGAAGTACGAGAAGTGCTCCGCCCGCCACACCCGCCGCAGGCAGGTGTCGGAGTACGTGTCCAGCAGCTCGGTCGAGCCGGTCTCCCGCCACCGGATCAGGGCCTGGGCCAGCACGATCACATCGGCGGCGGCCAGGTTCAGTCCCTTCGCTCCGGTCGGTGGGACGATGTGGGCCGCGTCCCCCGCCAGGAGGACCCGGCCGTGCCGCATGGGCTCGGTCACGTGACTCCGCATCGGCAGCACCGCCTTGGACGTCACCGGCCCGCGCTCCAGCTTCCACCCCGGGTCGCCGTCCGTCGCGAACCGCGCGTCGAGCTCGTCCCAGATCCGCTCGTCGGACCAGTGGGCGGGATCGGTGCCGTTCGGGACCTGCAGGTACAGACGGCTCACCGATGCCGACCGCATGCTGGCGAGCGCGAAGCCGCGCTCCGAGTGGGCGTAGACCAACTCCTCGTACACGGGCGGGGCTTCGGCGAGGATGCCGAGCCAGGAGTAGGGGTACGTCCGCTCGTACGTGGTCCGTACGGACTCGGGTATCGCCTCGCGGGCCACCCCGTGGAAGCCGTCGCAGCCGATGACGTACGTGCAGGTCAGCGTCTGTTCGCGGCCTTCGTGGAGGTAACGGATCGTCGGGCTGTCGCTGTCCGCGCCCTCGACGGACGTCACCTCGGCGCCGAACAGCAGCGGGCCGCCGTCGGCGAGCCGGAGGGCGATGAGGTCCTTCACCACCTCGGTCTGCGCGTAGACCATCACGCTGCGCCCGCCGGTGAGGGACGGGAAGTCGACGCGGTGCGCGCGGCGGCCGAAGCGCAGCTCGATGCCGTGGTGGGGCGTGCCCTCGCGGTCCATCCGTTCCCCGGCCCCGGCGGCGCGGAGGGCGTCCACGGTGGCCTGTTCGAGGATGCCGGCGCGCTGCCGCTGCTCGACGTACGCGCGGTCGCGGCGCTCCAGGACGACGCTGTCGATGCCCGCGTTGTGCAGCAGCCGCGCCAGGAGCAGTCCTGCGGGGCCGCCGCCGATGATGCCGACGGTGGTGTGCATCAGCGCTCCTTCTCCTGTTCGAGTTGGTTCAGGACCTGCTCCGCGACGGCGAAGGCGGAGTTCGCGGCGGGCACTCCGCAGTACACGGCGGACTGCAGCAGCACCTCGCCGATCTCCTCGGGCGTGAGGCCGCCCCGCACCGCGGCGCGCACGTGCGTGGCGAGCTCGTCCTTGTGGCCGCCCGCGACGAGCGCGGTGAGGGTGATGCAGCTGCGCGTACGCCGGTCGAGGACGCCGCTGGCCCAGATCTCGCCCCGGGCGTAGCGCGTGATGAAGTCCTGGAAGCGGGCCGTGAAGGAGGTGGTCCGCGCGACGGCCCGGTCGACGTGGGCGTCACCGAGGACCTCACGGCGGTACCGCCATGCCGTCGGGGCGACCCAGATGCGCCCGCAGGGCGGCCAGCACCGCCTGCGGGCGCTCGACGTTCGCGAGGTGCGCGGCGCGGGGCAGTTCGAGGAGCTGGGCGTCGCGGATGCCGTCGGCGAGTTCGCGTGCGTGGACTGGCGGGGCGGCCACGTCGTCCCGTCCCGCGATGACGAGCGTGGGGGCGGTGACACGGGCCAGGTCGGCGCGGAGGTCGAGGGCGGCGAGGATCTCGCAGCACGCCGCGTACGCGGCCGGGTCGGCGGAGCGCTGGTCGGCGACGAGCGTGCCGTGCGCCGTGAACGCGGGCGTGAACCAGCGCCCCGGCGCGGTCGCGGCGAGCGGCTCGAGTCCCTTCGTACGCACCAGCTCGGCGCGCTCCCGCCAGGGGCCCGGATCGCCGAAGCGGGCCGAGGAGCAGACCAGCGTCAGCGACGCCACGCGCTCCGGGTGGTGCGCGGCGAGCCAGGTTCCGACGGCGCCGCCGAGGGAGATGCCGGCGTACGCGAAGGTCCGGCCGCCGAGCGCGTCCGCGAGGTCGAGGACGAGCCGGCCGAGGTCGGCGACGTTCGCGCCGGCGGGCAGCAGGTCGGCCGCGCAGGCCCCGTGGCCGGGGAGGTCCCAGCGGATGACGCGGTGGTCCCGGGCGAGGTCGGGGGCCTGGGCGTCCCAGACGGAGAGGGAGGTCCCGAGGGACGGCCCGAGGATGAGGGAGGGCGCGTCGGTGTCCTGATCCGGGTGCGGGCCGGTGGGTGCACCCGCCGGGCCGTCGATGCGGTGATGGAGCAAGGAGGTCACGCGGCGTCGTCCCCCTGGTTCTGTGGGCCGTCGTCCCGCGCGGAGGGGCGGGTGGGCGAAAGACCGCCCACCGGGCCCCGGACGCGCGACAAGGCCCGGTCGACCAGGGCTGGGGCGCAGCCCAGGTACCGGGTCGGGTCGGCGAGGGTGCCGAGGTCCGGCAGCTCCTCGTTCCGTGCGAGGACGTGGAACACATCCGCACCCTCCTCCGCCGCACGGCGCGACGCCTCCGCCACCGCGCGGCGCGCCTCCGCCCGCCCCAGGCTCGGCGCCAGCGCCGCCGCCACGCGCTCCGTCAGCATCAGCCCGCCCGTCAGCTCGAGGTTCGCCCGCATCCGGTCCGGCCGGACGACCAGCCCCGCACACAGCTCCACCGCCGCCGCGGCCGCGCCACCCGTCAACCGGAGCGCCTCCCTCAGCGGTTGCCACTCCGCGTGCCACGCCCCGGCCGGGCGTTCGTCCTCGGCGGCCAGTGAGCCGAGGAGGACCGCGGCCGACGCGGGCACCTGACGGGCCGCGGACGCGATCAGCGTCGCCCGCACGGGGTTGCTCTTGTGCGGCATGGCGGACGAGCCGCCTCCTGCGCCCTCCGCCAGCTCGCCGATCTCGGTACGCGACAGGACCAGCACGTCCGCCGCGATCTTCCCCAGCGCACCCGCGCAGAACGCCAGCGCGGCGCCCAGGTCGGCAACCGGCGTGCGCAGCACATGCCAGGGCAACTCCGGTTCCGCGAGCCGGAGTTCACGGGCATAGGCACCCACGAGACCCGGCCCCGCGTCCCCGAACGCCGCCAGCGTCCCCGCCGCGCCCCCGAGCTGCGCGGGCAGCGACGCCCGCACCCGCGCCAGCCGCTCGTGCGCGTCCAGCACGAGGGACCGCCAGCCCGCCGCCTTCAGTCCGAAGGTGGTGGGGACGGCGTGCTGGGTGAGGGTGCGGCCGGGCATCGGGGTGGCGCGGTGCTCCGCGGCAAAAGCGCCCAGGGCGTCGGCGGTCCGCTCCAGATCGCCGAGGACCAGGTCCAGCGTCCGGGCGGCCACCAGCATGAGGCCGGTGTCCAGGATGTCCTGGCTGGTGGCGCCCCGGTGCACGAACTCCGCGTGCACCGCGTCCACTTCGGCCACCGCCGCGGTGAGGTCGGCGACCAGTGGGATCACGGGATTGCCCCCGGCCCGCGCGCGCAGCGCGAGGGACCGCGCATCGAACCGGTCGCAGGCCCGCGCCACCGCGGTGACGGTCCCACCCGCCGCCGCGTCCTGGACCCGCGCCAGCGCGGCCTCTGCGTCCAGCAAGGCCCGGAGGAACGCCCGGTCGCCCGTGGCGGCCTCCACGGGGGTGCCCGCCCACACCGGGGCGAGCAGCCCGACGTCATCCGCGGACGTCACGGACGCCACGGAAGTCGTGGAAGTCGTGGAAGTCGTGGAAGTCGTGGAAGTCGTGGAAGTCGAAGAAGACCGTCTCCTTCTCCCCCTGCAGATGAATGTCGAAGCGGTACGTCCGCTCCCCGTCCGGCACGGCCATCAGGGTGGACCTGCGCTCCTCCGGAACAGCCGCCGGCAGCGCATCCGCGCCCGCGTCACCCACGTACGCCCGCGTGAACAGGTGGTGCGTCAGCCCTCGCGCGAACACGCACACCGAGAGGTACGGCGTCGCCGCCCGCGGCGGGAGCGTCCGCACCACCCAGCGCCCGTCCGCGTCGGTCGCCACCCTCCCGAACCCGGTGAAGTCGACGCCGTTGCGGCGCAGCGAACCGGGACGCCCGGCCGGCTGCCAGAGCTCCAGCAGCGCGTCCGGCACCGGATCGCCGTTCCCGTCGCGCACGTACCCGTGCACGGTGATGGTGTCGGGGTGCCCGGAGGGGGCGATGTCCCCGCCCCCGGCGAACGGCAGGGCGTACCCGTAGAAGGGGCCCACGGTCTGAGAGGGAGTGGGAGCGGGCATCACAGACTCTCCTCGGGGTCCGGAAGCGTCGCCGCCGGGCCGTCGAGCACGATGTCCCAGCGGTAGCCGAGGGACCACTCGGGCTGCGAAAGCCCGTGGTCGTACGCGGCGACGAGCCGGGCCCGTGCCGCCGGGTCCGTGACCGACTGGAGGATCGGGTCGTACGGGAAGAGCGGGTCTCCCGGGAAGTACATCTGCGTCACCAGGCGCTGCGTGAACGCGGTCCCGAAGAGGGAGAAGTGGATGTGCGCGGGGCGCCAGGCGCCCACGTGGTTGCGCCACGGATAGGCCCCGGGCCTGATCGTCGTGAACGCGTACCGCCCCTCGTCGTCCGTCAGGCAGCGGCCCACGCCCGTGAAGTTCGGGTCCAGGGGCGCCGGGTGCCGGTCGCGCCGATGGGCGTACCGGCCCGAGGTGTTGGCCTGCCAGATCTCGACGAGCTGGCCGCGCACGGGCCGTCCCGCCCGGTCGAGCACCCGGCCGGTGACCGTGATGCGCTCGCCGAGCGGCTCGCCCGCGTGCTGCCGGGTCAGATCCGCGTCGAGCTCGCTCACGTCGGCGGCGCCGAAGACCGGGCCGTACAGCTCGGCCGCCTCCGGGTCGTCGGCCACGGCGACGAGCGGCTGCCGCGGGTGGCGCAGGACGCTGCTGCGGTACGGGGCGAAGTCGCGGGCCGGGTGGTGCGGCGGGGACGCGGTGCCGTCGGCCGCGGCGGCCCGGTGCGCGGCCGCGATCTCGGTGCTGATCTGCTCCTGGCTGGGGATCGCCGGGGTCACGCGTGTGCTCGGGCTCATCGGCGGCGTCACCTCTCCAGGACGAGCGCGAGGCCCTGCCCGACGCCGATGCACAGCGTGGCGAGGCCCGTGCCGGAGCCCGCGGCGGCCAGCTGGTGGGCCACGGCGCCGGTGAGCCGGGCACCGGAAGCGCCGAGGGGGTGCCCGATGGCGATGGCGCCGCCGCGCGGGTTGACGACGGCCGGGTCGAGCCCCGGCCACTGGCGCAGACAGGCCAGCGCCTGGGCGGCGAAGGCCTCGTTGAGCTCGACGGTGTGCAGGTCGCCGAACTCGCGGCCGGCCTTCTTCAGGGCCCGGCGGACGGCCTCGACCGGGCCCGCGCCGAAGTACTGCGGCTCGATGCCGGTCACGGCCGACGCGCCGATGCGGGCGAGCGGTTCGCGGCCGGTGGCGCGCAGTCCGTCCTCGTCCACGAGCAGGAGCGCGGCGGCGCCGTCGTTGAGCGGGGACGAGTTGCCGGCGGTGACGGTCCCGTCCTTGCGGAAGACCGGCTTCAGCTTGGCGAGGGCCTCCGTCGACGTGCTGTCGCGGATGCACTCGTCGCGCGCGAGCTCCACGCCGTGTACGGGGACGACCTCGCCGTCGTACAGGCCGTCGGCCCAGGCGCGGGCCGCGTTCCTGTGGCTGGCGAGGGCGAAGGCGTCCTGCTCCTCGCGCTCGATGCCGTACCGCTCGGCGAGCAGCTCCGCGCCCTCGCCGAGGCCGACGGTCCACTCCTCGGGCATGCGCGGGTTGACCATGCGCCAGCCGAGGGTCGTGGAGTGCATCTGCTGGTGTCCGGCGGGGAAGCCGCGCTCCGGCTTCTGCACCACCCAGGGCGCGCGGCTCATCGACTCGACGCCGCCCGCGACGGCGATCGACGCGTCGCCGACGGCGATGGCGCGGGCGGCCTGGATGACGGCCTCCATGCCGGAGCCGCAGAGCCGGTTCACCGTCGTGCCGGGCACGGTGACCGGCAGGCCCGCGAGCAGCACGGCCATGCGGGCCACGTCGCGGTTGTCCTCGCCGGCGCCGTTGGCGTCGCCGAAGAAGACGTCGTCGATACGGGACGGGTCGAGGTCGGGCGTGCGGGAGACGAGGGCGCCGAGGACTCCCGCGGCGAGGTCGTCGGGGCGTACGCCGGACAGGGCGCCGCCGTACTTGCCGATGGGGGTGCGGACGGCGTCGACCACGTACACATCGCGCAGACGGTCGGTCATGTCAGCTCAGCTCCAGTCTTGTCTCGTACGTCGTCGGGGGTGACGCCGGGTGCCGTCTCGACGAGGGCGAATCCCTCGCCGGTCACGTCGAGCACGCCCAGGTCGGTGATGACGCGGTGCACGCATGCCCTGCCCGTCAGCGGCAGCGTGCACGCGCGGACGAGCTTCGGCGAGCCGTCCTTGGCCGTGTGGTCGGTGAGGACGACGACGCGGCGGGCGCCGTGGATCAGGTCCATCGCGCCTCCCATGCCCTTGACCATCTTTCCGGGGACGGACCAGTTGGCGAGGTCGCCGGTCGCGGAGACCTGCATGGCTCCCAGGATGGCAGTATCGATGTGCCCGCCGCGGATCATGCCGAAGGAGAGCGCGGAGTCGAAGAACGCGGCGCCCGGCCGGACCGTGACGGTCTCCTTGCCCGCGTTGATCAGATCGGGGTCGATGTCGTCCTCGTACGGATACGGTCCGACGCCGAGGATCCCGTTCTCGGAGTGCAGGACGACGTCCACGCCGGGCGGCAGGTGGCCGGGCACGAGCGTGGGCAGCCCGATGCCGAGGTTCACGTAGGAACCGTCGGTCAGCTCGGCTGCCGCACGGGCGGCCATCTCCTCGCGGGTCCAGGCCATCAGGCGCGCACCGCCCCTCGGGCCGGGGGAGCGGACACCGTGCGGTGTTCGACGTCCTTGGCGGCGGCCTGCTCCGGCGTGAGCGGCAGCACGCGCTGCACGAAGACACCCGGTACATGGATCGCGTCCGGATCCAGCTCCCCCGGCTCGACCAGCTGCTCGACCTCGGCGATCGTCACGCGGCCCGCCATGGCGGCGAGCGGGTTGAAGTTCCGGGCGGCCCGGCGGAAGACCAGGTTTCCGTGGCGGTCGCCCTTGGCGGCCCGTACGAGCGCGAAGTCGGTGGTGATGGCGTGCTCCAGGACATGGTCGCGGCCGTCGAACGTGCGGATCTCCTTGGCGGGGGACGGGACCGCGACCGAGCGTCCCCCAGAGCCTTCGGCGCTGGCGGAGTAGCGCCAGGGCAGTCCGCCGTCGGCGACCTGGGTGCCGACGCCGGCCGGGGTGTAGAAGGCCGGGACACCGCAGCCGCCGGCGCGCAGCCGCTCGGCGAGCGTGCCCTGGGGGACGAGCTCGACCTCCAGCTCGCCGGCGAGGTACTGGCGGGCGAACTCCTTGTTCTCGCCGATGTACGAGCCGGTGACACGGGCGACGCGGCCCGCGGCGAGCAGGATGCCGAGGCCGCCGCCGTCGACGCCGCAGTTGTTGGAGACGACGCCCAGTCCGCGGACCCCGCGCGCGTGCACTGCCTCGATCAGTACATTCGGCACACCACTGAGGCCGAAGCCGCCGACGGCGAGCGACGCGTGATCCGCGATGCCGGCGACCGCGTCGGCCGCGGACCGTTCGACTTTGTCCATGGGGCTTCCGTTCGATGCCTGTCGTGGGACGCCTGTCGTGTCACGCTCGGCGTGTGTGTTCGCCAGATGAACTAGAGTTCATGAACAACTCGCCCTGAGTGTGCGTGCACCGGACACGCATGTCAACGCCCTGGAGATCCGATGCCGGCCACGCCCCCTGCCGAGCCCCCCGCCGAGGCCGTAGGTCCGCTGATGCGCGGCATCGCCGTACTGCGCGCGATCAGCGACGCCGGCGGCCGGGTACCCCTCAGCGAGCTCGTCCGCGCGACCGGGCTGGCCCGCTCCACCGTCGACCGGGTCGCCGCGACCCTCGCACGCATGGGTTACCTGCGCCTCGACGGCCATGAGGCGAGGCCGGCGCCACGGCTCATGGAGCTGGGCAACGCCTATCTGGCCGCGGTCGGTCTGCCGGGTCCGCTCGGCCCCCTCGCCGAACGGCTCGCCGACGAGCTCGACGAGTCGGTGTCGCTCGCCGTGCCGGACCGCGACGGCATCCGCTTCATCCACCAGTCCACGCGGCGGCGTGCCATGTCGCTGACCTTCCGCATCGGCGACCTGCTGCCTGCCGAACGCACCGCACCGGGGCAGCTGTTCGCCGCCGCGTGGACGGACGAGGAGTGGGCGGCGTGGCGCCGCGGAGCGGGCCCCGGGACCGCACCGGGGGAGGACTTCGAGGAACGGGCCGCCCGCGCCGCGAAGGACGGCTGGGCATTGGACGACCAGCTGATAGAGCCCGGACTGGTCGCCCTCGCGGTCCCGGTGCACGACCCGCAGGGGCGGACGGCCTGCGCGCTCGGCGTCGTCAGCCACACCAGCCGCCACAGCGCCGACTCACTGCGCCGCGCGCTGCTTCCCCGCGTCCGCGAGGCCGTGGCGGCGATGGAGCACGAGCTGCGGCAGGCGCCGCCCGCCGCCGAGCCGACCGCGACGGTCGGAGCCGCCGAGAGCACCGCCGGGCAGGGCCTTGCGCACGGGACCGCCGCGTCCAAGCAGGAGCTCGGCGCGGAGTTCGTGGAGTCGCTCGCCCGTGGGCTGACCGTGATCACCGCCTTCGGCGAGGGCCGCGCGGAGCTCGGCCTCACCGCGATCGCCGAGGCCACGGGCCTCGCCCGCGCCACGGCCCGCCGCGCCCTCCTCACGCTGGAGCACCTCGGCTACGTCACCTCCGAGGACCGGACCTTCCGCCTCACCCCGCGCGTGCTCGCCCTCGGTTGCCCCCCGCTCTCCCGGACGACACTCCCCGACATCGCCGTCCCGCACATGGCGGAACTGGTCCGCCATGTCCACGACTCCGCGTCCCTGGCCGTCCTCGCCGGCGACGACATCCGCTACACGGCCCGCGTCGCCACCGAACGCATCATGAGCGTCAACATCACCATCGGCACCCGTTTCCCCGCGTACGCGGCGTCGATGGGCCGCGTCCTCCTCGCCGGCCTCCCCGAGGAGGAGCGCACGGCCCTCATCGCCCGCAGCCATCTGCGCGCCCTGACCCCCCGTACCGTCACCGACCCCGCCCGGCTCTCCGCACTCGTCGACCGCGTCCGCGACGAGGGCTACTCCCTGGTCGACCAGGAACTGGAGGAGGGCCTGCGGTCCCTGGCCGTCCCGGTCCACGACCACACGGGCCGCACCGTCGCCGCGCTCAACGTCGCCATGCACACGACCCGGCGCACCCCGGACGAGTGCCTCACCGAGGTGCTCCCCCAACTCCGCGTCACCGCCGCCCACATCGAGACCGACCTCCACATCGTGGGCCGCTTCGCCCGCATCGCCGAGGTCTGACGTCAGCTGATCCAGAAGTCCCACCAGCGGGTCAGGATCAGCATCCCGATGACCCCCGTCCACAGCACCGGCGGCACCCAGCCGAACTCGCGCAGACCGCGGCGCAGGCCCGCCGGAGCCGGGAGCATCCGGTGCTCGACGGTGTGACGGGTCACGGAGCAGAACAGAAGGATCGTGGCGACCCAGGCCAGCGAGCACCAGAGACACAGCGCGCTGATGCGGTACAGCGACTGGAACTGGAGCCAGGTGCAGAAAGCCACACCGAAGAACGCGCCGGCGTTGAGGGCGAGCCAGAACCAGCGGCGGTAGCGGGCACCCGCCAGAAGCCCGGCGCCGACGCCGATCACGACGGCGTACGAGACGAGGCCCAGCATCGGGTTGGGGAAGCCGAAGGCCGCGGCCTGCTCGCTCTTCATGATGTTGCCGCAGGACACGACGGGGTTGAGGCTGCAGCCCGGCGTGAAGCCCGGGTCCTCGAGCAGTCTGAACTTGTCGATCGTGATGACCCATGACGCGAGCAGCCCCGCCGCGCCCGTGACGATCAGCAGCCAGGCGAAACCGCGGCTGCCGCCGGCGGCATCTGACGGGGTGTCGTCCGGGGCCTGCGCCGGACGCGGGATGCGCGTCCTCGTACGTGTCTCCATACCGCTCTCCCTCTCCCTCTCCCCCGCCCTGCTCAGGCAGACCAGGAAAGATCGTTTCGGCGACCCTCGCCGACGTGGACCGATGCGCGCACGCAGTAATCGCCTCCCGCCCAACGCGACGGATCGTCAGATTCCGATTAGCGTCGGATCGACCCGACCCGTGCAGCGAGGAGCTCGATCATGCAGCTGACGCTTCGCCACATAACACTCAGGCTCGCCGGGGCCACCCGGGAGGTCGCGCACCCCGCGGCCGCCCGCCCGGCGAGCCGACCCCCGCATATCTGATCCGCCAGGCGTAGACACGGCCCGGCAGGCGGCCCACCGGCCGCCCGCCGGGCCCTTTTGCGCGCGGACCACGGCGCCATTCATCCGCGCAGCTGACGCACCGGCAGCAAACAGTGCGCGGCCCTGACCAGCATCTCCTCGTCACCGACGAAGTTGCGCAGCTGCTCCTCGGTGACCGGCACCCCGGGTGCCGCCTGCGGCCATGGGCGGGTGGCGAAGAGGAAGTAGACGTGACCCCGCTCCCGGACCGCCGCAAGCCACTCCGGCGGCACCGGGCACTGGGCGCTGAGATGAGGCATCGTCAGCACGGCCTGATCCGCCTCGACGAGAAGGGTCAGAGGGAAGCCGACTGCCTGCGCGGCGTCCACGTACTCGGTGCCGACCGGCAGTCCCACCTCGTCGAGCAGCTGCCGGGCGGCGACCTCCACCCCCTCCGGACCGAGGTCGCCGTCACCGAGGGAGTACGCCAGCAGGAACGGCATGTCCCGCTCGTCGTCGGGGTGTTCACCGCTCCAGGCGATGACGCCGAGGGTGCCCAACTGGGCCGGGCGGAAGGCGCGCACGGCGCCGGAGGTTGAGGTCACCGTCGGACCTTAGCGACTTACCGGGACCCTCCGGGCGCCTGCGTCACCTGCGCGGGGGAGTCCCGCCGCCGATTACTCCGAAGGTGTCGGGCTCGCTCGCCCGTACGGGATCGGGGGCAGGGGCAGTACGGGAGCGGGCCGACGCGGACCGGCCCCGCGGCGGAGGGATCCGCGGGGCCGGCGTCCCTCCGTCGGCGCAGTGCCGGAGATTCATCCGGGTGAATCCGCGACCGGCCGCGCGGCCGCCTCCGGCCACCGTCGCGTGACCGGCGCTCAGGCGCCGACCGGAAGCCCGCCGAGGAGACCCTTCGGACCGAGCTTCCCCGCATCGTTCAGGTCGCCCGCCGCACCGTTGACGGTGTGCAGCACCGAACCCTTCTGCTCCGTGTCCAGCCTCTCGTTCGCCAGCGACCCGGCCGCGGCCGACGACTGGGTCGTGACGGTGTCCAGCGCACCGTTGAGACTGCTCGGCGCGAGGTCGGCGGCGAACGCCGGCGCGGCGGCACCGGCGGCCACCAGGGAACCGGCGACAACCGCGGCAACCTTCATGGGCTTCATCAGTGAATCTCTCCTTCGGTGACGCGTGTCGCGCGCGCAAGCGTCCTACGGTTCAGGCATATTGCGGATGCTTGTGGCCGCCTCTCTGCCTGCCATTCGGCTACGCCTTGTGTAACGATCCCTCGGCGCGTCAGAAACTCCGGACTCCCGGGAATTCCCGCATCCCCACCCGAATGAAGTGCCCCCGGCCGGATTCTCTTATGAACTGCCGGGAACGCGTCCGTTCCGGCGCCCGAACCTCGTGAAAACACGTCGTGCCGGCCCCTTGCAGGGCCGGCACGAACGGTCGGAGCAACAGCCGGGTCAGCTCTCGGGCTGCGCCGGAGCGACGGCGGGCGTCTGTGCGCCGTCCGCGGGCGGCCGCAGCGTCGGCAGACCCGGAAGGTCCGCAGCCGGCAGGCCGCCACCGTGCAGGGTGGCCGCGATCAGGTTGGCGACGCCGGTCACGACGGCCGTCACCGCGGTGGCCACGGCCTCGGCCTCACCCGACCGGGACGCCTCGACAAGCGCGTCCACGCTCTTCTGCAGCGCGGCGAGCGCGTCTTCCCTCACGTCCGTCGAAGCCGCCTTGTCGTCACCGGCCGACGGCACGGCCGCCGGTTTCTCGGCCAGAGGACCCTCGGGCATCTCCGGGATTCCCGGAGCCGCCGGGGTCTCGGCCGCGGGCTTCTCCGGGGCTGCCGGGGTCTCGGGGGCCGCCGGGGTCTCGGCCGCGGGCTTCTCCGGGGCCGCCGGGGTCTCGGGGGCCGCCGGGGCCTGCGGCGTCGTGGCGGGAGCCCCGACGGCGGCTTCGATGGCCGCCCTGATGGCGGCGGCGTGCTTCGCGGCCTCTTCGGCGGAGAGCCGGCCGCTGTCGGCCGCGAGTACGGCCTCGATCAGGTCGGTGACGGGGGTCAGCACACCGCCGAGTTCGGCAAGCACAGCGGCCTGGGCGAACAGGGAGTCGGCGTCCGGGACGGGAACGCCTGCCGCGTCCGTTGCGGCGGCGGCGCCGGCGCGCGGAGCCTGCTCCTGCGCTGCCATGGCGGGCCCGCCGGCGCCCAGAACGAGCGCGAGAGAGAGGGCAGTTGTGGTGATGCGACGCGTTGCCTGAGCACGCATGGAACATCCCTTTCGGTGATCGACGGATCTTGTGATCACCGTGCGAGGAGCCTCTGCCAGGCGCAACCGTTCGACTGCGGAGCGTCCTCAAACCTGTCCGCGCCCTGTTCACACGTGGGAGCGTTTGCGCTGGTCAGTTCTTGATCCTCGGGCGTGTCGCGCATTCGCGTGCCGCCCCCGCCATTCGAGGGACCCCACTGGCGGACACAGCGCAAGGCCGCTCTCCCCGAGATGACGGGGAGAGCGGCCCGAGGGAAACGCGGTGAAGGGCGGTCAGTCGTTCACGCAGACGTTGCCGAACGCCGGGTTCAGCAGGCCGACGACGTTGACGGTGTTGCCGCAGACGTTGACCGGCACGTGGACCGGTACCTGGACCACGTTGCCCGAGAGAACGCCCGGCGACATGGCTGCGGCACCCTGCGCACCGCTGTCGGCGGTGGCGAGGCCGGCCGAGCCCGCAACGGCGGCGGCAGCGACGGTGGACAGGACAAGAGCCTTCGCGGTACGCGACATGGAGAGGTACTCCTTGGTCATTTGTTCAGTGGCCGTGCGTGACTGCCCGGCCACTGCTTCAACGCAGGGGGGACTGTCAGGTTGTGCGGCCAAAGGGGTGAACACGGGTCGGTCGGCACGAACGCCGGGCCTGGCAGCGAGACGCTGCCAGGACCAGACGTCGGGCCGAGCGCCCCGGCCTCGGCGCTCGGAAGCCCCGCAGCCATGAGGTCTGGTACGTCGTCGAGCGGATCAGTCGTTGGCGCAGGCGTTGCCGAACGCCGGGTTCAGCAGGGCGATGACGTTGACGGTGTTGCCACAGGCGTTGACCGGAACGTGCACCGGAACCTGGATGACATTGCCGGAGGCGACACCGGGCGAGCCCTCGGCGACGCCGTTCGCACCACTGTCGGCGACGGCCATGCCGGCGCCACCCAGGACCAGGGCAGCACCGCTGCCCGCCAGCGCGACCGACTTCGCGATTCGCTTCATCATTGCTTCCTTTCGGATATCCGATGGGGGTACAACACTCAACGACGATGGGCGACTTCCGGACACGGCTGAACATCAAAAGGATTGATTCGGCGCGCGCCGTCCCCTGCGGCTCGGACCGAAAGACGGTTAGAGTCGCATCCCGGCCCCCGCGTAACACGCGAAGCATTGGCAGAAGGATTCCCTCCCTTCGCCCGCGAATACGGAGAGCCGGTGAAAGCGTCATTCCATGGGTGCCGCCGTCCAAGGCGCGGGAAATGAAGTTCCGAACTCCACGACCAGAGACCGTGACCGATCTGCGTGTGCTGCCGCATTCCCTTCCGCACGGCCGGCGTCCGGCCGTGCTCCACGTCGTGCAGCCCGTCGACGGCGGGGTCGCGCAGGTCGTCACGGACCTGGTGACGAACCAGGTCCGTGACGGGCTGAGCGTGGCCGTGGCATGCCCCGACGGCGGCGTCCTGGGCGAGGCCGTACGCGGACTCGGCGCCGACGTCCACCGCTGGCGGGCCGGCGGCGTGCCGGGGCCGCTGCTGCTCCATGAGATCCGGCAGCTCGCCCGCCTGGTGGGGCGGCTGCGACCGCGTGTCGTGCACGCCCACAGCGCGAGGGCCGGCCTGGCGGCGCGGCTCGCCGTGCGCGGCAGGATCCCGACCGTGTTCCAGCCGCACGCCTGGTCGTTCGAGGCCGTCGGCGGGGCCACGGCCCTGCTGGCGCGGCGCTGGGAGCGGTACGGGGCGCGCTGGACGGACCGTGTCGTCTGCGTCAGCGAGGCGGAACGGCGCACGGGCGAGACGGCCGGTGTCGACGCGCACTGGAGCGTCATCCCCAACGGCGTGGACACCGAGCGCTTCCGGCCCGCCCCCGACGTCCGGCCGAGGTCGCTGCCGCCGCTCGTCGCCGATCTGCCCGAGTCGGCGCCGCTCGTGGTGTGCGTGGGGCGGCTGTGCCGGCAGAAAGGGCAGGATCTGCTGCTCGTGGCCTGGGAGCAAGTGCTGCGCAGACTTCCCAACGCCTGTCTCGTCCTCGTCGGGGAAGGGCCCGACGAGGAGTCACTGCACTCCTTCGCCTCCGCGTCCGTGCGCTTCGCCGGCGCCGTGCAGGACCCGGCGCCCTGGTACCGGGCCGCCGACCTGGTGGTCCTCCCGTCCCGGTGGGAGGGCATGGCGCTGGCGCCGCTGGAGGCGATGGCCTGCGGGCGCTCGGTCGTCGTCACCGACGTCGACGGGGCGCGCGAGAGCCTGCCGCCCGGGCATGCCCTCTTCTGCCTGGCCCCGCCCCGTGATCCCTACGCGCTGGCCACGGCGATGGGAGATCTGCTGCTCAACGCGCCGCTGCGCAGCGCGCTCGGCCGCCGGGGCCACCACCACGTCCTCTCCGCACATGACGTACGGCACACCGCGGAGGCGGTCGCCGATGTGTACCGCGAACTGGTCGGCGTCCGGCCCTGAGGTCCGTCGGAGGAAGCGGGCCGGTGCAGACCGGTGCAATCGCGTCGACGGCACCCCTTCGGACGCCGAAGGGCCGGGAGAGTCGAGGGGAGACTCTCCCGGCCTGGAGCCACGCAAGTGACGTGCGTGTACGGAAGGTTCAGCGGCGGACGGCAGCCCTGCCGCGCCGGTACAGCACTCCACCGCCGAGCAGCAGACCCGCGGCGGCGGCGCCGGCAGCCAGCATCTCGCCCTGGAAGCCGGTCTCGGCCAGCTGCGGCGCAGGGGCGGCCGGCGTGATCGTCCGGCCCTCGTCGGTGGGCACCGGCGGGTTCGCGATCACCGGGGGCTCCGGAGTCGGCTGGGTCGGCACGCCCGGCACCGTCGGCGTCTCCGGCACGTTCGGCACGCCCGGCACCGTCGGCGTCTCCGGCACGTTCGGCACGTTCGGCACGTTCGGCACCGTCGGCGTCTCCGGCACGTTCGGCCCGCCCGGCACCGTCGGCGTCTCCGGCTCCGGAGGCGACTGCGGCCCCGGAGGCGTCTGCGGCCCCGTGGGCGGCTCCGGCAGCTCTGCGTCACCGTTGACGCAGGTGTTGCCGAAGGCCGGGTTGAGCGCACCGATGACGTCCACGGAGTTCCCGCAGGCGTTGACCGGGACGTGCACCGGGGCCTGGATGGTGTTGCCGGAGCCCACTCCCGGGGAGTCCGCCGTGCCACCCGTCGCCGAGGACCCGGAGGCCGCGTCGCCCGGCTCGTCGGTGTCCGACACGTTCGCACAGTGGTTGCCGAATGCCGGGTTGAGCAACCCGACCACGTCCACGGAGTTCCCGCAGACATTGACCGGGACGTCGATGGGCGCCTGAACAAGGTTGCCCGACAGCACCCCGGGGGAACCCGCGGCACCCCCGTCCGCCTGGGAGTCGGCGCTGGCGGTTGCACCGTTCAGAGACAGAATGCTGGTGGCCGCCGCGGCCGTCAGGATTCCCTTGCTGATGACCTGTCGCATCATGTGTGTTTTTTCCCGCTCTCAGTTCGAGAACCAGTCCCGGAGCGCACCGGCGGTGCATCCCAGGACCGGCAGAAAACGACCCCTAAGGGCTGTGTGCGAGGCCGTACGTCAGTCGGCTGTGCAGTAGTTGCCGAACGCCGGGTTCAGCAGGGCGATGACATTGACGGTATTGCCGCAGACGTTGACCGGAACATGCACGGGAATCTGGATGACATTCCCGGACAGCACACCCGGCGAATCAGTGGCCGCACCGGCGGCGTCGGAGTCCGCGAGGGCCGGCGAGGCCATACCCATGGCCAGCATCACGCCGGCGAAAGCCGCAGCGGTCTTCTTGTACTTCATCGGACTTCCTTCTTCTTGCGATCGTGTCGGTGTCATGACGAACCCGCTCGGGCCGGCCACTGACGCACTGACAACGAGGGGTTGTCCACCGGGAAAGCCGCCCGGGCGGCCATTTCCCTGCGCCCACTCGGACGTCCACCGGACGATTCATGTTGGTCGATCCGGAAACTCCGGAATCAGCCGTTGCTCTCGCCGTTGCCGGAGAGCGCGGCGATGTCGTTGAGGAGGTGCGACAGGGACTCGTCGCCCTTGGCCTGCGTCGAGTTCTCGGTGCACTGCTGGTTCTGCGGGTTGGCGAGGACGTTGACGTCCTGGACCGTGACCGGCACGACGCCGACGAGCGAACCGGCGTTGGCCTTGGCCGGCAGGCCGACACAGGGCTTGTTGAGCGAGCCCTGGACGAGCGCCATCTGCGGGCTCATGTTGCCGTACGTGGCCTGGTTGCCGTACACCTGCGAGGCGCCGATGCCGCTCTGGGAGACGGTGCCGATGTCATCGCCGATGGCCAGGGCCTGCGGCGCCGCCGCGGCCGAGACGCCGACGACGGAGGCCGTGACGGCTACCGCAGTCATAACCTTCTTGATCATCAAAACTTCCCTTTCAGCCGGAGCGCATGAGCTTGTCCGCGCGCCGGTTCAACTCGTCAGCCGCGGCTTGGTTCTGCGAATTCACCCGGATGGCCCGCAGCGATCTTCATGCATCCCGCCGATACCGGCATACGGAAGAGCGGGGCTCCGCGACCGCGTTCCGCATTCACGGGCCGCTCGTCATTCCGCCCGGTTCCCCACGCCCTGACGGGCGAGGGACGGGCGTCGCACCTCTATGTCAGGACGGGCGGTTCGGCGCCGCCCGTTGGAGTGAAGCGGAAGAACCAACTCCGGTGGCGGGAGTTGGTCAGGAGGCTCCGGAATCGGGCCCCAGCGCCTTCCGGTATCCCCTCTCACCCCCCAGAAAGGGAATCAGTCGTGATCAAGAAGGCTATGGCGGCTGTCGCCGTGACCGCCTCCGTCGTCGGCGTCTCGGCCGCGGCGGCGCCGCAGGCCCTGGCCATCGGTAACGACACCGGCACCATCTCGGAGAGTGGCACCAACTCCGCACAGCTGTACGGCAACCAGGCCACGTACGGCAACATGAGCCCGCAGATGGCGCTCGTCCAGGGCTCGCTCAACAAGCCCTGTGTCGGCCTGCCGGTCAAGGGCAACGCGGGCTCTCTCGTCGGCGTGGTGCCCGTCACGGTCCAGGACGTCAATGTGCTGGCCAACCCGCAGTACCAGCAGTGCACCGAGAACTCGACGCAGGCCAAGGGCGACGAGTCCCTGTCGCACGTACTCGACGACATCGCCGCGCTCTCCGGCAACGGCGAGGGCAACAGCTGATCGTCGGCGCCGGTCTTCGGGCCGGGCCGTCGCGGTACTCCGCGGCGGCCCGGCCCTTCTGCATGAGCGGCTGCGCGCCCTACCAGCGCGGCCAGCAGGACCGGGCGACGACCGTGTTCCATTCGCGGTCGGGGACGCCGGGGACGGTCCTGCCCTCATCGGACCACTGGGCCATGAGTGATGCGTAGATCGGCTCGGCCGGCCTGAGTGCCGGCTCGCTCCGGCTCGCCGGAATCAGTCGCTGCCGTTCCCATCGCCCTTTGTGCTCCGCCATGCCCCCAATATCCCCCAAAGCCCCGCCTCGTGGCGCGAAAGAGGAAGTACGCGCGCCATGTGCTGCACCTGCTCGCACCGTTCGTGTGACACGTCGTGGCGGGCACGGCCCCGCGCGGGGCGGTTCAGCGCTGTCGGACCGCGCGCAGCACGACGAACTTCGGGTTGCTCGCGACGGTCTCGCAGTTGCCGAAGAGCCGACGCAGCCGGACGTGATAGCCGAGATGCCGGTTGCCGATCACCCACAGCTCGCCGCCGGGGCGCAGCGCGGCGCGTGAGCCGGTGAACATGCGCCAGGAGGTGCTGTCGGTCAGGGCCCGGTGGGTGTGGAACGGCGGATTGTTCAGTACGAGGTCCACGGACTCCCGCTCCAGGCCCGACAGCGCGTCGCCCACGAGGAACTCGGCCTTCGCGGCCGGGCCCGTGTTCGCCCGGAACGTCGCCTCGGCCGATGCCACCGCCTGGTACGACTCGTCCGTGAACACCACGTCGGCCTCGGGGTTCGCCACGGCGGCGGCCGTACCGACCACTCCGTTGCCGCAGCCCAGGTCCACGACGCGGAGCGGGCCGCGGCGCTGCGGCAGGTGCCGGAGGAAGAAGCGCGTGCCGATGTCGAGGCGCTCGGCGCAGAAGATGCCCGCGTGATTGGTGACGGCGCGGCCGGACATGGCGCCGATGTCCGGGGGCAGGTCGTAGCGGCGCGGCCAGCCGGCCGCGGGTGCGGAGGCGAGCAGCTCGGGATCCGGGGTGCAGAAGATCAACCGCGCCTTCTTCACGGCCAGCGAGGTCCTGGTCGGGCCGATGATCCGCTCGAACAGCTTCAGCGTGGAGGTGTGGATCTCCGTCACCATGCCCGTACCGACGACGAGGGTGTCCGCGTGCAGATGCGGCGCGAGCCGCTGCAGCTGGTCCTCGAGGAGGGCGAGGCTCTTGGGCACGCGCACCAGCAGGACGTCGATCCGGTCCGGGGGCGAGTCCTGGGTCGACAGCAGCCGTACGCCGTCGGCCTCGGCCGGCGTGCGGTTGCGGGCGAGATTGGCGCGGGTCGCCTGCTGGGTCAGGTACGAGTCGGTGATCTGCACGGGCCGGTGCGCGGCGAGCGCGGTGGTCAGGGCACCCCAGCGGTCGCCCAGGACGACGGCGGTGCCGACGGCCTCTTCGCCCTCCAGGTGGCGCAGCAGGTACTCGTCGGAGGCGTCCCAGGCGCGGAGCTGGTCACGGGGGTCCTCGGGAAAGCGCGTGAGGCCGAGGTCGCCCCATGACGTCGTGAAGGTGTTCATCGTCCTTTCAGGCTACGCGGCCGCCTTCGTGAGCTCCGCCGCGCCGAAGGAGACGTCGAAGCGGTCGCACCAGATGGCGACGCTGGAGTACGTGCCCAGATCGACGTCGGCGGGCAGCGCGTAGTTCTGGTCGCCCTTGTTGCCCTTGAGCTTCCCGAGGCTGACGTACGCGCCGTCGTCGAAGACGCGCCAGCCGGCCACGCCCTCCTTCACCGGTGCGTCGGTGAGCCAGACCCGCAGGTCGGGGCCGTTGCTCGTGTCGAGGCCCTCCAGCCGGAGCGTGCGCGAGCCGTCCGGGAGCTCGACGATCCTGACCGTGCCCTTCGTGGCGTGCTCATGACTGATGAACGAGCCCGAGGCGAGGGTCACGGGGGTCGCGGGCGAGGAGGGCGCGGAAGCGGACGCGTCCGGGGTGGCGGAGGCGGCCGGGGGCACCGCGGCCGGAAGCTCCTCGCGCACGGTCCGGTCGACGAACAGCTGCCACGGCTGGAACCAGTACAGACCGAAGCCGAGCGCCACCGCCACCACCGCCAGGATGATGGCGACGACCGGCTTCCTCAACACTGCTGCTGCCTTCATGCCCCTATTGAAGCGGGGACCGCGCCCCCGGCGGGCCTTTTGGCCGGTGACGGAATTCTTACGGCGGGACGGTGCGGCAGGGGCGCGCTCACCGGAAGCCACCTAGTCGTCGCCCTCCAAGTCGCCCTCGGTCTCCAGGAACACCTGCCGAAGCGCCTCCAGCACCGCCGGGTCGGGCTTGGCCCACATACCGCGGGACTCGGCTTCCAGGAGGCGTTCGGCGATGCCGTGGAGGGCCCAGGGGTTGGCCTGCTGCAGGAACTCGCGGTTCTCGGGGTCCAGGACGTACGCCTGGGTGAGCTTGTCGTACATCCAGTCGGCGACGACGCCGGTGGTGGCGTCGTAGCCGAACAAGTAGTCCACGGTAGCGGCGAGTTCGAAGGCGCCCTTGTAGCCGTGGCGGCGCATCGCCTCGATCCACTTGGGGTTGACGACCCGCGCGCGGAAGACGCGGGACGTCTCCTCGACCAGCGTCCGCGTACGGACCGTCTCGGGTCGGGTGGAGTCGCCGATGTACGCCTCGGGCGCGGTGCCGCGCAGGGCGCGGACGGTGGCGACCATGCCGCCGTGGTACTGGAAGTAGTCGTCGGAGTCGGCGATGTCGTGCTCGCGCGTGTCCGTGTTCTTCGCGGCGACCGCGATCCGCTTGTACGCCGTCTCCATCTCCTCGCGCGCCGGGCGTCCTTCGAGCCCGCGGCCGTACGCGTAGCCGCCCCACACCGTGTAGACCTCGGCGAGGTCCGCGTCGGTGCGCCAGTCGCGGGAGTCGATCAGCTGCAGCAGGCCGGCGCCGTACGTGCCCGGGCGGGAGCCGAAGATACGGGTCGTGGCGCGGCGTTCGTCGCCGTGCTCGGCGAGGTCCGCCTGGGCATGGGCCCGTACGTGGTTGACGTCGGCGGGCTCGTCGAGCGCGGCGGCGAGCCGTACCGCGTCGTCGAGCAGTCCGATGACGTGCGGGAACGCGTCCCGGAAGAATCCGGAGATGCGGAGCGTGACATCGATGCGCGGGCGGCCCAGCTCCTCGGCCGGGACGGGCTCCAGGCCGGTGACGCGGCGCGACGCGTCGTCCCAGACGGGCCGGACCCCGAGCAGGGCGAGGGCCTCGGCGACGTCGTCGCCCGCCGTACGCATCGCGCTCGTCCCCCACAGGGAGAGGCCGACGGAGGTCGGCCAGTCGCCGTTGTCGGTGCGGTAGCGCGTGAGCAGCGAATCGGCGAGGGCCTGGCCGGTCTCCCAGGCGAGGCGGGAGGGGACGGCCTTGGGGTCGACGGAGTAGAAGTTGCGGCCGGTCGGCAGGACGTTGACCAGTCCGCGCAACGGCGAGCCGGACGGACCGGCCGGGACGAAGCCGCCGTTCAGCGCGTGGACGCTGTTGTCGAGTTCGTCGGTCGTGGCGGACAGGCGCGGGACGACCTGCTGGGCGGCGAACTGCAGGATCTCGGCCACCTGCGGGCCGTGGCCCGCTGCCACGGCCGGCACCGCGGCCGGGTTCCAGTCCGCCGCCTCCATCGCCTCGACCAGCGCACGGGCCGTGGCCTCCGCCTCGTCGGCGGTCGTACGGGTCGCGGCGGACTCGTCGAGGCCGAGGGCTTCGCGCAGTCCGGGCAGGGTGGTCGTGCCGCCCCAGATCTGCCGCGCACGGAGGATCGACAGGACGAGATTGACCCGCTCGGGGCCGGTGGGCGCGCCGCCGAGGACGTGCAGTCCGTCGCGGATCTGGGCGTCCTTGACCTCGCACAGCCAGCCGTCGACGTGGAGCAGGAAGTCGTCGAAGCCGTCGTCGTCGGGGCGGTCGTCCAGGCCGAGGTCGTGGTCGAGCCTGGCGGCCTGGATCAGCGTCCAGATCTGGGCGCGGACGGCGGGCAGCTTCGCCGGGTCCATGGAGGAGATCTGCGCGTACTCGTCGAGCAGCTGCTCCAGGCGTGCGATGTCGCCGTACGAGTCGGCGCGGGCCATCGGCGGCACGAGATGGTCGATGAGCGTGGCGTGCGCCCGGCGCTTGGCCTGGGTGCCCTCGCCCGGGTCGTTGACCAGGAACGGGTAGACGAGCGGCAGGTCGCCGAGCGCCGCGTCGGGCGCGCAGGCGGCGGACAGGCCGGCGTTCTTGCCGGGCAGCCACTCCAGGTTCCCGTGCTTGCCGAGGTGGATCATCGCGTCGGCGCCGAAGCCGCCGTCGTCCTCCGCGGCCGCGATCCAGCGGTAGGCGGCGAGGTAGTGGTGCGAGGGCGGCAGATCGGGGTCGTGGTAGATCGCGATCGGGTTCTCACCGAAGCCGCGCGGGGGCTGGATGAGGATCAGCAGGTTGCCGCGCCGCAGGGCGGCCAGCACGATGTCGCCCTCCGGGTTGCGGGAGCGGTCCAGGAACATCTCGCCCGGCGCCGGGCCCCAGTGCTGCTCCACGTGCTCGCGCAGCTCCTGCGGGAGCGTGGCGTACCAGCGCCTGTAGTCGGCCGCCGGGATACGGACCGGGTTGCGGGCGAGCTGCTCGTCGGTGAGCCAGTCCCGGTCGTGGCCGCCCGCCTCGATGAGCGCGTGAATCAGTTCGTCGCCGGAGCGGCCGGGGGCACCTCCCGTGCCGGAGGCCACGGGGGAGAGGCCGGGGATCTCCTCCGTACCGAAGTCGTAGCCCTCGTCGCGGAGTCGGCGCAGCAGAGCGACGGCGGACGCGGGGGTGTCGAGGCCGACGGCGTTGCCGATGCGGGAGTGCTTCGTCGGGTACGCGGACAGGACGAGCGCGAGGCGCTTGCCGGCGTTCGGGATGTGGCGCAGCCGCGCGTGCCGTACGGCGATCCCGGCGACGCGGGCCGCGCGCTCGGCGTCGGCGACGTACGCGGGCAGGCCGTCCTCGTCGATCTCCTTGAAGGAGAACGGGACGGTGATGAGGCGGCCGTCGAACTCGGGGACCGCGACCTGGCTCGCGGCGTCCAGCGGGGACAGCCCCTCGTCGCTCTCCTCCCATGTGCTGCGCGACCCGGTCAGGCACAGCGCCTGCAGGACGGGCACGTCGAGCGCGGCGAGCGCACCCGCGTCCCAGGACTCGTCGTCGCCGCCGGCCTGTGCCTCTGCGGGCCTGGTGCCGCCCGCGGCGAGGACGGTGGTGACGACGGCGTCGGCGCCTCGGAGCCGGTCGAGCAGCTCGGGCTCGGGGGCGCGGAGCGATGCGACGTAGAGGGGAAGGGCCTGACCACCCGCGTCCTCGACGGCGTCGCAGAGGGCGCCGACGAAGGCGGTGTTGCCGCTCATGTGGTGGGCGCGGTAGTAGAGGACCGCGACCGTGGGGCCGGTCGTGCTGCGCGGGGTGCGGTCGAGGGGGCCCCAGGTGGGGGCGGGCGCCGGCGGCTCGAAGCCGTGGCCGGTGAGCAGGACCGTGTCGGACAGGAACCGGGCGAGCTGCTCCAGGTTGGCCGGCCCGCCGTGCGCGAGGTAGGCGTGCGCCTCGGCCGCGATGCCGATGGGGACGGTGGACGCCTCCATCAGCTGTGCGTCGGGGGCCTGTTCGCCGGTGAGGACCACCACGGGCCGCGCCTGCGCGAGCAGTGCGTCGATCCCCTCCTGCCAGGCACGGATGCCACCGAGGAGGCGTACGACGACGAGGTCCGTGCCGTCGAGCAGCGCGGGCAGCTCCTCCAGCGCGAGGCGGGAGGGGTTGGCGAAGCGGTGGTCGACCGGGCCTGTGGCCGCGCGGGCGCTGAGCAGGTCGGTGTCGGAGGTCGACAGCAGCAGGATCGTCGCGTGCGTCATCGCGTGCGCAGGCCTTCCTCGGGGTGTCCGCGCCCCGGGTGGTCGTAGGACGGCGGGAGTTCCTGACTCACCTGGCCGCGTGACGAGGCCCGGTTCACAGTGGCGGGACCGCGCCGGAATCTCACCGGGCTTCCTCCCTAGGGTCCTGGGACCCTGTGCCGTCTGCATAGTAGAGGCTGCTCGCTGCCACCGGGGCGGTCACCTCGGAGGAGCCCGAAGGACGCGGGCAGGGACGTGGGGAGGACGTGGGTATGCTCGCCGCCATGCCGCCGACACCACCAACACCCCCGGACCGGGGCGAAACCCGCATACGGGACCGGGGAGATGCCTGCCCGGGAGCACTGCGGCTGCATGCGGCGGACGACGGCGGGCTGGCCCGACTCCGGCTTCCCGCAGGTCTTCTGACGTCTCGTCAGGTCGAGGTTCTGGCCGCGTCCGCCGAGGCGTTGGGAGACGGTGCGCTGAGCATCACCTCGCGCGGGAACGTGGAGCTGCGCGGCCTCGGCGAGGGCTGCGGGGCAGAACTCGCGGCGCTGCTCCGCAAAGCCGGGCTGCTTCCCTCCGAGACCCATGAGCGGGTACGGAACCTGGTGGCATCGCCGCTCGCCGGACTCGACGGACTCGGCTGTGCCGATGTGCAGTTGTGGGCACGACGACTGGACGAACTGCTGTGCGCGAGCGACTGGGCGGCCGGGCTTTCGGGGCGTTTCCTGTTCGCGCTGGACGACGGGCGCGGGGATGTGGCGGGGCTCGGTGCGGATGTGACCTTGCTCGCAGAGCCGGGAGGTGTGGCGGTCCTGCGCGTCGGGCCGCAGGCCTTCCGCGTCCGCACCGCTGACGCGCCGCGTGCCGCCCTCGCCGCGGCCGAAGCGTTCCTCGCCGCGGCGGCCGCGGCGGGCACGGGGGCGTGGCGGGTGCGGGAGCTGCCCGTGGGGCAGGCCGTGCCGGTGGGGGCGTATCTGGAGGCGGCGGGTGTCGCGGCGGAGCTCTTCCCGTTCGGAGCCCGTCCGGCGGTCGAGGACGGACATCCGGGCCCGCAGCCGGTTCCCGGTCCTGTCCCGGGGTCCGGGGCGGAGCCCCCGTCCGGGAAGGGGCGGGGTGGGGAGGACACCGCCGGAGGCCGGCCGGCCGCGGGCCCCCTCCCCGGGGTCGTCCAAGGGGCCGAAAGCTGGGCCCTGTCGGTCGGAGCGCCGCTCGGACGGCTCACCGTCCGCCAGGTGCGGGCGCTGCTGCCCGCGCCCGGGGGCGAGGTGCGGCTCACTCCGTGGCGCGGGGTGGTCGTGCCCGGCTTCGCGGATCGCGACGCGGCCGATGCACGGCTTGCCGCACTCGCGCGGGCGGGGTTCATCACCGCACCTCACTCCGCCTGGTACGGCGCCTGCACCGGCCGGCCCGGGTGCGCCAAGTCCCTGTCCGACGTACGGGCGGACGCGGCGCCGGGCGGCGGCCTGCCCGTGTACTGGTCGGGCTGCGAACGGCGCTGCGGGCGTCCCCACGGGGCGTACGTGGACGTGGTCGCGACGGGCGGCGACCGCTACGAGGTGAACGGCGTGCCCGTCACCCGAACTGCACTGGCCGACGCCGTGACGGCGGCGTCACGTACGAGGAAATGAGCGAGAGCACCGTGTTCGACTACGAGAAGGACGGCGCGGAGATCTACCGCCAGTCCTTTGCCACCATCCGCGCCGAGGCCGACCTCTCCGCGCTCCCCGCCGACGTCAGCCAGGTCGCGGTGCGGATGATCCACGCCTGCGGCATGGTCGACCTCGTCCGCGATCTCGCGTACTCGCACGCCGTGGTGGCCCGCGCCCGCGAGGCCCTGCGCGCCGGCGCACCCATCCTGTGCGACGCCCGGATGGTCGCCAGCGGCGTCACCCGCAAGCGGCTGCCCGCCGACAACGAGGTGATCTGCACGCTCTCCGACCCGTCCGTGCCGGCACTCGCCGCCGAGCTCGGAACGACCCGGAGCGCCGCTGCCCTCGAACTGTGGCGCGACCGCCTCGAAGGCTCGGTCGTCGCCGTGGGCAACGCGCCCACCGCACTCTTCCGGCTCCTGGAGATGATCGAGGAGGGCGCACCCCGTCCGGCGGCCGTCATCGGCGTCCCGGTCGGCTTCATAGGCGCCGCCGAGTCCAAGGACGCGCTCGCCGGGCACAGCAGCGGCATCGAGCACCTGGTGGTACGCGGGCGGCGCGGCGGAAGCGCCATGGCCGCGGCGGCGATCAACGCGATGGCGAGTGAGGCGGAATGAGCAGCGGGATGACGACCGGGAAGCTGTACGGAGTCGGGCTCGGTCCCGGCGACCCGTCCCTGATGACCCTGCGGGCGGCCGAAGTCGTCGCGGAGGCGGACGTCGTCGCGTATCACAGTGCCCGGCACGGCCGTTCCATCGCCCGCTCGATCGTCGCGAGGCATCTGCGCCCCGACCACATCGAGGAGCGCCTGATGTACCCGGTCACGGTCGAGACCACCGACCACCCCGGCGGCTACCGCGGCGCGCTCGACGACTTCTACGAGGAGGCGGCGGAGCGCCTCGCGGCCCATCTCGACGCGGGGCGGACCGTCGCCGTGCTCGCGGAGGGCGACCCGCTCTTCTACGGCTCGTACCAGCACATGCACAAGCGGCTGGCCCACCGCTATCCGACCGAGGTGATCCCCGGGGTCACGTCGGTGAGCGCGGCCGCGGCACGGCTCGGGAAGCCGTTGTGCGAGGCGGAGGAAGTCCTGACGATCATCCCCGGCACGCTGCCGGAGGAGGAGCTGACGGCCCGTCTGGCCTCGACCGACTCGGCCGTCGTGATGAAGCTGGGGCGTACGTTCCCTGCGGTGCGGCGGGCGCTGGAGCGCGCGGGGCGGCTGGACGACGCGCGGTACGTGGAGCGCGCCACGATGGACGGCGAGCGCACGGACCGGCTGGCGGACGTGGATCCGGATTCGGTGCCGTACTTCTCGGTGGCGGTGCTGCCGAGCCGTGTCGACGAGGTGCCTCCGGCCGCGCGTGCCGAGGGTGAGGTCGTCGTCGTGGGCACGGGACCGGCCGGTCCGCTCTGGCTGACGCCCGAGACCCGGGGCGCGCTCGCCTCCGCCGACGACCTGGTCGGCTACACGACGTACCTGGACCGGGTGCCGGTGCGGCCGGGCCAGCGCCGCCACGGCTCCGACAACAAGGTGGAGTCGGAGCGCGCGGAGTTCGCGCTGGACCTCGCGCGGCGCGGGCGGCGCGTGGCCGTGGTGTCGGGCGGCGACCCGGGCGTCTTCGCCATGGCCACGGCGGTGCTGGAGGTCGCCTCGCAGGAGCCGTACGCGGACGTGCCCGTACGCGTCCTGCCGGGCGTCACCGCGGCGAACGCTGCGGCCGCTCGCGCGGGCGCTCCGCTGGGCCACGACTACGCGACGATCTCGCTCTCCGACCGGCTCAAGCCGTGGGAGGTCATCGCGGAACGGCTGCATGCCGCGGCCGCGGCCGATCTCGTGCTGGCCCTCTACAACCCGGGCTCGCGCAGCCGCACCTGGCAGGTGGCCAAGGCCCGCGAGCTGCTCCTGGAACACCGCGCTCCCGGCACCCCGGTCGTCGTCGCGCGCGACGTGGGCGGCCCGGAGGAGAGCGTGCGGATCGTGCGCCTCGGCGAACTGGACCCGGCGGTGGTCGACATGAGGACGCTGCTGCTGGTCGGTTCCTCGCAGACGCGCACGGTCAGGCGGGGCTCGGGCGACGGCGAGGGCGAGAGTGAGGGCGAGACCGTCGTCTGGACCCCGCGTACGTACCCCGTCTAGCCCGGGCGGCACACGCCGCGCGGGCGATCAGTTCACGGCCAGGACTTCGCGGGCGGCGCGCTCGCCGGAGCGCACCGCCCCCTCCATCAGTCCGTGCATCAGCGTCGCCGACTCCGTACCCGCCCAGTGGACACGGCCCACGGGCTCGCGCAGCGCGCTGCCGTAACCGGTCAGCGCGCCCGGCGGGAAATGGGCGACCATCCCGCCCGGCGACCACGGTTGCTCGGACCAGTCGGCCTCCAGGTATGCGGTGGGACGGCGCGCCTGCGCGCCGAAACGCTCGGCGAGCGCGCCCAGCCAGACGTCCCGCCGCTCCTCGGGATCCAGGCGGCCGAGCCGCACGGCCCCGGCCCCGAGCGCATAGCTGCTCAGCACTCCCGGCCGCCCCGGGCGCGGAGTCTGGTCGATGGTGATCGGCACGGGCCGCCCGGGGGGAGCGGGAGCGATCCGGTCCGGCCGACCGGCTCCCGGGTGCGACGCCCAGCTGCATCGCCGGGGCCGGCGCCGTCCCGGATCCCGTCAGGGTTTCGGGGAGAGGCGGGGCGGGGGAACAGCCCCCGGCCCCACCGGGGCACTTCGCCCCACCACCGACCCCGCGCGGTCGATGCACACCACGTCCACCGTGACCGGCGCGCCCCGGAGCACGCCGAGCGCCTGGTCGCGGGCGGCCGCGGCCACGAGGTCGCCCAGCGGCACACCGCGCGCGGCGCACAACTGCAGGGCGGCCAGGCCGGTGTTGGCGGTCGCGACCTCCTCCGACAGCGCTTCGTCCGCCCCGCCCGCCCGCGCCAGCTCCGCCAGGAAGCCCTTGTCGACCTGGGAGCGGGCGGAGTGCAGATCCAGATGCCCGGCGGCGAGTTTCGACAGCTTCGCGAAGCCGCCGCAGATGGTGAGCCGCTCCACCGGATGCCGGCGTACGTACTTGAGCACCGCGCCCGCGAAGTCGCCCATGTCGAGCAGGGCGTCCTCGGGGAGCCCGTACAGCGAGACGACGGTCTTCTCGGACGTGGATCCCGTGCAGCCCGCGACATGTGTACGGCCCGCCGCCCGGGCCACGTCCACACCGCGCCGGATCGAGTCGATCCACGCCGAGCAGGAGTAGGGGACGACGATCCCGGTCGTGCCCAGGATGGACAGCCCGCCCAGAATGCCGAGCCGTGGGTTCCACGTGGAACGGGCTGTCTCCTCGCCGTGGTCGACGGAGATCGTGATCTCGACGTCGGCGGCTGCGGCGCGGTGCCGTGCCGCGACCCGGGCGACGTGATCGCGCATCATCTGGCGCGGTACGGGATTGATGGCGGGCTCGCCGACGTCGAGCGGCAGTCCGGGACGGGTGACGGTGCCGACGCCGGGACCGGCCCGGAAGACGACGCCGGAACCCGCCGGCAGGAGCCGTACCGTCGCACGGACCAGCGCGCCGTGGGTGACGTCCGGGTCGTCGCCCGCATCCTTCACGACGCCCGCCATGGCGTACCCGTCCGTCAGCTCCTCCGCGGCCAGCGCGAACGCCGGGGTCTGCCCTCTCGGCAGCGTGATCGTCACCGGGTCGGGGAAGTCGCCGCCGAGCAGCGCGGTGTACGCGGCGGTCGTCGCGGCGGTGGCGCAGGCACCGGTGGTCCAGCCGGGGCGCAGGCCGGTGTGCTTGAGTTGGGCGTCCCGCCCACCACCGGCCTCACTCATCGGAAGACCTCATGGACCGCACGCACATCCTCGTCCTCGGCGGTACGACGGAGGCCCGCGCCCTCGCCGGGGCCCTGCACGCCCGCGGGGTGCGGGTGACGACGTCGCTCGCGGGCCGGGTCGCGGCGCCCAGGCCCCCCGAGGGCGAGGTGCGCATCGGGGGTTTCGGCGGGGCGGAGGGCCTCGCGGCGTGGCTGCGCGGGCACCGCGTGGACGTGCTCATCGACGCCACCCATCCTTTCGCCGGGACGATCAGTTTCAACGCGGCTCGAGCCGCCGGCCTCGCCCATGTTCCCCTGCTGGCCCTGCGCAGGCCCGGGTGGGCCCCGGTCGCGGGCGACGACTGGCACTCCGTGGGGTCCCTGAAGGAGGCCGCACGGGCCCTGCCCGCGCTGGGCCGCAGGGTCTTCCTCACCACCGGCCGGATGGGCCTCGCGGCCTTCGCGGACGCCGACGACACGCTCTGGTTCCTGGTCCGCTCCGTCGACCCGCCCGAGCCCCCGCACCCCGCCCGGATGGAAGTCCTCCTGGACCGCGGCCCCTTCACCATCGACGGCGAACGCGCACTCCTGCGCGGGCACCGCATCGACGTCCTGGTGACCAAGGACAGCGGCGGCGCCGCGACGGTCCCGAAGCTCACCGCGGCCCGCGAGGCGGGCATCCCCGTGGTGATCGTCCGCCGCCCGACGGTGCCGGACGGGGTGCCTGTGGCGACGACGCCGGAGGAGGCGCTGGCGTGGGTGGACGGCCTCGGCCCGGTCTGACGGCGGTCAGCAGACGTGGCGCTCGCGCGCCGGGTCGTACAGGTGGCTGTCCCGGAACTGCGACGCCGCCAGCGTGCGGCCGACGATGATCACCGCCGTCTTCGTGATCCCCGCCGCCTTCGTCTGTTCCGCGATGTCGTCCAGCGTGCCGCGCAGGACGACCTCGTCGGGGCGGCTGGCCATGGCGACCACCGCGGCCGGGCATTCGGCGCCGTAGTGCGGGAGCAGCTCCGCGACGACGCGGTCGACGTAGCGGGCCGCCAGGTGCACTACGAGCAGCGCACCGCTGCGGCCGAGGGTGGCCAGGTCCTCACCGGGAGGCATGGGGGTGGCCTGCTGGGCGATGCGCGTGAGGACGACCGTCTGGCCGACCGTCGGGACGGTCAGCTCGCGCTTCAGCGCGGCGGCGGCCGCGGCGAACGCCGGCACCCCTGGCACGACCTCGTACGGGATCCCGGCCACGTCCAGCCGCCGCATCTGTTCCGCCACCGCGCTGAAGACCGAGGGGTCGCCGGAATGGAGCCGGGCGACGTCGTGGCCCTCCTCGTGGGCGCGGACCATCTCCGCGACGATCCGGTCAAGGTCGAGCCGGGCCGTGTCGACGAGGCGGGCGTCGGGCGGGCAGTCGGCGATCAGTTCGCGGGGGACGAGGGAGCCCGCGTACAGGCAGACCCGGCACGACGCGAGCGTCCGCGCGCCCCGCACGGTGATCAGGTCGGCCGCGCCGGGGCCCGCGCCGATGAAGTACACAGTCATGGGGCAGCTCCTGCCGGGGACTTGGTGACGGACCATTGGGTGACGGGCATCGCCTGGCGCCAGCCGGTGAAGCCGCCGACCGGGACGGCGTGCGCCACCGCGAGCCGTACGAGCTCGCCTCCGTGCCGCCGGTACCGGTCGGCCAGCAGCGCCTCGGACTCCAGCGTCACCGTGTTGGCGACGAGCCGGCCCCCGGCCGGCAGGGCGGACCAGCAGGCGTCCAGCAGACCGGGCGCGGTGAGCCCGCCGCCGATGAACACCGCGTCGGGTACGGGGAGTCCGTCGAGTCCCGACGGCGCGGCGGCGGTCACGACGCGCAGGCCCGGCACGCCGAGCGCCTCCGCGTTGCGGGCGATGCGTTCCGCCCGAACCGGATCCCGCTCCACGGTGACCGCCCGGCACGACCGGTGCGTACGCATCCACTCGATCGCGATCGACCCGGACCCGCCGCCGATGTCCCACAGCAGCTCGCCGGGCGCCGACGCGAGCGCGGCCAGCGTCGCCGCGCGGACATGGCGCTTGGTGAGCTGGCCGTCGTTCTCGTACGCCTCGTCCGGAAGGCCGGGCACGGCCGACAGCCGCAGCGCACCGGGCGCCCGCGCGCACTCGACGGCGACGATGTTGAGAGGGTCCCCCGGGGCGTGCGCCCAGGTGTCCGCGGTGCCGGTGACATGGCGCTCCCGCACGGCACCCAGCTGTTCCAGTACGTGCATCCGGCTCGGCCCGTACCCCCGCTCCCGCAGCAGCCCCGCGACCTCGCCCGGCGTGCCCGCCCCCGCGCTGAGCACCAGCACCCGCCGCCCGTCGTGCAGCGCTGCCGCGAGCGAGCCGAGGGGCCGGCCGACCAGGGTCACGGTCTCGGTGTCCTCCAGCGGCCAGCCGAGGCGGGCGCAGGCGTACGACACGGACGAGGGGTGCGGCAGTACGCGCAGGGCGTCGGCGCCGAGCTCCTCCGCGAGCGCGCGGCCGATCCCGTGGAACAGGGGGTCGCCGCTGGCGAGGACGGCCACGTGACGCCCGGCATGCGTGGCGAGCAGCCCCGCCACAGCGGGCCGCAGCGGTGAGGGCCAGGTCACGCGCTCGCCCGGGCAGTAGGCCGACGGCACCAGGTCCAGCTGGCGCTCCCCGCCGATGATCACGTCGGCGGCGCGCAGGGCGGCGCGGGAGGTGCCGGGGAGCCCGGCCCAGCCGTCGGCACCGATCCCGACGACGGAGACGGCGCGGTGGATCGGGCGGGGGTCGGGGCTCACGGACCGGAACTCTACTCAGTGCCCCCGGGCCCCGACCCGGGCGGGCCGATCACTTCTGGGCGTGCTCGCCCACGTAGAACAGCAGCCAGACGAAGCCCGCGAAGAGATGCGTCGCGAAGACGTACACGAAGACGCGCAGGGCGACGCCGCGCTCCTTCCAGCGCTCGCTCTCGCTCATCCGGGCTCCTCGGGTGTCACAGCGTACGGGGTACGTCGGTCCAGAGTACGGGCGGAATACGACCGAGGTCGCTCCCGTTACCCTGATAGTTTAAGGTTCAACCAACTGGAACTCTGGAGGCGAACGCGATGCAGTTCGGGATCTTCACCGTCGGCGATGTGACGACCGACCCGACCAACGGCCGCACCCCGACCGAGCACGAGCGGATCAAGGCGACGGTCGCGATCGCGCTGAAGGCCGAGGAGGTCGGACTGGACGTCTTCGCGACCGGTGAGCACCACAACCCGCCGTTCGTGCCGTCGTCCCCCACGACCCTGCTGGGGCACATCGCGGCGCGGACCGAGAACCTGATCCTGTCCACGTCCACGACGCTGATCACCACCAACGACCCGGTGAAGATCGCGGAGGACTACGCGTACCTCCAGCACCTCGCCGACGGCCGCCTCGACCTGATGATGGGCCGCGGCAACACCGGACCGGTCTACCCGTGGTTCGGGCAGGACATCCGCCAGGGCATCCCGCTCGCCATCGAGAACTACGCCCTCCTCCACAAGCTGTGGAGGGAGGACGTCGTCGACTGGGAGGGCCGGTTCCGCACGCCGCTCCAGGGCTTCACGTCCACGCCGCGGCCGCTGGACGGCGTCCCGCCGTTCGTGTGGCACGGGTCCATCCGCTCGCCGGAGATCGCCGAGCAGGCCGCCTTCTACGGCGACGGCTTCTTCCACAACAACATCTTCTGGCCGGCCGAGCACACCCGGCAGATGGTCGAGCTGTACCGGAAGCGGTACGCGCACTACGGGCACGGCACCCCGGAGCAGGCCATCGTGGGCCTCGGCGGACAGGTGTTCATGCGCAAGAACTCGCAGGACGCGGTGCGCGAGTTCCGGCCGTACTTCGACAACGCGCCCGTCTACGGACACGGCCCGTCGCTGGAGGACTTCACCCAGCAGACCCCGCTGACCGTCGGCTCCCCGCAGGAGGTCATCGAACGGACCCTGTCCTTCCGCGAGACCGTCGGCGACTACCAGCGCCAGCTGTTCCTCATGGACCACGCCGGCCTGCCGCTCAAGACCGTACTGGAGCAGCTCGACATCCTCGGCGAGGAGGTCGTCCCGGTCCTGCGCAAGGAGTTCGCGAACCTGCGGCCCGCCGGGGTCCCGGACGCGCCCCTGCACCCCGCCGTCGCCGCCGCTCGTGCGACCGGCAAGGAGGCCTGACCATGGAGCAGTTGAAGCTCGTGGCCATATCCGCCGGACTGAGCAGCCCCTCGTCCACCCGGCTGCTCGCCGACCGCCTCGCGGAGGCGGTACGCGGCGAACTCGCCGAGCAGGACCGCAAGGTGGAGGTCGAGGTCGTCGAGCTGCGCGACCTGGCCGTCGCCATCGCCAACAACCTGGTGACCGGCTTCCCGCCGCCCGCGCTGGGCGCCGCGATCGGCGCGGTGACGGACGCGGACGGGGTGATCGCCGTGACGCCGGTCTTCACGGCCTCGTACAGCGGGCTGTTCAAGTCCTTCTTCGACCTGATCGACCCGAACGCCCTGACCGGAAAGCCGGTGCTCATCGCGGCGACGGGCGGCACCGCCCGTCACTCGCTCGTCCTCGAGCACGCCCTGCGGCCGCTCTTCGCCTACCTGCGGGCCCTGGTCGTACCGACCGCCGTGTACGCGGCGTCGGAGGACTGGGGCTCGGGCGGCGACGAGTACACCGAGGGCCTGCCCGCGCGGATCCGGCGGGCCGGCGGCGAGCTGGCCGGGCTGATGGCGGCCCGGCCGGCGCGGGAGGCGGACGAGGCCGACGAGGTGACGGACTTCGAACGGCAGCTCGCGGACCTCCGCTTCGACTGATCCGAGGCGGCGGCGGTGACCCGCCGCCTCACCGCTCCACCACATCCGCCACCACACACCCCACGCTTGTCCGGCCCGCCCGCCTCGTTCGCCGGCGCGATCAGGGCTCGTACCGCCTCCTCGGGCTCGGGGACAATCACCGTCACGCGGCGCAGGTCCGTTTCCGGGACGACCGTGAACGGGTCGTCGAAGCAGAGGAGACAGCGGTCCCCTGCCCGGGTCGTCGTAGCGCCGCAGGGTCTTCGCTGACGGCCGGGAGGCCCGTGCGAAAGCTCCGATGGCCAGCAGCGACGCCATGCCCGATCCCCGCCCTCTTCCTCGTACCGGGCGCCTCGTCCGGCCCCGCCGATGCCGGGGCTCCCCCCGCCGGGAAGGTCGAGCAGGGAGTCGAACTCGGCGGCGGCCCGTGGCTCCATCCCCCGCGGAGCCACAGGCCGCCGTCGCCCCCGGCCCGCGTCCCTCACTTGCGGTTGTAGAGGCGCATCGTCACCGCGCCGAAGACGACCACGAAGGCCGCCGACCAGCCCAGCGACCAGGCGATGTCCGCCGTGGGCCAGTTGCCCGCCATCAACTCCCTCACCGCGGTGGCCAGATGGGTGACAGGGCTGTTGTTGACGAACGCCTGCAGCCAGCCCGGCATGGTCTTCGGATCGACGAAGACGTTGCTCAGAAAGGTCAGCGGGAAGATCACCATCATGCTGACGCCCATCACGGACTTCTCCGTGCGCAGCAGCAGGCCGAACATCGTCCAGATCCAGGAGAAGGCGAAGGAGAACACCATCAGCAGCGCGACACCGAGCAGGATGCCGACGACGCCGCCTTCCGGGCGGTATCCGATGACGACTCCGACCGTCAGCATCACGACGGAGGCGATGAAGTAGCGGACGACATCGCCGAGGAGGTAGCCGACCATCGGGGCGGGGCGCCAGATCGGGAGCGTACGGAAGCGGTCGAACACGCCTTTGTCGATGTCGGTGTTGATCGCCACTCCCGTGTACATCGTGATCATCACGACGCTCATCACGAGGATGCCGGGCAGCAGGAACTGGATGTACGCGTCGACCGAGCCGGCCAGCGCCCCTCCGAAGAGGTAGGTGTACATCAGCACCATCATGATCGGGAACGCGGTCACGTCGAAGAGCTGCTCGGGCACATGCTTGATCTTGAGCATGGCCCGCCAGCCGAAGGTGAGCGACGCGGAGAGCGCGCTCGGCCGCGGCGGGCGGTCCTTGGCGACGAGCAGGGCCGCCAGGTCCTCGGCCTTCGGGGCGACGAGGGCGAGGTCGTCGGCTTCCTTGGTGGCCACGGTGCTCATGCCACGGTCTCCTTCGTGTCCGCCACCGCGGTGGCCTTCTTGTCGGTGAGGGCGAGGAAGACCTCGTCCAGGCTGGGCTGGCCCAGCGCGAAGTTGTCGACGGTGATGCCCGACCTGGCCAGCTCGGACAGTGCCCGCGCGGCCTGCTCGGCCGCGCCCAGCTCGGTGCCGTGGCCGTTGACCCTGGCCGTCAGGGCGACCGGGTCCGGGTCCAGCTGGACCACCGCGTTCAGCGCGGCGGTCAGCACGCGCTCGGCGTCCGGGCGCTGGTCGGCGTCCCGCAGTCGCACATGGACCGCTCCGGAGCCGACGGATGCCTTCAGCTCGCCCTTCGTGCCCTCGGCGATCACCCTGCCGTGGTCGATGACGGCGATGCGGGACGCCAGCTGGTCGGCCTCGTCCAGGTACTGCGTGGTCAGCAGCACCGTCGTGCCCTGCGACACCACGGCCCGCACGATGTCCCACACCTGGTTGCGGCTGCGCGGGTCCAGGCCGGTCGTCGGCTCGTCCAGGAACAGCAGGTCCGGGGTGTTGAGGATGGACGCGGCGATGTCGATACGGCGCCGCATACCGCCCGAGTAGTTCTTCACCTGCCGGTCGGCCGCCTCCGACAGCCCGAAGGCGTCCAGCAGCTGCCCGGCCCGCTCCCGGGCGGCCGGCTTGCGGTGGCCGAGCAGCCGGGCGAGCAGCAGCAGATTCTCGGTGCCGGTGAGGTCCTCGTCCACCGAGGCGTACTGTCCGGTGAGGCTCACCCGGCTCCGTACGGCGTCGGCGTCGTGCAGCACGTCCTTGCCGAAGACCCGCGCCTCGCCGCCGTCCGGCCTGAGCAGGGTGGCCAGCACCTTCACCGTGGTCGTCTTGCCGGCGCCGTTCGGCCCCAGGAGGCCGTAGACGGTGCCGGCGGGCACGCGGAGATCGACGCCGTCGACGGCGCGGTTCTCACCGAACGTCTTCACCAGGCCCGTCGTCTCGATGGCCAGATCTGTACTCATCGTCGGGTTTCCTCGGTTCCTTCGGCGGCTCGGTCGGGGCGGAACGGTCTTCCAGGAGGTGCAGACTCCCGCCGTTGCACAAACTCACCGCATGAAGCCCGGTGAAAACCGGACGCCGCGCGGCCGCCGGATCGGATCCGGCGGCCGCGCGGTGGGCCGGGTGAGGACGGGCAGGTCAGCTCTGCAGGTCAACCCCGCAGGTCAGTCCCGCACGTCAGTCCTCGTGTGTATAGAGGTAGTAGAAGGTGACGCAGAACGTGGCCGCCGCGAGCACCAGGGCGAGCACCGTCACCGTGAGGATGCTGCGCCCGCTCAGGCTGTACAGGTAGCCGACCGCGATGCCTGTCAGCGACGCGTACGCCGCCGCGCGCAGCTCACGGGGCAGCGACTGCTGGAAGCGGCCCAGCGCGAAGCACAGCCCCGCAAGCACCAGGCCGGAGACGAAGCCGATCACGAGTTGTGCCCCGACGGACGCCCCGGCCTCACGCGTCATGAACGACGTGTAGAAGCCGTAGATCACGCCGATGGTGAGGGGCAGCGCCCATCCGAGAGTGCCGTGGTGCCGGGCCGGTACCGCCGCATGTGCCATGGCAGAGCTCCTTCCGCTCCAACCGCTACTCCCCCACCAGCGGACACCCGCACGGCGCACGTGGCAAGTGGATCAGGCGGTCCCGTCCGCGGTGGTGCCGCCGGCCGCGGGGCGGACCGCCACCGCGTCGATCTCGAAGAGCATCCCGGGCAGCGCCGGCGAGGCGACCCCGTTGAGCGTCCGGGCCGGCAGCCGCTCGCCCAGCGCGGCGTGCAGCGCCTCGCCGAGGATCTCCAGCTTCTCCAGGTCGTGCTCCACGATGTACGAGCCGAGGCGTACGACGTGCTCGAAGCGGAGCCCGACCGCGGCCGGCGCGGTGCGCAGATCGGCGAAGGCCCGCTCGACCCGGGCCGCGAAGTCGCCGGGACGACCTGTCCGGTCCCGTCGGATGCGTACTGGCCCGCGATGTGGACCGTCTCGCCGGGGGCGGAGGCGGCATGGCTGTAGCCGAAGGGGACGGGGTTGTGCAGGCCGGACGGGTTGGTGAGGGTCCGGTTGTCGCTCATGACGTGATGTCCTTTCGGAGATGGCTGCTGCCGCCACAGGGCGCGGCCCGCGCGGCCGGCAATGGCACCGGTGCCGGTGCCGGCCGGGGGGCGTCGGTCGCGGCGGCCCGGGGCAAGGCGGCCGGCCGGCGGTCATGTGCCCACGAGCCGACTGCGGATCTGCTCCGGCGCGGCAGGTGCCCGGCTTCCGCGTGCTCCCGCACCGCGTCCGGCGTCCGGCCGGCCGGTCCACGCCGCCAAGCGAGCTCGGCGCGCCCATCGCCCGGGCGACGGCGCACCGGGGAGCCGGTGCGTCCGCGGACCCGGCTCCCGGCCCCTGCCGCCGGATCTCCGGGCGAGGGCCTGGAGCTGCTTGCTGAGACGGGCGGGAGGCAGGTCGTGGTACGCCGCCGGCCGGGCAGCCGTGACCGCACGCTCGGGACCGACCCGGGCCAGGTCGAGGCAGCTCTGCAGCGCCCACTCGACGCCCTCGCCCCTCCTCATGTCCTGGATGTTAGATATCCAGGATTTCCGGTGCACGGGATGCGAGATCGGCAAGCGTCCTCAGCGCCCGCGCCAGTTCGTCCGCCGGCGGCGACGCCAGCCCGATCCTGACCGCGTCCGGCGCCGGGTGCGCGCCCGCCGCTCCCCCTGCTCCCGCCACGCCCACCGCGAACGCCGAGCCCGGCGTCACCGCGATCCCGCGCTCGGCGGCGGCCGCGACGAAGGTCTCCGCCCGCCAGGGAGCGGGCAGCCGCCACCAGCAGAAGTACGCGCGCGGGTCGGTGCCGATGTCGAAGCGGCCGAGGCACTCCCGCACCAGCAGGTGGCGCGCCGCCGCGTCCGCCCGCTTGGCCTCGGCCACCGCCGCCACGATCCCGTCGTCCGACCATCGCGTGGCCGCCGCGAGGCTGTAGCCGGCGGCGGTCCAAGCGCCGGACCGCAGCGCCCGCACGAGGGCTTCCCGGTGCCCCTCGGGCGGAACGAGATAGCCCAGCGTCAGCCCGGGCGCGAGCCGCTTGGACAGGCTGTCGACCAGGACGGTCCGCCCGGGCGCGTGCGCCGCGAGCGGGGCCGGGCCTTCCGGCGCGAGGAACGCCCAGGTCGTGTCCTCTATCGCCGCGAGCCCCAACCCGTCGAGTGTCGCCGCCAGTTCGGCCCGCCGCGCGGTCCCCGCCGTCACCGTCAGCGGATTGTGCAGGGTCGGCTGTACGTAGACGGCGGCCAGCGGCGCCCCGCGGTGAGCCGCGGCAAGCGCGTCCGGACGCATGCCCTCCGCGTCGAGCCCGATCGGCACGAGGCTCGCGCCGAGCCGTTCCGCGACCACTTTGACCAGCGGATACGTCAGCGACTCGACGCCGAGGCGACCACCGGGCGGCACGAGCGAGGAGATCGCGGCGGCGATCGCCTGGCGGCCGTTGCCGGCGAAGAGCACCCGGTCCGGGTCGGGCGCCCAGCCGTTCCTGGCGAGCACGGCGGCCGCCGCGCGGCGCGCCTCGGGCGTGCCGTCCGGCGCGGCAGGCCTGGTCGCCTCTGCGAGCACATCGGGTCGGGCCAGGGCCGCGAGCACGCGCGCCATCAGCCCCGACTGACCCTCCACCACCGGGTAGTTGAGCTCCAGGTTGACCGGGGCGTCGCCGACCGCCTCGGCGAGCGCGGGCCCGGGCAGCAAAGGCGCCGACCGTACGAACGTCCCGCGTCCCACCTCGCCCACCGCGAGGCCCCGTCGCACGAGTTCGCCGTACACCCGGATCGCCGTCGAGGGCGCGATCCGGCGCCTGCGCGCGTACGTCCGCTGCGGCGGCAGCCGGTCGCCGGGCCGCAGCCGCCCCTCCGCGATGTCGTACGCGATCTCGTCGGCGAGCCGCCGGAAGTCCTGCATCTCCGCCTCCCAGGATTGCACCGAGAGCAAAGATCTTATTGCACCGAGGAGTTGAGGCGCCTAGCGTCGGGTGCATGCCCTCCGCACTCATCGCCACCCGCACCGACGACCTGACCGACGACCTCACTGACGGCCTCACCGTCGGATACGACGACAAGGGTTCCGGCCCGGCGCTCGTCCTGGTCCACGGCCATCCCTTCGACCGCTCGATGTGGGCCCCGCAGCTCGCCGCGTTCTCGGCCACGCACCGGGTCATCGCCCCTGACCTGCGCGGTTACGGTGCCTCCACCGTCGTCCCCGGTACGACGCGCCTCACCGACTTCGCCACCGACCTGGCCGCCCTCCTCGACCGGCTCGGCGTGCCCCGCTTCGTCCTCGGCGGCCTCTCCATGGGCGGCCAGATCGCGATGGAGTGCTACCGCCTCTTCCCCGAACGCATCACCGGCCTCGTCCTCGCCGACACCTTCCCGGCCGCCGAGACCGAGGAGGGCAAGGTGTGGCGCGACGCCATGGCGGACCGGCTCGTCAGGGAGGGGATGCGGGGGTACGCGGACGAGGTGCGGGACACGATGGTGGCGCCGTACAACACCGCGGCCTCGGAGACCGTCCACCGGATGATGCTCGCCGCCCCGCCGGAGGGCGCGGCGGCCGCGCTGCGCGGGCGCGCCGAGCGCCCGGACTACCGCGAGCTGCTCACGCGGGTCCCGGTCCCGGTGCTGGTGGTCGTGGGCCGCGACGACGCGTACACCCCGGTGGCCGATGCCGAGGCGATGCACGCGGCGATCCCGGACTCCACGCTGTGCGTGATCGAGGGGGCGGCCCATATGCCGAATCTCGAGCGGCCGGAGGAGTTCGACGCGGCGCTGCGGGCGTACCTCGAACGGCTCAGCTGAAATATCCGATCCGCATTCCCGGCCGCATGCTGGCGCCATGAGCCAGAACACAGCACCGACCTCTCCCGGGACCTCCGGGACGAGCGCCAAGAGCGGCTGGGCCGAGGGCGGCACACTCTTCGCCGGCATCCTGCTGGCGGTCGTCGGAGTGATCGGCATCCTCGAGGGGATCGCCGGCATCGCAGAGGACGACGTGTACGTCCGCATCGGCAGCTACATCTACTCCTGGGACCTCACCGCCTGGGGCTGGATCCATCTGATCATCGGGATCCTCGCCGTCATCGCGGGCTTCGGCATCCTCAAGGGCATGGAATGGGGCCGGGCCCTGGGTATCGCCCTGGCATCGCTCAACATCATCCTCCAGTTCCTGTTCCTGCCCTACGCACCGGTGTGGGCGATCTTCTCGATGGCCATCTCGGTGTTCGTGATCTGGGCGCTGGCGACGGACAAAACCCCTGCCAAGGTCTGAGGGACGCGGGGTACCGTCCCCGCATGCCCCGTTCCGCCGCGCCCGTGTTCCTCGCGCCCCTGCCCCGGTCCGGCACGGCCGAACTCCTCGGCCGGGCGGCCGCGTGGCGGGGGTTCGAGGTGGCCACGGCGCCCGGGCAGGTGCGGGGGCGTGACGTCCACCGGTACGGCGGCCCGCTCGCGGCCGACCGGATCGGCGGGCCGCTCGGGCTCGGCCTGCTGGAGCCCTCCGACGACTGGCTGACGTCGCTCCCGTACGAGCTGACGCGGCGCCGCATCCGGCTGACCACGCCGGCCGACGCCTGGACGCTGACCTCGCGGTCGTTCGTCAAGCCACCGTCCGACAACTCGGTCCCGGCCGCGGTGTACGAGGACGGGACCTGCCTGCCGCGCACGGGTGAGCGCATCGGGCCCGGGACGCCCGTACTCGTCTCCGAGGTCGTGGACTTCGCGGCGGAGTACCGGCTGTTCGTGCTGGACGGCGAGGTCGTCACCGGCAGCCGCTACGCCGTGCACGGCCGCCTCGACCCCGCACCGGTCGACGCCGACGCCTGCGCCTTCGCCCGCGGCGTACTCGCGGCGGCGCGCGGGACGCTGCCCAGCGCGGTGGGCGTCGGCATAGGGCGGCTCGGGGACGGGCGGTGGGCGGTCGTGGAGGCCAACATGCCGTGGTTCGCGCAGAGCTACGCCGCCGAGCCCGCCGCGATCCTCGAGGTCGTCGTCCGCGCGGCCGGCCCCGCCGACGGGTCGCGCCGATGGATGTCCGGTATCTCCGGGGACCTGCGCCCGCCGGTGCCGGGCACACGCCTCGATGAGGGACACCCGGGCCACCCGGCGGCACCGGGGCCAGGTGCTCGCCCCCTACTCGCCGTTGGCCAGGACGTCGAACTCGTGCGCGTCGTGCGACGAGAAGATGCGGACCAGCCGCGGATGCGCGCGGCGCAGCTGCATCAGCCGCTCCAACTGACTCAACCGCAGCTCGTGGTCGTCCGCGACGAGCCGCTGGTGCAGCGCGAGCGCCCGCGGGCAGCGTGGCCGGCGGAGATCGATCTCACCGTGGAAGAAGTACGCGTCGCCCGCGTGCAGCAGCCAGCGGTCCGGCTCCTGGACGGCGACCGCACTGTGGCCACGGGTGTGGCCCGGCAGCGGCACCAGCAGGATGTCGGGAGCGCGCAGCACACGGGACGCGGGGAAGCCGAACCAGTCGAAGTCAGCGGTGTCGTGGACGATCCAGTCCACGCCGTGCGCCCACTGGGCGGGCAGATAGCGGTTCGCCTCGAGGCGGGTGTCACGGCGCATCGCCGACCGGTACTCGTCGGCCATCACGTGCACCCGGGCGTGCGGGAAGTCGGCGATGCCTCCGGCGTGATCCAGGTCGAGATGGGTGATGACGATGTCGCTCACGTCGTACGGGTCGTAGCCGAGCGCCCTCACCTGATGTACGGCCGTACGGGACAGATCGAGCTCGGGCCGCAGCGTGTGGCGGAACAGCGCACCGAGCCGCCGCGGTTCCGAGACCTCCGCAGCACCCAGACCGGTGTCGACGAGCACCAGCCCGCTGCCGGTCGCGATCAGCAGGCAGTGCGAGACGAGCGGAGCGCCGCCGAGAGGGCGCATGGGTGCGCAGTCGAGGTGGTGAATGGTCAGCGAGGAACGCCGCTGAGGGGTGGGGGTGGTACGCACAGACATCTGTGCCTCCTGCTGCCAGGGGGAGACCCGGCGGGAGGCCGGGCTGGGAGAGGATGGTCGCGGTACTGACGTGGATGCGTGCATCTCGCCCCGCCTCCCGTTCAGTTGTGCCACTTACACCGTAAGTATGAAGAGGAGAGAAGCACTTACGCTGTAAGTCGTCAAGCGTTACCGCGCGTAGCCACCCGAAAGAGGAGCCACCATCCATGGCCCACGGATCAGGACGCGAACTGCCCCGACCCCGCGAACCGTTGACCCGGGAGCGCATCGTCGGAGCAGCACTGGTGATCATCGACGAGGAGGGGGTCGACGGACTGTCCATGCGCCGGATCGCCGCCCGCCTCGGGGTGCAGGCGATGTCGCTGTACAACCACGTACAGGGCAAGTCGGACATCCTGGACGGAGTCACCGAGTACGTCACGACGCAGATGCGCATGCCTCGGCGGATGACGGGAAGCTGGGAGGACGGCGTCCGCTCGATCGCGTACACCTTCCGGCAGGCGGCGCTGCGGCACCCGCGCGCGTGCGAACTGGTCCTGCTGCGCCAGCTGTCGACGCCGACGGCACTCGCGCCCGTCGACACGATGCTCGCGATGATGCTCGACCACGGCTTCGACGAGGAGACGGCGGTGCACGCGCTGCGGCTGTTCATCTCCTTCCAGGTCGGCTCCCTGCTGTGGCACGTCCATACGTCGCCGTCGGGCGCCGGCCGCGATCCGGCGGCGATACGGGAAGCCCGCACCGCGTACTTCGCGGGCTCGGGCTTCCCCGCCGTGGCGAAGGTCGCGCCGATCCTCGCGGTGAACGACCACGAGGCGGACTTCGCGTTCGGCGTCGAACTCCTGATCGACGCGCTCCGGAGCCTCGCTCCGGTCCGCGACCGGGCCTCCGCGCCCGCTGCGGTCCCGGTGCCGGACGGCGGGCCTCAGCGCCGGACGGTCTGAGGTCTGCCCGGCACCGCCCCTGCGGCCCGGGGTCCGTCCTCAAACGCCCGGACCGGCTCGGTATGCGCCCCGTACCGGCAGGAGGGACCAGGGTGTCCGGCGCAACCCGGACGGGCCGGGCCTGGGCCTGAGGGCCTGAAGGCTTGCCCCCGGCCCCACACGCCCGAGTGGCCGAACGCCGCGCGCCGGCGCAGGCTTGGGCGTATGAGAACGGCCCGAGGCGCCTCGCGCGCCCGCAACGCACTCATAGGCGTCGCCACCGCCGTACTGATCGCGGCGGGAGCCACTGCCTGTTCCGACACCGACCAGACACCCGAGTCCCTCGCCTCGAAGGCGAGCGAGGCCATCGCGTCCGCGACGGCCCGGCTGTCCGACATCCAGGGCGGCTTCAACGCCAAGGGCGACGTGAAGGCGGGCGCCACCGAGAACAAGGACGGCCGTGCCGTCTCCGAGATCACGGCGACCAACAGCTCGGGCGGCACCACGGACTACACGATCCAGGTGAACTTCAAGGACGCGGACGGCAACCTCCTCGACGCCGCGGTCGTCACCATCACCGACGTCCCGGCAGGGGGCTCGAAGACGGGCGAGGCGCGCAGCAACCGCGATCTGTCCGGCACCCCGGAGGCCGAGATCGCCCGGGCGGTACGGCACTGAGGCACGGACGGCGGTGGCCGCAGAACTCTTCCCGGGCGCCGACCGTTCGACGGGCATGGACCCTCTCGACACCGGCCGGGCGAGGCAGTCCACCACGGACCCCGCCTCTGCGGCACGGACGGCGGCGCGAACGACGTGGACGGCGCGGACGGCACGCCCGGCCCGGACCGCAACCGCCTGGTCCGCCGGGCTGCTGCTCGCCGCAGTCGCCGTCGTCGTCGGCTGCCGAGCCGCCGGAGTGGACGCGTACACGCCCGTTCCGCAGCTCCTCGCGTTCCTGCCCTGGCTGCTGGTGCCCGCCGGGCTCGCCCTGCTCCTCGCCGCGCTGGCCCGGCACCGCGTGCTCGTCGTGTGCGCGGTCGTGGTCCTGGCCGTGACGGGCTGGTACGTGCGGCCGTACGGGGCGGGAGCGACCCACCCGCGCGGCCCCGCCGTCGCCCAACTCCGGGTGCTCACAGCGAACGTGGAGTTCGGGCAGGCCGCCTTGGACCTCATCGACACCGTCCGCCGGGAGAAGCCGGACCTGGTGTTCGTCCAGGAGTGCGCCCGCGCCTGCAGCGACGCCCTCGCCGCCCGGATCCCGCGCGCCGACTACCCGTACCGGCACGTCGTCGAGGGCGATCTCGCCCATGGCTCCGCGATCCTCTCCGTCCATCCGCTCAGGAACAGCCCGGGCATTCCCGGCGAGCTGGCCATGCCGGGGGCCGAGGCGCGGATCGGGGGCCGGGCGGTCCGGTTGCAGCTCGCACATCCGCTGCCGCCCATCCCCGGCGGCATCGGGTCCTGGCGCGAGGACCTCGGCCGGGTGCGCGCGTACGCCGCCGACAGCAGGGGCACGCCCACGATCCTCGCGGGCGACTTCAACGCCACCCAGGACCACGCCGCCTTCCGCGGCATCCTCGACGCCGGGGCCCTGCACGACAGCGCCCGCGTCGCCGGGGCCTTCCGCACCCCCACCTGGCCCGCGACGAGCCCCCGTCCTTTCGGCGCGCAGATCGACCACGTGCTGGTCAGCGACGACTTCGGGGTCCTGGACGCCAGGATCCTCGACTTCGCCGACACCGACCACCGTGCCCTGCTCGTACGCCTCGAACTGCACGGAGGCTGACCGTATGGCGCAGGAACGCGGACCGCTCTCCCCGCCCCCGTGGCTGGTCAGGGGCCTGCGCCCGCAGCCCGCGCCCATCCCCTGGGCCGCCGTGGTCCGTGCGTCCGTCGCGCTGTCGGCGCCCCTCGCGGTCGGCTTCGCCACCGGCCGGCCGGTGTACGGGGCACTCGTGTCGATGGGCGCCCTGACCGGGGTGATCGGCGACACCGCTGACGCGTACCGGATGCGGATCTTCAACATCGCGGTCCCGCAGCTCTTCGGCGCCGTCGGCGTCACCCTCGGCACACTCGTGTACGGCCAGGGCTGGCTCGCCGTCGGCGTCCTCACCTTCGTCGCGCTCGTCTCCGGGATGATCTCGTCGATCGGTGCGGTCGCCTCCGTGTCCGGTCTGCTGCTGCTGCTCAACGCGGTGGTCGGGTCCGGCCTGCCGCTGCCCGGCCCCTGGTGGATGGCGCCGCTGCTGCTCGCCCTGGGCGGCTGCGTGGTCCTCGCGCTCGCCCTCCTCGGCTGGCCGCTGCGCGGCGGCGTGCCCGAGCGGGCGGCGGTCGCCGCCACCTATCGCGCGGTCGCCGACCTCCTCGAAGCGGCGGGCGGCGACATCGGCACCTACGACACCCGCCGGCAGGCGGCCACCGAATCGCTCAACACCACCTACGACGTGATGCTCGCCCGCCGCACCCGCGACCACGGCCGCAACCCGTCCCTCACACGGCTGCTCGCACAGCTCAACGCCGTCATCCCCGTCGTCGAGGCCGCCCCGGCCGCCCATCAGCGGGGACGCCCGGTGCCCGCAGCGGTCCCCGCCGCCGTGAGGACCCTCGCGGATGCCGTCGAGGAGGGCCGCACCGGCGACCCCGGCCTCGCTCTGCCGCCTCCCCGCACCACCGCCGAACGGGCCGTGGACGAGGCCGTGCGCCACGCGGCCACGGTCGTCCACGCGGCCGACCCGGACCCGAACAACGTGGACGACCGTCTCGGCCGCCCCGCCGCCCTGCGCATCCGGGCCCGCCGCACTGCCCGCAACGTGCTGCTCTCCGAGGCCTCCTGGCGCTACGGGCTCCGGCTCGCCCTGTGCATCGGCCTCGCCCAGGCCCTGGTCTCGCTGGTCGCGCTGGACCGCTCGTACTGGGTCGCGCTGACCGTCACCTTCGTCCTCAAGCCCGACTTCGGCTCGGTCTTCTCGCGGGCCGTCGCGCGGGGTCTGGGCACGGCGGCGGGGCTGGTGGTGGCCGCGGCCGTGCTGGCGGAGGTGCCGCGGGGGTGGTGGGACGTGCCGGTGATGATGGTGCTCGGCGCGCTCATCCCGGCGTTCTCGGCGAAGGGGTACGCCTTCCAGACCGCGGCGATCACCCCCGTGATCCTGCTCCTCTCCGACCTGATCAACCGGCAGGGCACCGGCCTGATCCTGACGCGGCTCGTCGACAGCCTCATCGGCTGTGCGATCGCGCTGGTCGCGGGTTATCTGCTGTGGCCGGAGAGCTGGCACACGCGCATCGGCGACCGGCTCGCCGACGCCGTCGCGGACGCGGCCCGCTACGTGGAGCTGTCCTTCGCGGCGGACGCCGGCCAGGGGATGCGCGCGCGGTCGCGACGGCGGCTGTACCGGGAGCTCTCCGCCGTGCGCTGCGAATTCCAGCGGGCCCTGACCGAGCCGCCGCCGACCGGGACCCGTGCGACCGCGTGGTGGCCGCTCGTCGTCGCCGTCGAGCGCATCGCCGACGCGACGACCGCGGCGCGGGTCCGCGTCAGGCACGGGGCGCCGCCCCCTGCCCCCGCGGAGGTCGCGGAGGTCGTCCACCACCTGCGCGAACTGTCCGACGGCCTCCGCTCCAGCAAGGAGCTCTACGAGGTACGGGCCGACCTCCACGGCGACGAGCGCAGCGTCCTCTCCGCGCTCCGCCAGGAAGTGACGGCAGCCCGTGCCATCGCGTCGCCCCGCGGCGGCTAGGGGCGCCTGCGGGGGGCCTTCTCCCTGCCCCGCCCCTTCCCGAACCGGGGGTGAGCCCCCAGCCCCCGCCGGGGCTTCGCCCCGGACCCGCTCCCGGGGGCTCCGCCCTCGGATCCCCGCTCCTCAAACGCCGGAGAGGATGAATTTCCGGGACTCCGCAGCGATGGGAGCATCCCCGGGCAAAGCCCTGGGGAAGGGTGGGCACCACCGACCCACCGGCCCGCACCCGCACACTGAGCCCGTCCAGCGCGCGAGGACAGCACAGGGGCACCCTTACAGCCCGTTCGGCGCTTGAGGAGAGACACCCCCACCCCGCCCGGCGGCACCGCGGGCATTCCCAGCCCTCCGGCGCAGGAGAACAGCACCGAGGCGTTTCCAGCCCGTCCGGCGCCTCAGGACAGCACGGGGGCGAGGACGGACGCCCGCCCCGCCCGGCGGTACCGTGCACGCCCTGCGCGGGGGCCGCGGCGCCTACCCCGGGCGCCCGTGCAGGCGGTCCAGGTCGCGGCGGTCGCGCTTCGTCGGACGCCCGCCCCGCCCGGCGGTACCCTGCACGCCCGCGCGGGGGTCGCGGCGCCTACCCCGGGCGCCCGTGCAGGCGGTCCAGGTCGCGGCGGTCGCGCTTCGTCGGGCGGCCCGCGCCGCGGTCGCGGACGCCCATCGGCGCCACGAGCTCGCGCGGCGGAGGCGGCGGGCTGTTGTCCACATAGCACTTCACCGCCGCGGGCGCGCCCACCCGCTTGCGGATCACCCGCGAAACGACGACGATCCGCTCCCGCCCCGCGTGGAACAGCCGCACCTCGTCCCCCGTCGTCAGCGCATGCGCGGGCTTGACGCGCTCGCCGTTCACGCGGACATGGCCGCCGCGGCAGGCCGCCGCCGCCTGGGAGCGGGTCTTGGTGAGCCGAACGGACCAGATCCAGCTGTCGACCCGTACGGTCCCCTCGGCCCCTGCCGGCCCCGCGGGCCCTTCGTGATCCGCCATACGACCGACTGTACGTGGGAGGACTACGATGCGCTCCGTCCCCCGGGCGCGGAAGGATCGCTTCAGCTCGGCGAACGAATCCTGATACATCGCCATATGCCCTGCCACACAAGGACATTCGATGAGCAGCAACTCCGGCAGAGGGCTCCAGCCCAATGTCCTCGGTACGTTCGACACGATCGTGATGGCCATCGCGGGCAGCGCTCCCGCGTACTCGCTCGCCGCCACCACCGCGGTCCTGGCCGGAGCCGCCGGGCTGGCGAGCCCCGCCGCGCTCCTGTACTGCGCGATACCCATGTTCGGCATCGTCCTGGCGTTCAGCCGCCTCGGGCGGATAGACGTCAACGCGGGAGCGAGCTACTCCTGGGTGGGCCGCACACTCCACCCCTTCCTCGGCTTTCTCTCCGGCTGGGCCCTGGTCGTCTCCGCGACGATCTTCATGGTGGCCGGCTCACTGCCGGCCGGCGCGATGACCCTCGCGCTCTTCGACCCGGGCCTCGCCGACAACACCTTGCTCGCCACGGTCGTCGGTGCCGGCTGGTTCCTCGTCATGCTGCTCGTCGTCCTCGGCGGCGCCCGGCTGACCGTAAGGGCGCAGCTGTTGATGACCGGCGTCGAGCTGGTCCTCCTCGTGCTCTTCCTCCTCGCGGCCCTGCTGCACAAGGGCGCCGCGCACGCCTTCGACTGGTCCTGGCTGGGCTTCTCGCACTTCGACGGGGCCTCCGGCTTCGCCTCGGGCGCCCTGATCGCCGCGTTCTACTACTGGGGCTGGGACGTCACCAGCAACCTCAGCGAGGAGACCCGTAACAGCCGCAGGACCGCGGGGCTCGCCGCCCTCGTCGGCGTCGGTGTGGTCTTCCTGCTCTTCGAGGCCGTCACGATCGCCGTGAACGTCATCCTCAGCTCCGAGCAGATCCAAGAAGGCAGCGGAAACGTCCTCGGCGTGCTCGGCGACGAGATCTGGCCCGGCGTCGGCGGAAAACTCCTGATCGTCGCAGTGATGCTGTCGACGGTTGCGACGCTGGAGACGACCCTGATCCAGGTCACGCGCTCGCTCTTCGCGATGGGCCGCGACCGTACGATGCCGCCCGCGCTCGGCACGGTGCACCGCCGCTGGAACACGCCCTGGGTGGCGATCGCCGTCGTCGGGGTGGTGGCCCTCGCGATGTTCGCCGCCGCGACCGCCCTCGGCTCGGTCGGCCAGATCCTCAGCGACGCGGTCAGCGCGATCTCGCTGCAGATCGCCGTCTACTACGGCCTCGCGGGAGTCGCCGCGGTCGTCGCGTACCGCAAGATGCTGCTGACAACGGTGTCAAACTTCCTCCTCGGCGGGCTGTGGCCGCTCCTCGGCGCCGCTTTCATGTTCTGGACGTTCTTCGCCTCGCTCAGCGAGCTCAGCGGCGTCGCGATCGCGATCGGTCTGGGCGGGCTGGGGGTCGGCCTGGTGCCGATGCTCTGGTACTGGCGGCGGGGGAGCGCCTACTACCGGCCGGCGAAGCTCGACGCGGTCCGCGCGATCGAGGTGGAGCAGCCGTACGCGGATGCCGCATCGGGCCGCCCCGATGCCGCCCGCGACGCCCTGGCCACCGACTTCTGAACACCCCCAGCAGTAGGCAGACCTCCCCCTACGCCCTGCGGCGTGGGGGGACCCGAGAAAGCAGGCACCCCCCATGGCCGCTGCTCGCCGCCGCTTCGAGCCCGTCTTCGACCCCGACTCCGGCGACCGCGCGCTCACCGAGGCCCGCCACGACATCGTGATCGGCCGCTGGCAGGGCGTACGGGATCTGCTGCACGCCACCGGCGCCGACTGGCCGCGCCGCACGCACCGGGTGCGCCAGCTGTCGCATGCGGCGGCGGGTTCGTCGGCGGTCGAGGCGTGGCGCGCGGCCGAACCCGACAACCCGGACGCGGCCGTGCTGCGCGCCGCGACCGAGGTGGTCAGGGTCTTCGACCAGGCCATCGCGGCGGGCCGGGGCGCCGGGATCGACCGAGCCCGGCTCGACGTGGCGGTGATGGTCTGCCTCGGCGCGGCGGAGTCGGCGCCGGCCGACCCGATGCCCTGGGTGTCGCTGCTGACGGTGGCCCGGCTGTACGAGGGCGGGGTGGGGCGGCGCGAACTGCGCGGCTGGTGGGACGAGTTGCGCCGTCGCGACCCCGACAACGTCGAGGGGCATGTGCAGTTGCTGCGCTACTGGTCGGCGCGGTGGCACGGCACCCACGGCGCGATGTACGACGTCGCGCGTGACGCGGCGGGCGCGGCGCCGTCCGGATCCCCGCTCCCGGTCCTGGTGCAGATCGCGCGCGTGGAGGAGTTCCGGTACGTCGCCGAGGGCTCCCTGGGCCGCGGCCGCAGGCACGGGGACTCCCCGGACTACGGCCAGCACTGGAAGCACGAGCTGGCCGTGACGGAGGTGCGGCGCACCTGGGAGCGGTGGATCGGCGGCCGGGAGAACGGCCCCGTGCTCCCGGAGGAGATCCCCGAACTCAACTATCTGACGCACGCGGCCTGTTACGCCGGGGAGACGGAGCTCGCCCGCGGACTGTTCGGGATGCTGGGCACGCGGGCGGCGCGGGTGCCGTGGTCGTACACGGGCGACCCGGCGGAGCAGTTCGTACGCTTCCGCAAGGCGACGGGTCTCGACTGACGCCTTGCGGTGGGCGCGGGCTCCTCCCCGTGGGCCCGGCGGGAGCGGCCGGGCCCACGGGGGTCACTGGAGTCAGACGCCGATGTCGCGGCCGTCCTTGCGGTAGACGGCGACAACCGACGGGCGCACGATCTTGCCCGGTCCGTCGGGCCACACCGACGCGGGCTTCTCGACGGTCGCGCCGTCGAGCTCGCCCGGGTGCTGCACGGCGACGATGACGCGGCGGTCCTGGATGATCGGACCGCAGGTCTCGGCGCCCTTCGGAACGGTGAGGAACTGCTTCAGCTCACCGCGCCGCTCGCCCTGTGTGGCGACACCGAACAGGCCGTCGTGCGAGCCGAGCTGGGCGCCGTCGGTGGATATCCACAGGTTGCCGTGCGGGTCGAAGGCCACGTTGTCCGGGCAGGAGATCGGGCTGACCGTCTCCTTGGGGTAGCCCGCGAAGTACGTGGCCGGGTCCTCCGGGTCACCCGCGACCAGGAAGAGCCGCCAGGCGAAACCGTCGCTCGTCGGGTCGTCCCAGTGCTCGGCGAGCTCGAGGATCTGGCCGTGCTTGTTGAGGTTGCGCGGGTTGGCCTCGTCCGCGCCGGCCTTGCCGGGCTTGCCGCGGTCGGTGTTGTTCGTCAGCGCGACGTACACGCGTCCGGTGCGGGGGCTCGGCTCGACGTCCTCGGGGCGGTCCATCTTGGTGGCGCCGACCTTGTCACCGGCGAGGCGGGTGAAGACGTACACCTCCTCGGCGGTCATGCCCTCGACGTGCGAGACATCGCCGGTGGCCAGCGGGATCCACACGCCGGCGCCGTCGAACTCGCCGTCGTTCGGGAGCTTGCCGGTGCCGTCGATCTCGGCGGCCGGGGAGTCGCCGGTGAGCTTGGCGACGTACAGGGTGCCCTCGTCGAGCAGGGTGAGGTTGTGCTCGCGGGCGGCGCGCGAGTCGCCCTTCTTCATCCGCTTCGACGAGACGAACTTGTAGAAGTAGTCGAAGCGCTCGTCGTCGCCCATGTAGACGACCGGGCGGCCGTCACGAGTGAGGCGGGGCTGCGCGGCCTCGTGCTTGAAGCGGCCGAGGGCGGTGCGCTTGCGGGGCGTGGAGTCGGGGTCGTAGGGGTCGAGCTCGACGACCCAGCCGAAGCGGTGCGACTCGTTGGGCTCCTGGGCGGCGTCGAAGCGCTTGTCGAAGCGCTCCCACTTGCGCTCGGTGGCGCCGGTGCCGAGGCCGTAGCGCTTGTCGGTGGCGCTGGTGCCGTTGGCGAAGTACTGGTTGAAGTTCTCCTCGCCGTGGAGCGTGGTGCCCCAGGGAGTGGTGCCGCCGGCGCAGTTGTTGAGCGTGCCGAGGACCTTGGTGCCGGTCGGGTCGGCGGAGGTCTTGAGCAGATCGCTGCCCGCGGCCGGGCCGGTGAGACGGAACTCGCTCGTCGCGGTGAGGCGGCGGTTGAGCCAGTGGCGGGTGACGGGCGTGAGCTTGCCGCTCTTGCGCTCCTCCTGGACCACGACGACGGAGAGGCCGTGGGCCGCCCAGGCGATCTCGACCTGCTCGCGGGTGGGGTTGGCCGGGTCGTAGCCCTTGAACATCAGGACTTCGTCCGTGTACTCGTGGTTGGCCACGAGGACCTGGCGGCCGTGCTCGCGCAGCGGGAGCAGGCTCAGGAAGTCGTTGTTGTAACCGAACTGGCCGGCCTGCGCCTTGGCGGTCTGCTTGTCGGCGTCGAAGGCCGGGGCGCCGCGGAGGATGGGCTCACCCCAGCGGATGACGACATTCTGGGTGTAACCCTCAGGAACGGTCACCTGGTCGGCGGTGTTCGGCGCGACCGGTGTGAAGCGGAGACCACGGGCGCCGGAACCGGTGCTGCCGTGGCTGGTGCCGGCAGCGGCGGCGGCCGTCGCCGCCTGCGCGGGCGACGCGCCCTGCGTGACGACGGCACCGCCCGCGGCGGTGGCGACGGTCACGACGGCGGCGGCGCGCATCATGGAACGGCGGGAGAGCGCACCGGCGATGATGTCGCCGGCGTACTCGTTTCCACTGGTGTTCGGCACCTCGTGGAAGCAGGCGTCACCACAGCGGTAACGGCAGGTGAGGGCGGACCGGCCGCCCGCGTGGTTCGTACCCAGGAGCGGCAGCAGTTTGCGCACTTCTTCCCCCAGACCTCTCGGCGCACTCTGCGCCGACATCGTGTCGGAATATGTCCGGCCGCGACGCTAGGGGCACACATGTGCACTGCGGCGGCGGTCAAGTGAACACGGAATGAATGCGGGTCGACCGGGGCGGCCTTGACACCGGAGGGGGTTGCCGAGCTCACGCGCGGGCGGCCGCTAACCTTACGTGTCCGTCGTGGCCAGGGATGCGGGGCTGCCGCCCCAACGTCCTCGGACCGGACATGGATCGCACCCAAATCACGCGAAAGGCCTCGCCCATGGGCATTCGGAGCTTGCTGCGCAAGGTGTTCGGACGCGAGCGTACGGAGCCGTCGTCCTCGGCCGCCTCGACAACGACCCAGGCCCCCGCCGCCGTCCCGTCCCAGGCCGAGGCCCCCGACGGGACCGCCTCCCCGGAGGATCGCGCGGCGGACCTCGTGGCGGCGTCCTTCGACAACCCGACGCCGCGCGCGGCGATCCCGTCGGCGAGGACGACGGAGGAATCGGCGCACACGACCGAGCAGGTGACGGCGGACGGGGGCGAGCACGCCGTCACCCCCTCCGGGGAACCGGAGCCCGCCGAGGATCGCGCGACCACGGACGCCGAGGCCGCCCCGCAGGCGGACGCGGAGCCCGCCACCGAGCCGGAGCCGGCTGAGTCCCGCGACGCGAAGCCCACCAAGGACCACGTGGCCACCGACACCGGCACCGAAACCGCCCCACAGGCGGACGCGGAGCCCGCCACCGAGCCGGAGCCGGCTGAGTCCCGCGACGCGAAGCCCGCCAAGGACCACGTGGCCACCGACACCGGCACCGAAACCGCCCCACAGGCGGACGCGGAGCCCGCCACCGAGCCGGAGCCGGCTGAGTCCCGCGACGC